>JBBQGC010000019.1:0-87147 GCA_038322705.1 Bryobacterales bacterium | reverse complement strand
TCTGTCGGTGAATCCGGCGCGCAGCACGGGTCCGGCAGTGTTCGTGGGCGGGTGGGCGATCGAACAGCTATGGATGTTCTGGCTGGCGCCGATCATAGGTGCCGCGATCGCTGGCGTGGTGTATTCTGTTTTCGCCACCGAACCCGAACCGTCGGTGCGAGACAAAATGGCAGTGTCCGAGTAACGGTCTCGCGCTAAGCCTACCCGAAAGCGCGATTGTTGGCGGATTAAGTCGGCGATTCGGAGGTTGACCATTTGACAAAACCCCTGCGACAACAGACCCGAGTAGTCACGGAGTGTTCCGCGAAGCGGTGCCAGGAGTGTCGACGTACCGGTGGGATCGGTGGCAGAGCGGGCTTGCACAGGCCGCCATCTCGCGCAAACCAGTCACCCCGTTTGCCAGGTAAAGCGGGAACCAGTCCTTTTCGATTTCGCCGGCGTGGACATGCATATCCCACAATCCGGGAATGACGAACTTGCCGGTCGCGCGCACAATCCGGGCGCCCACTGGAGTCCGCGTTGAGGCCGCTCGACCACACGCCCCTATCCGATCGCCGCTCACAACGATGCTGCTGTGAGGTGTCGATGCGCCGGTGCGAGGACCGATGAGAGTGCAATCCGTCATCGCTAGAGTCTGGCCGGTCAGTGCGGGAATGAGTAAAACGAGTGCCGCGCCGCGCACGATTCATACACCGGCGGCGAGGCTGCGCGTACGCGTAATCGACAGCTTCGGGCTGCTGATGACGATGCTCGCTTCAGCGCGGCGGTTCGCTACCTGGTTCATGGCCACCAAACCCCACGGCTGGCCGAACTCCTCCGCGGTATCTTTCGAAACTTCCCCCAAGTGATCTGCAAGCTGTTTCCGAAGCTTCACGAGAGCCGGTTGGTCCGCAGCCGGCTTCGGTGTAGCCCGCAGCAAATCGTTCAGCGCCGAGATGATTTGAGCCGCGCCCGCCATCGCGCCCGCCCACCAAACGATCGCCGTATAGTCGGACACGATCGCACCCAGCACCGGCGCCCGCACTCCTGGAAACAGCGGTCCAAAATTAAACTGCCCCCGGTCCTTCATCCTGGCCCACTGATCGTCGTCAATCGCGGGTCCCCGGCGCTGGGCGTCAGGCGCGTCTTCCCGAACGAGCAACTGCAAAGCTTCGCGGCCGGCACGCTCGTAAAACGCGACCGGGAACGGACGATTGAACTCGTCCACAAACAAACGCTCGGTGAGCGCGTCGTCGTAGCGGGTCTCGGCATCGATCATGGAACGGCCAAAGTCCTGAACTCCAGCCGGCAGCGCGGCTTCCGCGTCGCTTAGCAACCCCAGCGCTTCGGCCGCCTGAACGAATTGCCGCATGTGTGCGCGTGATGTGTGGTCTTCGAGGCTGAAGAAAGTGTGCGAGCTCGACAGTGCGATCGAGGCGACGCCCTGGTTCGAGCCTCTATACACAGCCGTGATGAGAAATGTTTCGGCCAGCACGCGCCGCACTTTGTCCGGATCCGCCCCGAAGTTCAACAGTCCGGCGCGCAGCCGGGTTGCCGTGTTCTCGTCAGTAATTACCAGCGAGCCCGTAACCGGCTCATGCAATATGGTCCCCGCGCTCACCAGTTTGCCGATCGAGATGAAGTTGTAAATCCCGAGCAGGTTCACCTTCAGCGTAAGGCTGTCGCTCCGAAGCGTGCCCACGATGCTGTGTACACACGTAACTGCGGCCAGTGGCGCTTTAGAATGAAGACCGGTCAGATCGCCGGCCAACGCCTCATCGATTGCGCGCGACGATTCTGGCGATAGCGCCGCGACGTCGATGTCATAAAGAAATGCGGCGTCGCCTTCGTGCAAGGAACGGATCCCGGTGGAGATCGCCAGTTCGAGCCGTCGCTGGACGGCAGCAGCTACAGCACTGCGGATGCCGTCGGCTTGTTGATCCGAAACACCTGCCGCGGCCAACTCGCGCCGGTCCGCTGTGGGATCGCTGCTGATTGCGCCCAGGACGGTACCGAACAGATCAGTGTCGCCAAATCCACCCGCGAGTCCTTCGCTGGCGGTCACGTTCACGGACAACTCGGTTGCTTTCGAGCGGTACCAACCCACGCGGACAATGCCCCCGGCCAGCACGCGCACGCGCATTTGGTATTCGCCGCGCATCTCATACGACGCGGCCACAGCAACGGAGCCGCCCGCCTTGATCGATGGCGTCGGTAAGGGTCCGGGCAGCGGAACTGTGAGCAGTGGGTTCGCGGTCGCCAGCAATTCCGCGCTTACTGAGACTTTCAGCAATCCGTGTCCGGTGACCGTCGCAATCCCGCCAACCGGAATTTCGGACAGGTCGCTCGCGCGCGCCGGGATCACGAAACCGCCGATCGTTTGCTGAAGCGCCCCTGCCAGCGTCGTCCCGCCGTTTACTGCGAAATTCCGATAATTCGCGAACTCCACCGAGCCGCCGCCCTCAATCCCAAACCCGGCTTCACCTTCTTTCACGGTCGCGCCGGCAGTTGCGGACGCCTCCAGACGCACTCCCACGAAGCATGCGCCCTCGGGTATCTCGATTCCATCGCCGTAGAGATCCGGGTCGAACAACTGCGCCGCGTCCGGCTTGCGCGCGATAACCTCGAATGAACCGTGTGTTCCGGCCTGGATCATCAGCGCCGGCATGCCGTTCCCCAGCGCTACATTTTGTTTGAGGGTGAGCCCTGATTTAAGCTTGCTGACCAGCGGTTGATCAAGGGTCAGGCCTTGCATGTTCGCGAGATTGCCGCCTTCGAACACCATCGAAGGTAGCGAACGGAAGTAGCGCAGCAGTGCCGATCCAGGAGCAACATTGGCGTCGATATCGAATCCGGCCTGATCCGTGAGTTGAATGGTGGGCACAGGTCTCGATGGTACACAGACTGTCAGCTCATGTAAACGGTGAAGTGCGCGGCGGTGCGATACCCCATCTTCCGGTACATCTCGCAGCCCGCGCGAGTGGCCTGTAAGACCGTGCGTTCGATTCCTGTCGAGCGTGTGTATTCCGCGATCACTGTTCGCATCAGTGCTTCCGCATAACCTTTACGACGGTGTTGAGGAAGCGTGCCCACTGAGTAGATGCCTGTGGAACCCGCGGCCTCAACGGCGGCCACGGTCGCAACGGCAACGCCAGCGTGATATCCGACGTAACCCCGGTAATCGTGTTGCCAGGCTTTGGGGTTGGTGTACACCGCGCGGCAGGTCGCAAACGGGATATCGAAATTCAGCGACGTGAGGTGCGCGAAATTGGCGCGGGTTGCTGCATCGTTCACCGCGCGGCACTCGATCGTAGGCAAAGCGCGCTGGGCCGGATGGATTCGATCGGCGATCATTCCGGGGGCCTCGGTTAACCGCCTGAGACCTTTACCGGCAAACATTGCTGGCGCCCGTTTTCGCACGCCCGTCGATAACATCTGTTCGCACACCCAGATCGACCACCGCGTACGGCGCGCCGCGAAATACGATCCGGCCTCCGACAGGCAACGCGCCAGAGCATCGGCGGTATCGATGGTTTGGCTGAACATCGCGATATTAAAGACCGCGTAATTCACCCCCGAATCGATCAGCAAAAGGCCGTCGCGCTCCTGAATATCGCCTGTTCCGCTTGCCTCGCCAAAGAACCGCATTGTGGCCCTCAAGTTCTTCTCGATCGTGGAATACTCGGGCTCGGCCACGGCGCGATTACAACAGAGTGCGCGGGTCCGAGTCAATGGACGTACACCGCAACCCATGCAAGCCGGAGTTAGGCTAACATCTAAAATAATGTATACGAACCTGACGTGTTTTCGGCGTAGCTGTCTTCAATTGGTTCTGCTTTGTTGTGCGTCCGCGTGCTTTGCGCAATCGACCGCAAACATCGTGGGGCTGGTGAAAGACAATACCGGAGCGGTGGTCCCCGGCGCCACAGTCACCGCCACAAACACAGAGACGGGCTTCGCCATGTCGCGCCCGTCGGGCGATGACGGCGCATTCCGTCTGCCGCTGCTGCCGGTAGGCAAGTACAACGTCACCATCGAGAAGTCGGGCTTCCAGCGCTACGTCCAAAGCGGCATTACGCTCGCGGTTAACGACAACGCGAACATCGATGCGACCCTGGCCGTCGGCGGAGTTGCCGAGGCGGTCACGGTAGAAGCCTCCGCCCCCATCATCGATACGCAAAGCGGGGCGCTGCGCGGGCTTGTGGACCAGCAGCGCATTGTCGAGATGCCGCTAAACGGGCGCGACATCACACAATTAATGACCACACAGGCGGGCGTCATTTCGCAGGCCCAGAGTTCGAGCGAAGGCAACGCATTCGTCGTTAACGGATCGCGTTCGAATGGGGTCGCGTACACGCTCGACGGCGGCATGAACACGGACTCGTATCGCAATTATAGCGGCCTGTTCCCGAACCCGGACGCGATCCAGGAGTTCAGCGTTCAGACCAACAATTTCAGTGCCGAGTACGCAAACGCAACGGGCGCTGTGGTGAACGTGATCACGCGATCCGGCACCAACCAGTTCCACGGCACCGTTTTCGAATTTCTTCGGAATGGGCAACTGAACGCCCGCAATTTCTTCGCGCCGGTGCGCGATTCGCTGAAGCGCAATCAGTTTGGCGGGACGTTCGGCGGTCCTATTGTTCACGACAAGCTGTTCTTCTTCTTTGCGTACCAGCGGACCACCCTGCGTACGGATCCACAACTCACCCGCCAGGTGCTGCCGACCGCCGCGATGCGCACGGGCGATTTCTCGGGCTTCGCTCCCGTCATCGACCCGGTGACTGGCAAGCAGTTCCCGGGCAATCAGATTCCCGCGGACCGGTTGAGTCCGGTGACCAAGGCGTTTTTGAAGTATCTGCCCGTTTCCGCCACGCCCGACGGGTCGCGCTTTACAGGATTTCCGAGCAAGCCGGATACGAGCGAATACACCGGCAAGGTGGACTGGAATCTCCAGCAACATCGAGTGACCGGACGCTACTTCTATACGAAGTTCTCGCGTCCGTTCACCGCCAACGTGAACGATTATGCCTCGATGTATACGTCCGACGCGGCGCGGACGGAGCAGCCTTACAGCCAGTGGACTGCGAGCGATGTCTGGACTCTGTCCCCCGCGCTTTTAAACGATGCGACCTTCACTTATCGCGCACGGCGGACGCTGAACGATTGGACGGCCGTGCAACTGCCTCTGTCCGCCGCCGATGCCGGCGTTCAGGGCATCGCTGTGAAGAAGCCAGTTGCCGTTTACATCAGCGTCAGCGGCGGATTCTTGTCGCGGCCCGGCTGGTACTACGACAAGAACGATTCCGACACGCAGGTGAGAGACACCTTAACGTGGATGCGCGGCGCGCATGAGATCAAGTTCGGCGGCGAGTATCTGCGCACGACAAACAACATCAAAAATGATTTTCGCACGATGGGCCTTTTTACGTTCAACGGCTCGATTACCGGCAACGCCATGGCCGATTTCATGCTCGGCAGCGTGTATCAGTTCTGGCAGGGCGGCGGCGAGTACAAGGACCTGTACGGCAATCGCGGCGGCGTGTTCGCGCAGGATACATGGCGCGTGCGGCCGGAGCTCACGTTGACTCTCGGACTGCGCTGGGATCCGGAATTGCCGTTCCACGACAGCCTGGGCCGCGTGCAGTGTTTCGCGCCAGGCGCGCAGTCCACACGCTATCCGAATGCTCCGCTGGGCTACTTGAACGCCGGAGATCCGGGATGTCCGAGCGGCGGCTTCGATCCATACTATCCATCCTTCAGCCCGCGGATCGGGTTTGCTTGGCACCCGCACGGCGAGAAAACGGTGATTCGCGGCGGGGCCGGCGTGTTCTGGAATCCGCAATTCACGGTGCTGTACAACACGTTCGTCGATTCGTCGCCCTTCAGCCCGCAGATCGTGAATTACGGCGTGCCGTTCAACAACCCCTACGGGACGACGACCAATCCGTTTCCCGCGGCGTTCGCGCCGTTCGATCCGCCCAAGGACGTCGCCTTCGTAAAGCCGCTCGGCCAGTTCGGCGTCTTCGCGAACGGCTTTCGTCCGAGCTATCAGGAGAGCTTCAACTTCACCATCGAGCGGGAGATTGTGCGCAACCTCGCTGCGCGCGCCAGTTATGTCGGAAACCTGGGGCGGCGCCTGTCGTATCCGCTCGACATCAATTACGCGCGGTACGTTCCAGGAGCGTCAACTGTAGCCAACATCCAACAACGGCGGCCCTACGCCGATTACGGCAGCGTCCTGAACGCCTATTCGGATAGCAACTCGAGCTACCATGCGCTTCAGTTTTCGATTGAGCGGCGCGCCGGTGCCAACCTGTCCTTCGATGCGAACTACACGTGGTCGAAGTCGATCGACGAAGCGTCGGCGGATCCCACGCCCGGTCAAGGGACTTCGATCATTCCGTACAGCCGCCTGGCGAACCGGGCGGTTGCCGATTTCGACATTCCGCACCGGTTCGTTCTGTCGTACGTGTACACGCTGCCCCGCTTGACCAAATCGAACGGGGTGATGCGCAACGTGGTTGGCGGATGGGAGTCCTCCGGATTCCTGACATTGCAAAGCGGCACGCCATTCTCGGTGCTGTCGGGAACAGACCGCTCGTTGAGCGGCATCGGATCCGACTACGCCGATGTGACTGGCAACCCGTCCTTGCCGTCGGATCGCGACCGGAAAGACAAGATCGCGAAGTACTTCAACACCGCGGCGTTCACCCCGGCCACTCTCGGCACCTTCGGGACGTCGCCGCGCAACGTGCTCCGTGGGCCGGGCTACGCGAACCTCGACCTCGGCATCCTGAAGCGATTTCAGATCGTCGAGCGAATGGGCGCGCAGTTCCGGGTGGAGATGTTCAACGCGCTGAACCATCCGAATTTCAACAACCCGTTTGCGAGCGTCAGTACGCCGAGCCGCTTCGGCAAAATCGAAAGCGCGAAGGACCCGCGCATCATTCAACTGGGATTGAAGCTGATTTTCTAAAACGTCATGCGCACATTATTACTGGGACTGAGCATTGTATCGGCGCTGGCGGCGGCCGACGACTCGCTTGCCGTTCGCCCCGATTTGTCTGGAACGGTGGATCGTTATCTGACCGGAATCGCTCAACGCATGTGGCGCGAGCGCGATGCGACGATTGCCTCCATTCGCGATGCGCGCGACGTTCGAAAGCGGCAGGAGTATGTGCGCGCGACGATGCTTAAGGAGATCGGCGGATTCCCGGAGCGTACTCCGTTGAACCCGCGCGTTACGGGGAAACTCGAGCGCGACGGCTATACGATAGAGAAGCTCGTGTACGAGAGCCAGCCGCACTATTACGTGACGGCAAACGTGTATGTGCCATCATCGGGCTCGCGCCCGTTCGCCGCTGTGCTGGGAACCGCGGGCCACAGCGATGCCGGCAAGGCGTATGAAGTGTATCAGCGGATGTGGATCGCGCTCGCCAAACGAGGCTTTCTGGTTATGGCTATTGATCCGCCGAGCCAGGGTGAGCGCCTGGAGTACTTCGACGCCGCCACGGGCAAGTCGCGGATTGGGGCCGGCGTTCGCGAGCACGACATGGCTGGGGCGCAATGTTTTCTCACAGGGACGAACGTCGCCCGGTGGGAGATCTGGGATGGGATCCGCGGCATCGATTATCTGTTGACGCGCACGGATGTCGATCCCAAACGCGTCGCGGTGATCGGGAACTCCGGGGGCGGCACACAGTCCGCCTATCTCGCCGCGCTGGACACCCGGCTCGCGGCTGCGGTGCCTTCCTGCTACATCACATCGTGGAAGAATCTCTGGTCGGTACCTGGGCCGCAGGACGCCGAGCAGGATTTTGCGGGCTTCATTCGTGACGGTCTGGATTTTTCGGACTTCCTGGTCGCATTCGCGCCGCGGCCGGTTGAGATGCTAACGGCGATTCGCGATTTTTTTCCCATCGACGGTGCTCGCGCAACCTACGCAGAAGCAAACCGGCTGTTCAATTTGATGGGCGCGGAAGGCAGCGCTGGATTCTTCGAATACGACGATACGCACGGGTGGTCGAAGCCGCGCAGGGAAGCGACGGCGGCATGGCTCGAACGCTGGCTGCATGGACGTCAGAATGATGGCGCCGAGCCGGAGTTTGCAACGAGCCCACCAGCCGATCTCAACTGCACGGCGTCAGGTCAGGTATCCACTTCGCTGGGCGGCGAAACCATCCGCTCGATGAATCGCGCGATTGCCGCGCAGATGTTCGCCAAACGCAAAGCCTCGGGCGCGAGCCCGCCGGAGTTGCGACGGCTGGTGGCGGAGCGTTTGCAATTGCCGGCGCAACGTGGCGCGCCGCAGGTGTCGAACGTGGCACCGGTGGTCCGGCCCGGCTATCGCATCGAGAGGGTGGCGTTCGACACGGAACCGGGTATCACGGTGACGGCGCTGGTCTTTGTGCCGGATCATGTTCAGGGCCGTGCGGCGGCGACGGTGATTCTCGACGAGCGTGGTAAGAGCGCCGATATCTCCGCTGCCGAGTCGCTCGTACGGCAGGGGCGAATTGTACTTGCTCCCGACCTGCGCGGATGGGGCGAGAGCGCCGCGGCGAAGGTGAAGAACGGCTATACCGGGGACTGGCAGATGGCGATGCGCGCTCTGCTGGTGGGCAAGAACATGCCGGGGATGCAGACTTACGATGCGCTCCGCGTGTTCGATTATTTGGCGTCGCGGCCGGACGTGGATGCGGCCCGGATCTCGATCACAGGCCGCGGCCACGGTGCGCTGATCGCGCTATTTTCGGCAGTGGTGGAACCGCGCCTGCGCTTCTCAGCGCCAGACACGCCGATCGCGTCGTATATGGATGCGATCAAGGCGGATGCTTCCGCGGATCTGGCGAGTATCGTCATCCCCGGAGTGGTCGGCGATTTCGACGTGCCGGACCTGACGGCGCTGGTGGGAGCGGGCCGTTAGCCGACGACGTCAGTCAGCGCCGCCGGACACACCGATCGCGTCGTACATGGATGCGATCAAGGCGGATGCTCCGCGGATCTGGCGAGTAGCGTGATTCCCGTAGTGACGGCGATTTTGACGTGCCCGATTCGACGGAGCCGGCCGGAGCCGGCCGCTAGCCTAAGGGGTTAGCCTTCCGGCCACGGTTGTTGATTGCCGCTGGGGCTGTAGTATCTGTAACGGATTCGGCGCAAGTGTCGGCTTCCCGCGCGGCACCTGCAGATCGGGCATCGGACTCGCCTGAAACAGGCGCCGCGTCAGCTTCGCGATTCGCCGGGCCCACCAGTTGGCACGCTCCCGCCGGGCGCTGTCGGTCGCAATCCCCGTGCTGGCGTACATCTGCCGGTACAACTTGGAAATGAACACGAATGCCAGTCTCGCCCGCAGATTCGGTGTGCAACTGGAGCGGTCCCAAATCGCGCGCGTTCGGTAGAATCGATCCCACACTCCCTGCGTGCGAGCACGCATATCATCCGATGTCATGGTCGGGTGGGGCATGAACATCTTCGGCCGGTTTTCAGCGGGAATCAGCCAGTAGCGCGTGATCGGGACGCCCTCCACTTCCGGAGGGTGATCGCCTTGCGCTCGCTCCCAGCGCTCAAAATCGACGGTGCCCGCAAACGGCGTCAACATCACGAACTGGGCGAATGTCAATCCTGCACGCTCGGCTAGAGCTTCGGTCGCGGCGAACGTGTCGGTGCGATCGGTGGAGAGCCCGAATATGAAAGAACCGAGGACATGCACGCCGTGTTCTTGAAATTGGCGGAGCCGCTCCACGAGATTCTCGCCGGAACAGTTGAAATCCTTGAAGACGGCCTTCAACCCTTCTGGCGTGACGGCCTCAATTCCGACCAGGGCTCCCTTGATATGAGCCTTCTTCATCGCATCGAGAAACTCAGGATCCTCGGCGGCTTCCATGGTCACCTGGGTGAAGAAAATCAGATCGGAGGGGAGTTCGGCCAGGCGCGCCATCAGCTCGAAGCGCTCGTCACGAGTAGCCTGAAGCTGGGCAACCTTCGCGTCGTTGTGCTGCCTTTTGGCAAGCTCGATGTCGGTCAGTGAGACCGGGTAGAAGTTGTCATCGGCCAGCGCGATAAAACGGAAGCCGCGGCGCCTCAACTCGACAATCTCTTCGATCACCGGATCGGAGGCGCGCTGCCGTGGCCGTTGTCCATCGGTGCGCCACACGGAACAGAACGAGCAGTGCTTGGCGCATCCGCGAACGGTTTGAACCGATCCCCAGAGGTAGTGCTCGCGCTTGAGCAGATCCCAGCGAGCCGCCTGAAATTGGCCGGGCTCGATCCGGCCCCCTTCATAGATCCTCTTCAATGAACCGGCGGCTTGGTCCCGCAAAGCGTCGCCCCAAGCGGCATCGCCATCGCCCTTGACGACGGAGTGAGCGGCGCCGCGCTCGAACGATTCGTCGGGATACAGCGTGGCGTGGATGCCGCCGAAAAT
Organism: Bryobacterales bacterium; assembly: GCA_038322705.1. GTDB lineage: Bacteria > Acidobacteriota > Terriglobia > Bryobacterales > Bryobacteraceae > TMP-7. The sequence continues at coordinate 76,745 of JBBQGC010000019.1, read as the reverse complement.
CACGATCGCGCCGCGTTCCCGCGCTTGCCTGCCGGTAGAGTAGCCGCGCAGGGCGTTGCCGGTGTGGATGCCAATACCCACCACGTCTCCGGCCTGTATTGTGCTGAAGTCGAGAGATTCGACGGTTTCATCGCAAAGGATGGGATCGCCGAATTGGCTGGGAGTTGCAGCGGCTAAAACGAAGAGCCAGCGGGGAGTGATCACCGCCGTTCCGAAAGCGGTATCGCTCGGGTTAATTAGATGGACTCGCAAAGGATTGCCTTTCTAGGGCTATTACTCCCGCTTGTGTGGCTTCGCAGGACTTACTGCCTAACAAACATTACCACATAGAGAGCGTGAACTTCCCACAAAATGTTTCTGGCCTGAAGATATGCTTTTCAGCTATGTTCCGCGGGCGGTATTTCAGCGCCTTCCACGGAGGCGATCGAGGGAGCGGCGGTCGCGTCCGGACGGTTTGCCTTGGGGCACGGGTTCGGGAGGACCGAACGCCTTCCGTTCCTCCGCGAGCTTCTGGCGCAGATTGCGGCTGGCTTGCGTTTCGGTGTAGAGCGTTTGAGCCACCGATGCCGCACCGCGCATGTCGCTGATGAGCAGTACTTCCACCTGGAAATCGCCGGACTCGTTCTTGATGTCGAGCAGATCGCCGGGGTGGACATCGCGGGCGGGCTTCACCGTTTGAGCATTGCATTTGATGCGGCCGAGCTCGCACGCTTTCTGAGCGAGACTGCGGGTCTTGAAGAAGCGGGCGGCCCACAGCCATTTTGTCGATCCGGACCGTCTCCATGTATTGTTCGCTTGCTTCAAATTATAATGGTCTCGCTTATGAACCGGCGATCGTTTCTAACAGCAGCCACGGCCGCTGCGGCGTCCAGCCCGCTTATGCGAGCTGCCGATGAGAAGACCGAACGCGCGACCCGCGGGACAGGGTCGCCCAAAATCAAGGACGTCAGCGTGATCGCGACCGCTCCGGCGGGCTTGCGGCTGACCGTCGTCAAGATCGTTACCGACCAGGACGGCTTGTACGGATACGGGTGCGGCACGTTCACGCAACGCGCTGATCTGGTCAATGTTGCGGTCGAGAAGTATTTAAAGCCGTTCCTGATCGGGAAGCCGGCTGACCGCATCGACGACCTGTGGCAGGCGATGTATAACAGCTCGTACTGGCGCAATGGCCCGGTGTTGAACAACGCGATCAGCGGCGTCGATCAGGCGCTGTGGGACATCAAAGGCCGGCAGGCGGGGCTGCCGGTGTATCAGTTATTGGGCGGCAAACATCGCGAGGCAGCCGATGTGTACACGCACGCTGATGGCGCCGAAATTTCCGAGACCATCGATGCGGCGCGGAAGTTCATGGCGCAGGGATTCCGCAACGTGCGCGTGCAAGTGGGCGTGCCGGGCATGGCGGCGTACGGATCGCGGCGCGGGGAAGCGAAGATCGAAGCGCTGCACGAAGGTCCGGTATTCGAGCCGGCGTATTACTTGCGGCGCGCGGTGAAGCTGATCGAGCAGGCGCGCAAGGAACTGGGCGAAGAAGTCGGTCTGCTGCATGATGTGCACGAGCGGTTGGCGCCCAACCAGGCGGTGCAACTCGCGAAGGCGGTGGAGCCGTACTCGCTGTTCTTTTTGGAAGACGCGCTTTCGCCCGAGGATATCGCGTACTTCCGGCAGATCCGGCAGCAGTGCGCTACGCCGCTCGCGATGGGCGAATTGTTCAACAGCCCGCATGAATGGACGCCCCTGATTGCCGAGCGGCTGATCGATTACATGCGGATGCACGTGACGCAGATGGGCGGATTGACTCCCGCGCGCAAGGTGGCGGCGTTCGGTGAAATCTACGGGGTGAAGACCGCGTGGCACGGGCCGGGCGATGTTTCGCCAGTCGGTCACGCAGCCAATGTGACGCTCGACCTGGTGTGCTACAACTTCGGGATCCAGGAATACTCGCCCTTCAACGATCGCGTGAAAGAGGTTTTCGACGGCTGTCCGGTGATGAAGAACGGCTACCTGTACGCGAACGAGAAGCCGGGCTGGGGCATTGAGGTGAACGAGGCAGCGGCGAAGAAATACCCGTATACGAACACGGGCAGGACGGGCAATTTGAATGGCGGATGGGGCGAAGTGCGGCGTCGGGACGGAACGATTATCAAGCAGTAGCGCGCCCGGGCCGGCTCCAGGCGCGCTGTTTTCGGCGTTTACGCGGTAACGAGCTGGCTCTTGTACCGGCGAGCCATTTCGGCTAGCGGGATCGGTGCGTAATCGCCGGCGTGACCGGCTTGGCCGAAGGCGATCATGCGGGCTTTGACCACTTCTTTCATCGCGTCGCGTGCGGGCTTCATGTAATCGCGCGGGTCGAAAGCCTCCGGCTTCTCGATGAACACCTTGCGGATCGCGCCGGTGATGGCCATGCGATTGTCCGTATCGACATTGATCTTGCGGACGCCGTGCTTGATGCCTTTTTGAATCTCTTCGATAGGGACGCCGAAGGTGGGCTTCATTTTGCCGCCGTACTTGTTGATGATGTCCTGCAATTCCTGAGGAACGCTCGAGGATCCGTGCATGACAAGGTGAGTCGTCGGCAGATTCTTGTGGATCTCTTCGATCCGCTTCATCACCAGCACTTCGCCGGTCGGCTTCTTGCTGAACTTATACGCGCCGTGACTCGTACCGATCGCCACCGCGAGCGCATCGATTCCGGTGCGTTCGACGAACTCGACCGCTTGAACCGGGTCAGTCAAATGGGCCAAAGCATCGACGCCCGCGCCGTGTCCGTCTTCGATACCGCCGAGACAGCCTAACTCGCCTTCGACAGTGACTCCCCGCTCGTGCGCCATGTCGACCACTTCGCGAGTTACCTTGACGTTGTAATCGAAGCTTGCGGGCGTTTTGCCGTCATCCATTAACGAGCCGTCCATCATGACGCTGGTGAAGCCCATCTCAATAGCTGATTTGCAGGTGGCCGGGCTATTGCCATGATCCTGGTGCAGAGCGACCGGGATTTCGGGATAAACCTCGGTGGCGGCCAACATCAGGTGATACAGAAATCGGTCGTTGGTGTAGGAGCGCGCGCCGCGGCTCGCCTGGATAATCACCGGCGATTTCGTTTCGCGGGCAGCTTCCATAATCGCCTGGATCTGCTCCATATTGTTGACATTGAAGGCGCCTACGCCGTAGTTGCCTTTCGCGGCTTCGTCCAGAAGCTGGCGCATCGATACCATGGGCATAAAGTGGGTTGTCTCCTAAAGGAAAGTGGTGAAAAATGCCGGATGTTTAAGTCCGATTTTACCACATGCTAGCATCGTGGTTGTCATGAGTCTCGGCGATTTAACGAAGCAATTCGCGAAGGAAGCCATTCGCGGCTCGGCTAAGGATGTGATGGATTCGCTGCGCCCGCCGGAGTTGGCGGGAATCGCCGACGCGATCACCGGGAACAAGCCGGCGGCGCAGGTCTCGTCAGATAACTTCGGGGCTACGATCGTCAGCCAAATTCAGGCGATGCAGAAGGCGCTGAAGGACGATGATGAGCTCGTCGTACTGATCAATACTGGCATCGAGACTCTGCGTGTGCTGGATATTTATTTGCCGAGTTGGCGCGTGGCGGTGCTGACGGGGATCGACACAGAGAAGACCGTGACACGTCTGGTTTGCGCCGTGGAGCGGCTGGAATTGACCTGCAAGATAATGAAAGTACCGGCGGAGGCGAAGGCTACGCAGGTACGGATTATTGTTCCTAAGGCGTAACGCCGCCCTGTCCAACCCGCGCGATCAACTCTTCCGCGTATAGTGCTCCTTCGGCGGAATCCTCATGTTTGAAGAAGGCGAATACATCGCGCCCTCCTTCGAGAATTTTGCAAGCCCGGTTGGCGATGCCGGAGCGCTGCTCGTCCGTATACGGCGATTCGCGCAAACGCGAGTACACGAAATCGGCCGTCATCATCTCGAGCTTGGCGTCGAGACACAGCGACGTGTTGTACTGCTGGAGGATCGAGTAAACCTCCGGCGTGAGCCACGATTCGTGGCGGAACTCGAACGCGAGCCGGACATCGCGGGGCAGTATCTCCAGGAACTCTGACAATAGCCCGGTGTCGCACTTGAGATTGGGCGGCAGTTGGAACAGCACAGACCCAAGACGTCCGCTCGAACGGAGCGGTTCGATGGCGCGGAAGAATGCCTCGGTGAATTCGGACGGCTGCAGGCGCTGAATGTGCGTGATTCGCTGATGGGCTTTGACGCAAAACTTGAAATGCGCGGGCGTTTGTCCGGCCCAGGTCTCGAGGGTTTTCGCGTTGGGAAGGCGCCGGAAGGTATAGTTGATCTCGACTGCGCTGAGGCGCGATGCGTAATGGTTCAGGAACGATTTCTGCGGGAGCTTCTCGGGGTAGAAGTCCGGTTTCCAACTCGGGTACGCGAACCCGGAAGTACCGGCGAAGAGGTGAGCCATGACCGACCTTGTAAGAATACCAGCCCGCGAAGGCTGCAAGCTGTTGATAGCTCGTCAGAAGGGTGGCCCATCACTTGCTCTACTCGCGATGAGGAGATTTGCAATGAAAAAACCGATCTTGGCTATTCCTGCGTTGCTGCTGGGGATGGCAGCGGGTTTGCCGGCCCAAGAATACAACAACGACACGCTTCCGGTTGGCACGAGCATCTCGGTAAGGACGAATGACTCGATCGACCTGCACAACTCGAGTGATGGGCGGATTTTTACGGGCGTAATAGACCAGGATGTCCGCGACCCGAACGGAAATGTCGCGATTCCGCGCGGCTCGAATACGGAGCTTATCGTCAGGAATGTGAACCGCAACGAGATGGTGCTCGACCTGGAATCGATTAGTGTGAACGGGCGCCGGTACATTACTTCGACTAGCGACGACGCGGTTTCGGGTAGGGGCGGAAAGGACGGCCTCGGCAAGAATAGCCGGACCGGGAAATACGTAGGCGGCGGGGCCATCCTCGGCACGATTCTGGGCGCGATCGCCGGTGGCGGAAGGGGCGCGGCGATCGGCGCGATTGCCGGCGGAGCGGCTGGCGCCGGGACCCAGGTGATGACCCGTGGGCGCGATGTGCGAGTTCCATCGGAGTCGGTGATTACGTTCCGCTTGGACCGTCCTCTTACCGTGGGGCGCGGGCAATACGAGCGCGACAACGGCGTGACTCGCGGCGGCCGGCACTATCATTACGACCGCTAGTTCGAGGCTTACAAGAGGGCTCGCGGTAAACTGATGATTCATGCCGCGAGTCCGTTTTGCACCGTCGCCCACCGGCTATCTGCACATTGGCAGCGCCCGTACCTTCATCTTCAACTGGCTGTACGCGCGGCATAACGACGGGACATTGATCCTACGTATCGACGATACCGACGTCGAGCGCAATACGCAGCAGTCTCTCGATTCGATATTCGAGGGCCTGAAGTGGTTGGACCTCGGCTGGGACGAATTTTACCGGCAATCGGAACGGCTGGATCTGCACCGTGCCATGGCTCGGACGGTTTTGGACCGGGGCTTGGCGTACCGGGATTTTTCGCTCGCGGGTTCCGATGAAGACACCATGGACCGCGCCGATCGAGGACTCTCGCGAGACGAAAGCGATCGGCGGGCCGAGGCGGGTGAGCCTTTCGTGCTGCGGTTCCGCGTCGACCGCGATCCCCCGCGCGACGTGAAGTTTCGCGACGCCGTATATGGTGAGCAGAGTAAGTCCACAGCGGATATCGAGGACTTTGCGCTGCTGCGGAGCAACGGTCTGCCGACGTACCACATGGCTTCGTGCGCCGACGATGTCGATCTGCGCATTACCCAGGTAATTCGCGGCCAGGATCATCTTACAAATACCTTCAAACATGTTTTGATCTTCGAGGCGCTCGGGGCGGCGCCGCCCGAGTTCGCTCACCTTCCCTTGTTGATCGCGCCCGACGGTGCGAAGTTGTCCAAGCGTAAACACGGACCGGTGGTGAGCGTAACGACGTATCGCGATGCCGGATTTTTGCCGCACGCGTTCGTGAATTTCGTGTGTTTGCTCGGCTGGTCGCCCAAGGACGATCGCGAGCAAATGACGCGGCAAGAGTTGGTGGAAGCTTTCACGTTTGACGGGATCAATCGCTCGAATGCGACGATCAACTTCACCGAGCAGGATCCGTTCGATCCGAAAGCGGTGTGGTTGAACGGGGAAGCGATCCGGCAATCGGGCATCGAGGAACTTGCGCGTCAATTGGTTCCCTTGGCGCGGGCTGCTGGTCTGGATGTGGATTACGAACGGATGCTGCGTGTCGCCCCGCTGATCCGGGAGCGAATGAAGCTGTTGCGCGACGTCGCGACTGTCGCCGATTTCTTCTTTGTCGAGAAGCTGCTTTCGTATGACCCCGCGGAATTGATTCCGCAAAAGGGCGACCGGCCGATGGCGCTCGCGGTTTTAACACGCGCGCGGGATGTTCTGGGCGCCGCGGAGTTCACGCACGATTCTCTGGATGCGGCGTTGCGCGCGGCCGCCCAGGAACTGAAACTCAAGACCGGGCAGATGTTCCAGCCGGTCCGCGTGGCCGTGTGCGGGCGCAAGAACGCGCCGCCGCTGTTTGAGACACTGGAAGTTCTAGGACGCGAGACTTGTCTCGAGCGGATCGGTGAAGCGATCGAAATGCTCGCCTGAGTCCACAAATCCGACATCGAATCATGAATACGCCCAATAACGAGTCCGAGCCGGCATCTTCTAATTTCATTCGCGAAATTATCATTGAAGATCTGAAGACTTCAAAATACGAGGGTCGTGTACAAACTCGTTTTCCTCCTGAACCGAATGGCTATCTGCATATCGGGCACGCGAAATCGATCGGCTTGAATTTCGGGTTAGCCAATGAGTTCGGCGGCAAATGCAATTTGCGATTCGACGACACCAATCCCTCCAAGGAAGAGGTGGAGTATGTCGATTCGATCATTGAGGACGTGCACTGGCTGGGAGGCGATTGGGAAGGGCGGCTGTTCTATGCGTCCGATTACTTCGAGCAGCTCTATGAATGGGCAGTCCAACTCATTCAATCGGGCAAGGCTTACGTTTGCGATCTGAGCGCAGAAGAAATGCGCAAGCAGCGCGGCACGCTGACTGAGGCGGGTGAGGAAAGTCCGTACCGGAACCGGAGCGTGGAAGAGAACCTGGATCTGTTCCGCCGGATGCGCGGCGGCGAGTTTCCCGATGGCGCGAGAACGCTGCGGGCCAGGATCGACATGGCTTCGGCAAACCTCAACATGCGCGACCCCGTCATGTACCGCATTGTTCACGCGGAGCATCATCGGACCGGCAATGCGTGGTGCATCTACCCGATGTATGATTTCGCGCACGGGCAATCGGACTCGATCGAGCGGATCACGCATTCCATTTGCACGTTGGAGTTCGAAGATCACCGGCCGCTGTACGACTGGTATGTCGAGCAGTTAGGCATCTATCATCCTCAGCAGATCGAATTTGACCGTTTGAACCTGACCTACACTCTGCTCAGCAAGCGCAAACTCCTGATGCTGGTTCAGCAGGGTTTGGTGAGCGGTTGGGACGATCCGCGGATGCCGACCATATCGGGTTTGCGGCGGCGCGGATACACGCCGGAGGCGATCCGCAATTTCTGCAAGCGGATCGGAGTGTCGAAGACGAACGGGTCGACGGAACTGTCGCTGCTCGAATTCTTCCTGCGCGAGGATTTGAATAAACGTGCGGAGCGGCGGATGGCGGTGCTGCGGCCCTTGCGGGTGGTGATCGACAACTATCCGGAGGGGCAGGAAGAGATGATGGAGGCCGTGAATAATCCGGAAGACGCGTCCGCGGGAACGCGGCAGGTTTCATTTTCACGAGTCTTGTACATCGAGCAGGACGATTTTCGCGAGGATCCTCCGAAACAGTATCATCGGCTGTCCCCCGGCCGTGAGGTGCGTCTGCGATATGCGTATCTCATCACGTGTACCGATGTCGTCAAGAACGACGCGGGTGAAGTTGTGGAAGTGCATTGCCGCTACGATCCGGCCACGCGCGGCGGCAACGCGCCGGATGGCCGCAAGGTAAAATCGACCATCCACTGGGTGTCGGCCGGGCACGGGATCGAAGCCGAAGTGCGGCTGTACGAGAATCTGTTTTTGAAAGAGAATCCAGGCGACGTGGAAGAGGGGCAAGAGTTCACCGCGAACCTGAACCCGAACTCGCTCGAAGTGGCGCGAGGCAAGTTGGAGCCCGCGTTGGGCGAAGCGGGTCTGGGCAGGCTGTATCAATTCGAGCGTCTGGGATATTTCTGCGCGGACAAGGATTCAACGCACGCCAGGCCGGTGTTCAACCGCACGGTGGTGCTGCGCGATACGTGGGCAAAGATCGAGAAGAAATCGAAATGACGATTGTGGGCTTGGGCGGGTTGGCGAAGAACGCCGCCTGCGCGGTGGTGCGGGATGGCCGGGTGGTGGCGGCCATCGAGGAGCAAAAGATCGCGCGTCATTGGATGCCGGGCACTTTGCCTTTGCGGGCGTTGCAGGAGTGCCTGGAGTTGGGCGGCGCGGATGCGGCAGGGGTGGATTGCGTCGCTCTGGCCAGGCCGTTGACCGGTGGCCCGGCACTGCATGAGCAGGTGCGGGCGCTATTTCCAAACGCTCGATTGGCCGTAGTGGAGCACCAGGCGGCGCACGCGGCATCGGCATTTTACCCTTCTCCATTCCACGATGCAGCGGTGCTCACGTTGGATCGCGCGGGCGATTTCCGGTGCGGTGCGCGGTATCGCGGCTCGGGTTCGCGAATGGAGTTGGAGAACGAGTACTACTTCCCCGATTCGCTTGCCGAATTATACAGCCGCGTTACGGAGCTGTTCGGTTTCGCGCCGGGCGCCGACGAGCACAAGGTGCAGTGGCTGTCGATGGACGGCAGCGACCGGTTTCTTCCGGTATTTCAAGACATGATGCTAGCGGATTCGACGCGGTTGAATCCGGCGTACCTCGATTCGAACCACCCGGGACATGGCGGCTTCGGAGCGCGTTTCTACGATGCGATCGGCGCCGGTGAAGGATACGCGGTGCCCGAGCGTTTGCGGGCCGATGTTGCGCGAGGCCTTCAACGCGCTATCGAGGAGAAGGTAATCGAGCTGGCAGGACAGGGTGAGAATCTCTGTCTGGCTGGCGGGCTTTTTCTAAACGCGCTGCTGGTGGCGGCTGTCGAGCATTCGGGTAAATGGAAAAACGTCTTTGTGCAACCGGTGGCGGGCAACGCTGGAACCGCACTGGGCGCGGCTTTGCACGCCTGGCACAACGTGTATCAGCAGGATCGCGTCAATGGTAACCAGGACCTGTTTCTTGGCCCCAGTTATTCAGCCGAGGAAATTAAACGGGTGCTGGAAAACTGCAAACTGCGCTTCCGGTACTTGACCTCCGACGATCTTATCGCTCAGGCCATCGACCAGATTAAGAACGAGAGAATTGTCGCCTGGATGCAGGGCCGCATGGAGTTCGGACCTCGCGCCTTGGGCAACCGTTCGATTCTGGCGTCGCCGCTGAACCCATACTCGACCGAGAATCTCAACGTCTACATCAAGCACCGCGAGCCGTTCCGCAAGTTCGCGGCATCGGCACCGGCCGAAGCGGCTGAAACATTTTTCGAAGTGACTCCGAACGCGCGTTTCCTGACCACTGTTGCGCGCGTGAAGCCCGAGTATCGCAAGACGTTCGAAGCGGCTATATTGGGCGGAGATTACATCCGCGTGCATGTCGTGGACCGGAATGAGAATCCGTTGTATCACCGGTTGCTGCTGGCCGCGGGAGAAGCAAGCGGTCTGCCGGTGCTGTACAACACGAGTTTCAATTTGTTCGGCGACCCGCTGGTGTGCACGCCGCGCGATGCCGTGCGCAGCTTTTATTCATCCGGCATCGACGCGCTGTTCGTGGGCAATTTCATGGTGAGCAAGTGAGATGAACGGTCTCAGCCGGCGGCAGATGCTGTTTGTGTCGTTCGCTCGAGTGGCGGTCGCGAGCAGTGCGCCACCGGTCACGCGCATCGAGACCTTTCAAGCTCCCTACCGGGTTACAGCTTACTTCCGGTTCCTACCCAAGCCGGAGCGTCCCAGCGTTCTGGTCAAGATCACTTGTGAGGACGGGTCGACGGGTTGGGGCCAAAGCGTCCCGCTACCCACGTGGAGCTATGAGACTCCGGAATCGGTGACGACAGCTATCGATCGCTATCTTGCGCCGGTTCTAATCGGAAAGAGCCCGTTCGATATCGCGGGCGCGCATGAGGCGATGAACAAGGCGATCGCGCCATCGTTCTCGACAGGCATGCCGATTGCGAAAGCGGGCGTCGATCTCGCGTTGCACGACCTGATGGGAAAGTTGGCGCGGCGTTCCCTGCCGGAACTCTGGGGGCACACGTCTCTCGAGCGCATCCCAATCAGTTGGACCGTCAACGTGCATAATCTGGACGAAGCCGAGTCGACGATCGCTGCTGGACGCGCGCATGGACACAAGCACTTCAACTTGAAAGTTGCGCCCGATCCGAAATTCGATCTGGAGTTGTGCCGGTATGTGCGCAAGGCCGCTCCGGACGGATTCTTGTGGATTGACGCGAACGGGCAATACGATGCGGCGACGGCTTTACGAATGACACCGAAGTTCGCCGATGCCGGCGTGGATGCGTTCGAGCAGCCTGTTGCGCCGAACCGTCTGGGTGCGTTGCGCGAATTGAAAAAACAGGGTGCAGTGCCCATCATTCTCGACGAAGGCGTTGTGTCGTCGGTAGACCTCGTCGAGTTCATAAAGCTCGGCATTCTCGATGGCGTTTCGATGAAGCCGGCGCGGACCGCTGGCTTGATGGACTCGCGGCGGCAGATCGAAATCGTGCAGCAGGCAGGGCTGATGTTTTTGGGCAGCGGACTGACTGATCCCGATGTGTCGCTGGCGGCGTCGCTGCAACTCTACGGCGCGTATCAGTTGAAGTATCCGGCCGCGCTGAACGGGTTGCAGTATTTGGCCAGCAGTTATCTGAAGAAGCCGTTTGCGATTCGCGACGGGTATTTGGAGGTGCCCACCGGACACGGGCTCGGGGTCGAGGTGGATGAAGCGAGGCTGAAATGAGAAAGTGTCTGGTAGCCCTGTTCGCGTGCTCGCCGGCGTTACTCGCGCAATTCGCATGGCGCGAGGCCGGACCGGGCTCGTCAGAGCTGACCGACAAAGGCGCGCCCGTGTTGGTCTACAACTTCGGGACCATGCTGAAACCCGGGGTTCCCGCCGACCGCGCGCGCTGCTGTTACGTTCATCCGGTGTACACGCCAGATGGCGTTGTCATCACAGACGATTTTCCGGCCGACCACTTCCACCATCGCGGCATCAGTTGGATGTGGCCGACGGTGGCCGTCGATGGCAAGATCTACGACCTGTGGACGATCAAGGGCATTCTCGCGCGCTTCGAAAAGTTGGAACGCAAAGAGGCTGGACCGGAGAGCGCCGTGATCGCGGTTCAGAACGGGTGGTACGTGGGTGACCGCAAGGTGGTGGAGGAACACGTCGAGATCGTTGCGCACCCGGCATCGGGCGGCTCGCGCGAACTCGAGTTCACGCTCCGAATGCGCGCCGTAGCGGATCGTGTGACGCTCGCGGGCTCGCAGGACGCGAAGGGATACGGCGGTTTCAATATTCGCTTCGCCCCGCGTACGGGCACGATCATCGATACATCGGAAAAACGCGATGCGCCCGATAGCGACCTGCGGCCCAACGGCTGGGCTGAGTTGTGGGGCGAATACAATGGCAAGCCCGCCGGTGCGCGGATTACCGTGGATCCATCGACGCCGGGCTACCCGAACGGTTGGTGCTTGCGGCATTACGGATTTCTCGGCGCGGATTATCCGGGGTTGAAGCCGGTTGCGCTGGCGCACGATCGGGACATGGTGATGAAGTACCGCGTGCTGTTGACGAGCGGCGCGCGGCCGCCCTTGAAAGCGCTGGTGTATACGCGCAACTTCGTCACGGGCGGCGGTGGGTACGTGCACGACAACATCGCGAGTGCGGTCGAAGCCATTCGAAAGATGGGCGCGGCGAACGGATTCGCGGTAGATGCGAGCGAGGACCCGACGGTGTTCACCGACGCGAACCTGCGGCAATACGGCGCCGTCGTGTTCGCGAGCAGCAACAACGAGGCGTTCACCAACGACGCGCAGCGCGACGTGTTCCGCCGCTATGTCGAGAGTGGCGGCGGATTGGTCGGCATACACTCGGCTACGGGATCGGAGCGGAATTGGCCATGGTTCTGGTCGACGATGGGCGGAAAATTTCAGCGCCACCCCAAGCTGCAGAAGTTCACGGTGACCGTCGCGGATTCCACGCATCCGGCCACGCGTGGACTGCCCGCAACTTTCGAGTGGGAAGACGAGTGTTACTTCCACGAGTTTCTGAATCCGGATCTGCACTCGCTGCTGACCATGGACCCGGCGACATTGGACGATCCGGCCCGGGCGGTGCATCCCGCGGCGTTGTTCGGTCACGCGATGCCGCTTGCCTGGACACTGCGACCGGGCGCTGGGCGAGTGTTCTACACAGCGCTCGGCCACAAGAAGGAACACTATTCGAATCCACTCCTGGCCGGTCAAATACTGGGTGGAATCCTGTGGGCGATGGGAGAGAAGGAGTAAGCCGATGAAGACAATGACGAGGCGAAATGTTTTATGCGCCGGCGCGGCATTCGGGTTCCCCGCTATTGTGCCGTCAACGGTGTTCGGGCAAAATGCGCCGAGTAACCGTCTGCAGTTGGGGCAGATCGGCTGCGGGCGGATCGCGCGCGTTCACGACATCCCGGATACGATCAAGCACACCGATGTCGCGCGATACGTTGCGGTGTGCGATTTGGATAGCGTGCGTCTGGCCGATGGCAAGGAGTTGATCGACGGCTGGTACGCCAGCAAGCTCGGCAAAGGCGCCGCCGCTCCCGTAAAGACGTACCACAACTACCGCGATCTGCTGGCCGACAAGAGCATTGACGCGGTGGTGATCAGCACGCCGGACCACTGGCACTCGCAACCGGCGATGGAGGCCGCTTTCGCCGGCAAGGACGTCTACTTGCAGAAGCCCGCATCGCTGACTATTCGCGAGGGCCGCCAACTTGCGGACGTGATCAAGCGCACGGGCCGCATTCTGCAGATCGGCAGCCAGCAGCGTTCCGATGTTCACTTCCGCCTGGCGTGTGAGCTGATCCGCAATGGAAGGATCGGCAAGATAAGGGAGATCTTCATCGGGCTGCCCGAAGATCCCGCCGGCTCCGTCGAGCCGAAGATGCCGGTGCCCGAAAACCTGGACTACAACACGTGGCTCGGCTCGACCCCGATGGTCTACTACACGGAGAACCGCGTGCATCCGCAAACGCCCGACCCGCGGAAACGCTACGACCGTCCAGGCTGGCTGCGCTGCGAGCAGTTCGGGGCGGGCATGATTACGGGATGGGGTGCGCATCACGTGGACATCGCGCACTGGGCGATGAACACCGAGGATTCGGGGCCGGTCGAAGTTTCAGCCAACGCCGAGTTTCCCAAGCAGGGTCTGTGGGACGTACACGGGCCGTATCACATTCGCGCGAAGTACGCGAACGGCGCGACGATGTACATCAGCGAGAAATATCCGAACGGGCTGCGTTTCATCGGCGACGACGGTTGGGTCTGGGTGACGCGCGGAAGTTATAAGCCGGGCGATCCTCCCGCGGGGACGCGCATCAACGCGCTCGATGCACACGATCCGCGGATTCTGCGCGCGGGGATTTCGGATAGTGAGATGCACCTGCACGCCAGCCCCGGCAACAATCATCATCTGGATTGGTTGGAGAGCGTCCGCGCGCACAAGCAGCCCGCCGCGCCGATCGAGACCGGGCATCGCTCCTGCAGCGCCTGTCTTGTCGCACATATCGCGATGAAGCTGGACCGCACCGTGAAGTGGGACCCCGTGCACGAGAACTTCGGCAGCGACGCCGCGGCAAACGCGATGCTGTCCCGACCGCAGCGTGCGCCGTTCGGAACAGACGCGGTGCTGGCCGCTCACTCGTAACGCAACGCGCGAATCGGATCGATGTTGCTGGCCCGGCGAGCGGGCAGAAAACCGGAGACGATCGCCACGGCCGCAAGCACAACTCCAGCCAGGCCCGCAGTGAACAGGTCCGTGGGCGGCACTCCGAAAAGCTGCGATGAGACGTAGCGGCTAAGGACGTAGGCGACGGGAATTCCGATCACCAGGCCGACGCCGAGCAGCAGCAGAACTTCCCGGAGCACCATCCACAGCACCGCGGTTTGTGGAGCGCCCAAAGCCATGCGCAACCCGAGTTCCTTGGTGCGCCGCTCGACAACAAACGCCATGACCCCGTACAGACCCAGCGCCGCTAACAGAGTTGCGAGGGCGCCGAATGCGGCCGAGAGCAGCGCGATCAGGCGTTCCGTGCTCAGCGTCTCGTCCAATTGCTTGCCGAGCGTTTTCATTTCGTAGATGGGCATGGCCGGGTCGATATTTTTGATCTGTTGCCGCAATGCGCCGAACATCGTCTCGGGCCCGGCGGACGTTCGCACATAGAACGCGACGCCCGCCAGGAAACTGTTCTGCGCGTTTGGCACGAAGGCCTGCCGGTGAATACCTTCGCGCGGCCCCTCGTACAGGGAGTTCTCGACCACGCCGACAATTTGCATATCGAGCTTGGTGTCGGGCCCACCGCCAAAGCCGATTCGCCGGCCGATGGCGCTGTTATGTCCGAAGAAGTGCTCGGCGAAGGCGCGGTTCACGATACTCACGGTGATCTTAGTTCCCGCGTCACGCTGATCAAAGTCGCGGCCTTCGATGATCGGAATGCCCATGGTCTTGAAATATTCCGGTGAGATGCTATTCATGAATGCTTGCAGATCCTCACCGTCTTTGACCACGTGACCTTCAACCGACATGGTGGAGTCCCATTCGTTTCCCGCAAGCACCGGGACGGAGGCGAATGCAGCGGACTTCACACCCGCTACCCCGCGGATCGAATCCAACCCCTGTTGCAGGAACGCTTGCGTTCGCGCGCCAGAGTATCCACTCAATGATGGATCGACTTGCATCGTAACCAGATTGTCCGGATCGTTGAAACCGGTGTGAGTGTTCTTCAGATTGGTGAGACTCTTCACGAACAGTCCGGCCCCGACCAGCAGCAGGAAAGACAAAGCGATCTGTGCTGTGACGAGCACTTTGCGAAGCGTTACGGCGCTGCCGCTTCCGGTGACTGCGCCAACGGCGTCCTTCAACGTGCTCCACGTATCGAAGCGAGTGGATTGCAGCGCAGGCGCGAGGCCGAACAGGATTCCGGTAATCACGGCGAGGGTCAAATTGAACGCTAGTATTCTCAAGTCCGGCTCGGCGCGCAGCAGAAGCGGCGTACCGTCATTCGGCACAAAACGCAGCAGGCCGCGGATAGTCCAGATAGAGAGTAGAATGCCGAGCAGTCCGCCGGCGGTTGACAGCAGGACGCTCTCAACCAGCAGTTGACGGACAAGTTGAGTGCGCGATGCGCCGATGGCAAGGCGCACCGCAATCTCCTTCTGACGGGCGATCGCGCGAGCTATCAGAAGATTGGCTACATTGAAGCACGCAATCATTAGAACCAGGCCCACCATGCACATCAAAACGATGAGGGCGGTGGAGACCTGCCGGCGCAGTTGCGAGTAACCGGTCGCCGCCTGTTCCATCTTCACGGTCCGTTTCAAGAAGAAGTCGCGGTAGTATTGCGACGCTTTGGGGAGCGAATCCCTCTTAACTTCCTCCTCCAGGATTTGGTGAAACAGCGGCTGGAGCGAGGCCTGCGCGGAATTGATCGTGTAGCCCGGTTTCATGCGAGCGAACATTTGAATCCATTGACTGCGGCGGTCACCCAAGGCGTCCCATCCGGGAGTCATGAGTGGCTTCATCTGAATCGGGACTCGTATTTGCGGTGAACTCGCAGGATCGAGCCCGTTGAACCCGGCCGCCGATACGCCGGCGATGGTCATCGCGTAGTTGTTGAGAATAATCTTTTTGCCGATGACATGAGGGTCGGCGTTGAAGCGATTGGCCCAATAATAGTGACTCAGAATGACGCTGGGATGCCCTTTATACTGCCGGTCGTCTTCCTCCGGAGAGAACACGCGGCCAATGGCGGGCGTCACGCCGAGGGCTTGAAAGAAGTTGCCCGATACCAACTCGGCATTCACGCGTTCAGTGCGCCCGTCGAAGCTGATCGAGAGCGGCGTGAGAAAACGGCAGAAGACATAAGAGAAGGCTTGAGACTTTTGTTGAAAGTCCTGGTACATGGGATAGGATGCCGCGCGGGAGCCGCGGTTATTGCCCATGTGCGGGCCAGTGGACCAAATCATGACGAGCTGCTCGGGCTGTTTGACCGGGAGCAGGCGTAGCATGAGCTGGTCGAGAAGCGTGAAGATCGCTGTATTTGAACCGATGCCCAGAGCGAGCGAGAGCACGGCGACGGCCGTGAACATAGGGCTACGCAGCAGAGTACGCAGCGCGAAGCGGAAATCGGAGATTAAGGCAGCCACCTTCATAATACGGAGGAAGCCGCCTCTGGTTACCAAACAACTTTGAGATTACGTCTATTCCTCTGCCGGGGGAGGAGCGGCTTTCTTGCGCCCCTTCTTAGTTGCGTTTTTCGTAGCAGGGTTTTCTCCGGCTCGCTTCTCGGCCCAGCGCTTTTTCAGTGCTTCAATAATCGCTTGGCGCCCCTCGGCACTCAGGCGGCGCTTTCTCTTAGCGGGCGCGGCTTTTTTAGGGGCAGCGGCGGCCCCCGATCCAGTCGGCCTACCAGGCCGTCCTCGTTTCTTAGCGGGAGCCGAACCCGAACCCGACCCGTAAATCTCGCGGAGCGCCGAGATAGCCCGCTGAATCGCGGATTGTTGTTGTTCGAGGCCGGAAATGATTTGCGTGAGGTCTTTCAAGCATTCTCCCTTCGTCATGGGATCCAGCCTGGCCAGATCGAATTGAATGAATCATATCTAAAAATCAGTGTCAAGTGTCAACCATGGCGAGATAACTCATAAGTTGGCATGAAATGAAAGCGCGCGTTCATCGGCCCATAAAAAAACATCAGCCGCAGATCAATACAGAGTGCGCCGGGAAAAACCTTGCTCGCTCGAACAGCGTCTCAATTCTACTTTTGCGAATCTTCGTGGTGCGATTCCACGTGCAGCGCGCGGAGCTGATCCAAGTCCGCGGCCGTTTTTGTATCGGTCTGGTGGTGCGCGAAGTAAGACAGGATGTTCGAGCGGATAGACTCATCCACGTGCGCCCACTTGTCATGTTGCAGTTTCTCGAGCCATTTCGAATAGGTTTCGTCCGCCAGGTGATACTCGCCAACTCGAGAAGGCTTGCCCGTGTCGAAGTTCGTATCCGGCAAATCGAGACGCCGTCCTGACCGAAGCTGTGCCAGCAGCGCCCGGTATTGAGTCAGTGTCGCGTTGAAGCTCTTCATGAAGAACTCCTGCGCCTCTTTCGTGGGCGGCTTAAAAGAAAGCGCGCGGAAAGGTCCGATTCTGGGCATGATGCGAAACAGAAACGCCATAAAGCGCGCCCCGAGGCCTGGCCGCTCGTACTGCCGGCCCCATTCCTTCTCATAACTCGACCGGGACAGGTTATACACGAACCGGTTCCGGGTAAGACCTGGACTGGCCTTCACCAGTTCCGATTTCTTCTGATCCCACGCCACCTTGGTCATCTCGGGGATGATCGTGCCGACAGAGCGCCTGTAGGTGCCCAGAGCCAGGTCGATGCTCAGAAACAGAGCTTTCGGCTCCATGCCATAAGTGTCGTGGAACGCGCGCTCGAGAACGGGCTTGGCCACTTGGAATCCAATGAAGTCGTGATAAGCCTGGGTAGCGTAATTGCCGCCCGCCACCTGTTGCACATCGAAGGCGAACTCCATTTTCAAGTGGTCGGCTTTGTTGTCCTCGTACGTGGCGACTTTCCCGAATTTTCGGGCCACATCCGGATAGACTAGCGGGACGGAGGGATTGACGCCGATCGGGTGACCATTGTTATCCGACGCATAATGCGCCAGCGCGCCGAGCGCGAACGCATACTCGTTCAGGTCTTCTGCTTCCACCAGCAAATTGCGAATAAAGTCCCCGGTCCGGGCGTAGTGGGCCAGATCGGTGAACAAGTGGCTGCCGAAAGGATAATAGCCGAGGTCCTGAATGATGGCGCCGCCGTAAGCGTAGGCGTGGGCGTTGCGCAGATCTTCCTCGCTCGAGTCCGGGAAATACTTCAGCAGGACGGGCTTTATCGACTGTTCCCAGGCCGCGTCGACGATCGCTTCATGGCTGAGAACGGAGTACGCCGGTAACACCGGTACGGACAGTAAGAGCGCGAACAGCAGCCGCCGAAACATATACCCCTTTATGGAAACATATAAGTTGACCGGCTTGTAATAACGGAGCGAAGTTCCAGTCTTTAGGGGTGAAGAAGAATGGAGGGCACCCTGGAACTCGCAGTCAGAGAGGTACAGAGCACGACGGTAACCGGCGACATCCAAAGTTTGTTCGAGGAGAACCACGGCGTTGTCTTTCGAACGGCATACCGGATCACGGGAAATTCGGCCGACGCCGAAGACGCGCTGCAGGGAGTGTTTCTACGGCTGTTGCGGCGCGATCGTTCGGCGGGTCCGCTTGAAAACGCGCAAAGCTATCTGCGGCGGGCGGCCGTAAACGCAGCACTCGATATTGTCCGCCAGCGGCAGGACAGCGCTACGATCCCGCTCCAAGACACAGCGCCGGGCCCGCAGGATCAGCGCGAGCTCCGGGATAGCTTGCGGCGCGCGCTGGGCACGCTGAATCCGCGCGCGGCGGAGGTGTTCGCGCTGCGCTTCTTCGAAGGCTATTCGAACCCGGAGATCGCGCGCCTGCTGAGCATGTCACAAATGCACGTCGCGGTTCTACTGCACCGGACGCGCAGGCAATTGCAGAAAGAAATTAAGGCGTCCTGAAGGAACACATCATGAACAAGCTGGATCAGGTTATCAACGAAATCGCAAATGAGGCCGTTCCCGAGGGGCGGGCGGAGCAGGCAGCCGGCCGTGTACGCCGGAAGTTGTTCCCGGAAGCCGGCGCGGGTTCGGAGCGCATCCGGGGTTGCCCGGATTATCAAAGTCTGATCGCGCCCTATTTGAACAAAACGTTGTCGGCGGGCCGGGCACTATTATTACAGGACCACACTCGGGAGTGCGTCGGATGCCGGCACGCTTTGGAACAGGCGCGCACCGGTACGGTCCGCACACTGACGCGTCCGTCAACGCCTCCGTCCCGTACCATCCCGAAGTTCTGGGCGCTAGCGGCGACCGTCGCCGTCGCACTGGCGGCGGGTGCGTTGATCCTGACGCAAAGCTCGCTGTTGAACGGCGGAAAAGCGGCAGTGCAAAGCGTGCAAGGCATTCTGTACCTGATGTCGGGCAATAAGGTGACGCCGGTATTTCCAGGTCGCGAAATCCCCGACGGAGCGCGCGTGCGCACCGCGAAGGACTCGACAGCGGTGGTGCGCCTGGCCGACGGTTCGCTGGTCGAATTGAACGAGCGCGCGGAGCTCTCGGTAGTGCGCGGCGCTCGCGGCATGACCATCCATCTCGATCGCGGCAACATCATCGTCCAAGCCGCGAAACAGAAGAACGGAACGCTCGACGTGCTGACCGCGGATTGCTCCGTGTCGGTAAAGGGCACGATCTTCGCCGTGGACAGCGGCACGAAGGGCTCGCGGGTCAGCGTGGTGGAAGGGTCTGTTCAAGTCGCGCACGGCTCGCAGAAGCAAATGTTGAAGCCGGGCGACCAGACCGCGACCGATGCAAGCGTGGCGAAGACCTCGGTCCGCGACGCCGTGTCATGGAGCCGCGATTCCGCGCGCTATCTATCGCTGCTGGGCGAGTTCAGCGAGATCAAGAAGGGTCTGGACGCGATGCCTTCGCCGGCGATTCGGCATAGCTCGAAGCTGCTGGCATACGTGCCCGGAGACACCGTGTTGTACGCGGCGATCCCGAACGTGGGCTCGACGATCGGCGAGGCGGACCGGCTGTTCAAGGCGCGCCTCCAAGAGAGTCCGGTATTGCGCGAATGGTGGGACGCGCAGAAGGACGGCCCCAAGATGCAGGAGATGATCCAGAAGCTGAGGACGTTCAGCGACTACCTGGGCGACGAGATCGTGTTGTCGGTGAGCGGCGATGGCAGCGGGAACTACAGCGCGCCGTCCATCTTGGCCGAAGTAAAGCGTCCGGGTCTGGATTCCTTTCTCGAGAACGAATTCAGAACGCTCGCGCTGCATGGGGGCAAGGGTCTTCCTCAGTTGATGGAGATTCCCGCGCCGCAGTCCGGATCGGGTGAGCGCGCACAGAAGCGCCGCACCCGTTACGCCACCGGCGCCGCGAAGCAAGGCCCCATGCTGGTTGGCTTGCGGGATAACGTGCTCGCGGTCGCTTTCGACGAGAAGCAGTTGGAGAGCGTTGGAGCGCGCATGCAGGAATCGACGGTGGCCGACAGCGGACTGTTGAACCATGTGAAACAGGCCTACGATCGCGGCGCGAGTTGGTTGCTGTGCGTCGACATGGAACAAATCGCGCGGCATAGCGTAGATAGATCCATGGGCGACCGGCCAAAGCTGCCCGCGGGACTCGACGCCATGCGGTACCTGATCGTCGAGCGCAAGGACGTGGCGGGCAAGACCGAGAACGGAGCGACGCTGACCTTCGAGGGCCGGCGTTCCGGCATCGCGGGTTGGCTGTCTGAGCCCGCTCCGATGGGTTCCCTCGATTTCGTGTCGCCCAACGCGACCTTCGCGGTCTCGATGGTGTTGCGCAATCCGCAGTGGATGTTGAACGACCTGCTGCGGTCGCTTGCGGAGAACGATCCGAAGTTTCAGGAGACGCTCGACCGGCTGCGAAACGACAGTAAGTTCGCGATCGGCCAACAGCTCGCGGCGCCGCTCGGCGGTGAGTTTGCGTTCGCCCTCGACGGGCCCGTATTTCCGCTCCCGAGTTGGAAGCTGGCCATTGAGGTGTACAGTCCTGAAGCGCTCCAATCGGGAATCGAGGCGCTGGTGAAGGCCGTGAATAGCGACCCGCACTGCCAGGGCTGCCAGTTGACGCTGACCCAGCAGCAGGCAAACGGGCGCACCTACTATACGCTGACGACGGCCAAGTTCGCCTACGAGATCGACTACACGTTCGTCGACGGGTACTTCCTTGCGGCGCCGAGCGTGACGTTGCTCAATACGGCCATACAGAATCGCGCGACCGGTTATGTGCTGGCCCGCTCCGAGGTGTTCCGTTCTCAACTGCCCGCGGGTGGAAGCTTGAACTTCTCGGGCGTCGTGTTCCACAATCTCGGCTCCGTGCTGAAGCCGCTGGCCGAGCAAGGCGCTAACCTGGCGGGGAACTCGGCGCAGCGCGAGTCGATACAAGCTCTGGCGCGAAACACCGGGCCAGGGTTAATCTACCTCAACGGCCAGGCGGACCGGATCAGCATCGCGAGCAACAGCGGCTTTTTCGGCCTGGACCTGAACTCACTCGCGTTGCCCGGATTGCTGGGCAGGGCGATGCATAACAAGAGCGCACTCACTCAATGACACCTACCATCGAGCTGGCCGGACTGGAAGTACGACTGGGGAATCGGACGATTCTCCAAGACCTCACTTGTACACTGTCCGGCCGCACGATCGGCCTGCTCGGGCCGAATGGAGCAGGGAAGTCCACGCTGATCAATACTCTGCTCGGATTCCACAAGCCCACGCGCGGCACGGCGCGCATTCTCGGAATCGACATTCAAGCCGGCCTCGACCAAATCCGCTCGATGGCCGGCTTCATGCCTGAGAACGACTCCTTTATCGCCAACATGACCGCGGTCGCGTTCATCACCATGATGGGCGAACTGTCGGGGCTGCCCCACGAGGCGGCGCTCGAGCGCGCACATGAAGCGTTGTACTACGTCGGCTTAGGCGAAGCGCGCTATCGCAAGCTGGGCACCTATTCCCTCGGTATGAAACAACTGGCGAAGCTGGCTCAAGCGGTGGTGCACGGGCCGAAACTGATTATCTTGGATGAGCCGACCAACGGCCTCGACCCTCCCGGCCGCCAGCGCATGATCCGCATGATTCGCGAGATGAAGGAATCGGGCGATCTGCGCATCATCCTGTGCTCGCACCTTTTGCGCGATATCGAGGAATCCTGCGAGGAAGTGCTGATCCTCAAGCAGGGCCGCATCGTGCATCACTCGAATCTGGAGGAGGAGCGCAAATCCAATCTGCGTTTCGTCGAATTGGAGACCTACGGCGAGGACAACGGCTTCATCGACGCGCTCGAACAGCTCGGTTGCGAATGTGCCGTGGCAGGCGAGCGGCGTCTGAAAATGGTGCTGTCGGAAGGCATCGAGATACGCGATTTGTACCGTGTGGCCGAGAGCCGCAACGTACAATTGCGCAAGTTGAACTATCGCCGTGACAGTCTCGAAGACATTTTCCTGAAAGCGATGGAGACCACTCATGGCCGTCTATAAGCGTTCGTACCGAAGCTACAACGGGCCGCTGACGCCGCGCTGGTCGCGGTCGCTGATTCTCAGCCGGTATGCCGCCCGCGGTGTATTTCAGTCGCGCATTGTCACCGGGCTGTTCGTGATGTGCTTCTTCTATCCGCTGCTGATGATCGCGGGGCTCTATCTGAATCACAACACGCGCGTGCTGTCGCTGATGAAGTTCACGGGCGATCACTTGATGGACATCAACGGCACGTTCTTCATGACGCTGATGAGCGTTCAGAGTTCGATGGCGTTCCTGATGACGGTTTTCATCGGACCGAACACGATCGCGCCCGATCTGGCCAACAACGCCCTGCCGCTGTACTTCTGCCGTCCGCTGTCCCGCGCCGAGTATGTGTTGGGACGAGCGCTGGTCATTGTGTTTCTGCTGTCGTTCATTACCTGGATCCCCGGCCTCCTCGTATTTGCGATTGAGTCAAGCCTGTCGGGAGCCGCATGGGCTACGGCGCATTGGAAATTCGCCGCCGGCATCTTCATCGGATCGTGGCTGTGGATCGCCGTGCTGGCGCTGCTTGCTCTCGCGCTGTCGGCCTGGGTGCGTTGGAAGTTGATCGCAGGCGCCCTGCTGCTCGGCGTGATGTTCTTCACCTCCGGATTCGCGGCTGCGTTGAATGGAGTGGTGCGAACCGAAGCGGGCTTCTATCTCGATCCCGCCGTTCTGGTCGCGACAGTGTACGGGCGATTCTTCGGAGTCGATTTGCGGAATGATATCTCGCTCGCCGGCGCAACGCTAGCTATCCTCGCGATCTGCGCATTCTGCATCTACCTTCTCAGCCGGAAAGTCCGCGCTTTCGAGGTGGTGAAGTGAGCGGCGCGAATCACATCGTCTTCGATAATGTTTCGAAGTTTTACGGCGACGTGCTCGGCGTGAACCGCGTCTCGTTGTCGATTCCGCCGGGAATCACGAGCTTGGTGGGTCCCAACGGTTCGGGCAAGACGACGCTCATGAATTTGATGAGCGGACTTCTGCGGCCCACACGCGGACGAATCAGTGTGCTGGGAATCGCGCCCGACAATCCCGAGGCGTTGTTCCGCCAACTCGGCTATTGCACGCAGTTCGATTCGTTCCCGCGCGGTTTCACCGGCTATCAATTCGTTTACTCGTTCCTGCGGCTGTATGGCTGCACGCACAGCGAGGCGGAAACATTCACCTGGAAGGCGATCGAGCGCGTGAACCTGGTCGAAGCCGCGCACCGCAAGATTGCGGGCTATAGCAAGGGCATGCGGCAGCGGATTAAGCTGGCCCAATCCACTTGTCACGGGCCTTCCGTGCTGATATTGGACGAGCCCTTGAATGGCTTGGATCCGCTGGTGCGAGCCGAAGTGATCGCGCTGCTGCGGTCACTCGCCGAAGAGGGGATGTACATCCTGATATCGAGTCACATTCTGCATGAAGTGGATATGATCTCGGACCAGGTCATACTGATGAGCGCCGGTTACGTCGTAGCCGAAGGAAAAATTCGCGGCGTGCGCGGGGAGATCGACGAACAGCCGGTGCAGATCCTCGTGCGCTGCAGTTCGCCCTCCGCGTTTGCCGCCAAGGTGTTTGACGAAGGCAGCGTGATTGAGGCGCGCGTCCACAGCGATGGAAAGGGCCTGCTGATCAAAACGCGTGACCCGGACAAATTCTACGCGCAACTGAACCGGATCGCCTTGAACGGGATTGGTGTCGAGTCGGTAATACCTGCCGATGATGACGTCAACTCGCTGTACGAATATCTGATCGGTTCCGAGGACAAGCCCAAATGAATACCCTGTGGCTGAGTCAAACGCTGGCCGTCGTGCGCCTGGAACTTCGCAAGAGCTTTTTGTCGCGTCGAGGTCTCTGGGTTTACCTGCTCGCGCTCATGCCGGTCACCATCTTCGCCGGACACTCGTTCATGATGTTGCGCAACCATCTGCCGTGCAATTTCGGAGCGGATACGAACATCTTCGCCGGGATCTTTCAGGTACTCGATCTGAGGCTGGTTTTGTTTTTCGGTTGTCTGGGCATATTCATGAACCTGTTTCGCGGCGAGATGCTCGACCGCAGTCTCCATTTCTACTTCCTGTCCGCTGTCCGGCGCGACGTCGTTCTAGCGGGCAAATACATCGCCGGATTGATGGCGGCGGTCACCATCTTCACCGCGAGCACCGTTATTCAGTGGTTCGCGATGTACGCGCACTTCCCGTCGAGCGCGTTCACGTCCTATCTGCGGGAAGGCGGCGGGTGGGGACATCTGTTGTCTTACGCGGGCGTGACCGTGCTTGGGTGCATCGGCTATGGAGGCGTGTTCCTGTTGGCGGGTGCGCTATTCAAAAATCCGATTTTCCCGGCCGCCGCGCTGCTGGTTTGGGAATCGATCAATACGTTTCTGCCGGCCGTTCTCCAGAAATTCAGCGTAATCTATTATCTGAAATCGCTCTGCCCCATCGACGCGCCTCCGAACGTTGGACCGGTGTTTTCGATGCTCATCGTGAACGCCGATCCGATCCCGGCTGCCATCGCGGTACCTGGCATTCTGGTGTTCACTGGACTCGTTTTGGCAGTCGCCGCGATGCGAGTGCGCCGGATGGAAATCAACTACGGCACCGAGTGAACGTGCTAAGCTTTCCTGATCGAAAGCTATGAGCACGCTTGCACTCTCCCGCTTCGCTGCGTTCGCAGCGGCCTGCTCGGTTCTTTTCGCTGCCGACAATGCGGCGGAAACCTATAAACAGGGCCATTCTCTCCACGGCGAAGCCTTCGACGTCGGACCTCGCCAGAAGCCGTGGCCATTGAAGGGCATCGGCCAGGCGCATTTCCCGATCACGACGAAAAATCCGGAAGTGCAGCGATGGTTCGACCAGGGCAATGCGCTGCTGCATTCGTTCTGGTTCTACGAAGCGGAGCGCGCGTTCCGGTGGTGCGCGAAACTCGAGCCGGACAACGCGATGGCGTATTGGGGATTGGCGCGTTCAGCCAGCGGCAAGCGCGCCGAGGATTTCGTCCGCGAAGCGCAGCAGCGCAAAGCCAACGCGAGCGACCGCGAACGCCTGTATATCGATTCCCTTGCCGCGCAACTGCTGCCCGATGCGCTCAGCGACAAGACAACGAGCGACGATCGTGGCCGCAAGTCGAAAGCATTTCTCGAAACGCTCTGCGTCAAGTACCCGGACGACCTGGAGGCCCGGGCATTACTCGCGCTGCAGACAATGGGCGACTCACGTTACGGCGCAGAGCTCATGATCCGCGAGATTCTGGCCCGTCAACCGGATCATCCCGGAGCGCATCACTATCGAATTCACAACTGGGATTATCACGAGCCCGAACTGGCGCTCGAGAGTTCGCGCCGCTACGGCGAGATCGCGCCGGGTATTGGCCATGCGCTGCACATGCCGGGACACATTTTCAGCATCACCGGAATGTGGAATGAAGCCGCCATCAGTATGGATGCGGCCACCCGCGCTGAAAAGCAGTATATGAAGGATAGCCTCACGTTCCCGTTCAACAATTGGAACTACGGCCACAACCGGAACTACCTTTCCTACATTCAGGAGCAGTTGGGCATGGCCTCGGCGGCGATGGCCGGAGCGCGGCAACTCATCGATGCGCCGCCCGATCCCGAGGACAACAACGATAAGCCGTTCACCAGCCAATCGTACGGAATCGCCGCGCTCGCCCGCGGGCTTTTGAAATTCGAGCGATGGGATCAAATTCTCGATGAGAAAACAATCCCCTGGCGCGACATCTACCGCGACAAGGTGAACCGCTCCTACACAGAAGCGCGTGCCTGGTTCGGCAAGAAGGAGATCGAAAAGGCCGAAAAGAGCATCGCCGCACACTCCAAACTCGAGAAGGATCTGGACAAGAACAAGGACGTGAAGCGGCTGTACGAGATCCAGTCGCTCGAATTGAAAGGCCGTCTGGCCTTGGCGCGCGGAGATCGAATTCGAGGACTGAGCTGGCTCGCGGATGCCGCACAGCGCGAGTTCGATGCACAGCGCGAATACGCCGACCCACCTCAGTATCCCGAAGCCTTATACAACAGCTTGGGTGAGGCGTATCTTGAAGCGAAGAGCCCGGGCCTGGCGGCCGAAGCGTTCGAGAAAGCACTGACGTTGACGCACAACGATCTGTTCGCTTTATCGGGACTGGTGCGTGCCTATACGCATACTGGCGAAAAATCGAGAGCCGAAGATGCGATGGCCCGCCTTCTCTTCGTCACCGCGGACGCCGACCCTGGTATCGAGGTGATGGCAAGAGCGCGCAGTACCGGCGTTCAAGCAAAGCCTCGCGATTCCTCTCCCGCGCCACAACGCAACTACCTGCGGACATCGCTCGAGAAGTACGGGCCCAACCGCTGGGAACCCTTCGAGGCGCCGCAGTTGGAGGTCGCCGACGCGGATGGTAAGCGAGTCAAGCTCTCCGACTATCAGGGGAAGAATGTCATGCTCATCTTCTATCTGGGTCAGGAGTGTCCGCACTGCATGCGCCAGTTACACGAGATCGGTAACAAGAAGAGCGAGTGGGAGCGTTTGAATACGGTGGTGCTGGCCGTCAGCAGCGCCGCGCCAACAAAGAATGCCGAGTCGCTGAAGACGCTTGGCGAATTACCCGTACGTCTACTCTCGGACGACCACTTCACCAACGCGCGCCGCTTCCACTCCTACGACGACTTCGAGGAAATCGAACTGCACTCGACTCTGCTCATCGATGCAAAGGGCCGCGTGTACTGGGCCCGTTTGGGCGGCGATCCGTTCAGCGATACTGCATTCCTCATCAAGCAACTCGAGCGCATGAACGCGATGAGTAGTTCCAAGGCCGGCAGCGCGGCGGGGCAGTAGGTCGGTGCATGGGATAGAGCCTATGATCCAGGTATGGAATCGATGCATATCACCGAAGCGGAACTCGTTCGGGACATCGCGGTGCGAGCGCCGGAGCCGAGGCGGCTGCTGCTTTCCGAGATCTTAGCCGCGCTACCTGAGAACTCCACAACGAAAATCGACCAGGACTTCCACACCGATGTGCAAGCGTTTATAGACAGCCATCGGGACCCACTTTCTGTTCCGGAGCGGGACTGGACACCGTGGGCATCGTTCTGGACTCGACGGTGCTGATTGCCGGCGAGCGCGCCGCAAAAAATCCGCACAATGCCTTCAGTACCGCTGAAAATGTACCGTCGCAAGCCGCCATTGTGTGCTTTAATTTGAAGTAACCTCGATGCCCGAAACTGGACGGAGCCGCCCTCTGTGAGACAACTGCTCGCGCAGACTTTCAGCGGCGCGCACCCCATCTATCGGATACTCACCGCTCATAGCGCAGTCTGCCGCCGGTCGGAAAAGATCGCGATCGCCTATTTCATATACACCGCATTCCTGATCACCGCTCACGGCTCTACTCCCGCGCGCTGCCTCGCCGCATGGACGATCCCTCTAGCGGTCTGGTTCGCAATCGGCATCGAGACGCGGCATTCCACAGGCTGGTCAAGAGTCTTACGCGATTGGGCCGCGCTTGGATTGCTGTTGATCGCTTACTGGCAAGTAGACTGGGTCGCCATCAAACCGCCGTATCTCAATTGGCAGCGTGCCTGGCTGGGTTGGGATCGCACATTGCTCGACAGCCTTAGGCTGCGGGCCGCCATCGAGTACTTCGGAGGAGTGATTCCGGCCGGGCTCGAAGCAGTGTACCTGTCGCTATACGCAATTCCCGCGCTATGCCTCGGCGCGTTGTACTGGTACGGCCGGCGCAACCAGATCGACCGCTTCATGAGCACGCTCTTTCTGGGGACTCTGTGCGCTTACGCGTTGCTTCCCGTGCTTCCCGTCTCCGGCCCGCGAATCGCGTTTGCGAACCTGGACCTGCCCCATTATTCGAGCCCCTTGCGTTGGCTGAATGGGTGGCTGCTCGACCGTTGCGACGTTTCGAGCAGCGTCTTCCCCAGCGGCCATGTCGCGGTTGCGTTCGCCTGCGCATTCGGAGTCGTGCGAACTCTTTCCGATCGCCGCCTGTTCTGCGCTCTGATCCTGACCGCGGCTGCCCTCGTCTACGTCGCCACGATCTACTGCCGGTACCACTACGCCGTCGATGGATTGGCCAGCATCGCCATCACATTCGCCGCGTGGCGTACCACGGAAGCGATGGATCGCAATGCTTAGGACCGTGGCCCTGGCCGTCGTTGTATGTGCGTGGCCCTGCGCTGCGTCATCGCTGAAAGTCCGCCTCACAACCCCGCTTACCAGCTACGATTCAGCCACCGGATCGGAGGTCAGCGCGGCCGTAATCGCACCCTATGAATTGGACGGCGCCATAGTGATGCCCGCCGGTTCCACGGTTCACGGCACGGTCCGCCGCACCCGCGCGGTCGGGTTAGGTGTCGTGCGCGAGCGGGCCAGCATGGATCTCGAGTTCCGGTATTACGAGCTGCCGGATGGCCGGCGGTTTCCGTTTCGCGCGAGTTTGCGGTCGATCGACAACGCGCGCGAAACCGTGAACGAGGAAGGGCGTATCACTGGTATTCTCGCCGCGAACGGACCTCAGAATCTCGTCGCAGGTGTGTGGAGCCGGCCCAGCGTGGTGTTGTTAAGCCGCTCGTTCATCGGGTTGACCGGTGCCGGCGGCCGGATCTTCTCTGAGTACTCGATGGGTCCGCTGGGCGGCGTAGTGTTGTTCGCGATCCGCTGCACGCTGTTCCAATTGCCGGAACCCGAGCTGCGGTTTCCCGCGGGCACCGAGATGAAACTCACCGTCACCGAGCTCGCCCTCGACGCTCCGACGTTTTCCGCGCCCGACGCTTCTCCGATTCCCGCCGATCTCGCGGCGCGTTTGGCCGATCAGCCCACTATCATCACGCGGCCCGGCGGAATCGCGGCATCCGATATCATCAACGTCGCCATCGCGGGCTCGCGCGAAGATCTGGTACAAGCGTTCGAAGCCGCGGGGTGGGTCGAAGCCGACGTGTTCTCCGCCAAAACCGTGCGCCGCGGATACCGCGCCTTCACCACGCAAAGCGGTTATGCCCGGGCTCCGATGTCCAAGCTGCTCTACAACGGCGCAGGGCCGGATGCGTTGTTTCAAAAGTCGTTCAATAACTTGAGCAAGCGCGATCACATCCGTTTGTGGAAGACCGTGATCGCCGGGCGGGAGATTTGGCTCGGAGCGGCTACGCACGACATCGGGGTGAGGCTCAATACAGCCGTTTCGTTCACTCATCGCATTCATCCGAGCATCGATATCGAGCGGTCTAAAGTCGTCGACGATCTTTCCTTCGCCGGTTGCGTCGAACCAGCGGCATATCTCAACCGCCCGCAAGAGGTGCGCTCCGATTCAGGCGATGGTGATGTGGTTACCGATGGCCGGTTGGCCGTTCTGTTTTCGCGCCCCTCGTGCAATGGAGCAAATGCGACGTTTAGCGGGCGGCTTCCCACCCCTCCCAGTTCCCGCGCCGGACGAATGGTCCGCCGCATGGTGCTCGAAGGCCGCCAATACGCGCTCAGAGGCAACCCTTACTACTTGGTCTATCGCGCGCTCGCTCTAAACAGGTCAAAGCAAGCTCGCGCGGAATTCAACGACGAGTAGTCAGGATCCTCGTACATGCATTCGCCCCCGCGTGGGCGTAGTATGGACTCGGGGGGATGATGGGATACAAAACCACGAGACGGACGTTTTTTTATGGATCGCTTCTCGCCGGAGCGGTTCCTGCTGCAGGGTTCGGCAGCGCGCCATCGCTGAAGGCGTTGGGCTACAAGTCGCCTAACGAGAAACTCAACATCGCATCGATTGGAGCGGGCGGCAAGGCGTCGAGCGACATTCACGGCTGCGCGGACGAAAATATCGTCGCGCTCTGCGACGTCGACGACAAGCAGGCCGCCGGCATTTACAAACAGTACGAGAAAGTTCCGAAGTATAAAGACTTCCGAAAAATGCTCGACAAGGAGGGCCGCGGCATCGACGCCGTGATTGTCACGATTCCCGACTTCATGCACGCCACCGCAGCGATGTGGTGCATGGAGCGCGGCAAGCACGTGTATGTGCAGAAGCCACTCACGCGCACCATCTGGGAAGCTCGCACGCTGATGGAGGCGGCCAATAAATACAAGGTCGCCACGCAGATGGGCAACCAGGGCTACTCGAACGAAGGCACTCGCCAGGCCGCCGAGATCATCTGGAACGGCGACATCGGCAACGTCACCGAAGTTCACGCGTGGACCGACCGCCCTATCTGGCCGCAAGGTCTCACCGAGATCCCGCCGCCAGAGCCCGTCCCCGAAACGCTGGATTGGGACCTGTGGCTCGGCAACGCCGAACCGCGCCCCTACACATCCGGCGGCAAAGGCTATCCGAACCAGTTCAACGGATACTTCTACCAACCGTTCAACTGGCGCGGCTTTTACGATTTCGGCTGCGGCGCGCTCGGCGACATGGCGTGCCACATCCTGGGCGCACCGAACCTCGCTCTGCAACTCGGCAATCCCACCAGCGTCGAGTGCATCAAGAAGGAAGGCGTCAGCGACTTCATGTTCCCGAAGCAATCGGTCATCCGGTTCGACTTCCCGGCCCGCGGCAGCATGCCGCCGGTGAAGTTGTTCTGGTACGACGGCTTGAAGCAGAACCCCGAAATCGACGGCGTTCCCAAGGGTGAATTTTTGGGCGACATGCCCGGACGTCCCTTCCGCCGTCCCCAAGCCGGCGGGCCGGGTGCAGGTGCAGGTGCGGGTCCGCAAGGTGGCCGTCCCGCAGGCGCGGCGCGTGCTGACGGCGCTCCGATGCGGCGTCCCAACACCGGCTACGTCGGACGCGTTTTTGATTGGGATGCGTATGAGGCGATGAAGGCCGACGGCGCGGAACTCCGCAATCCGCCGCCCGATGGCAGCCTCTTCATCGGCGACAAGGGCATGATGACCACCGGCACGTATGGCGAACAAACCCGCCTGATTCCGGTTGAGAAGATGGCCGACTACAAGATGCCCGCGCCTTATCTGACGCGGTCCCCGGGCCACTACCGCGATTGGATCCGTGCGGCCAAGGGCGGCGACCCTGCGTGCTCCAACTTCAACGTCGCGGCGCCATTTGTCGAATGGATGCTGTTGGGCGTCATCGCTCTGCGCGTGGAAGGCAAGCTCGAATACGACGCCGCCAAGATGAAGTTCACCAACAACCCGCAAGCCAACAAATACCTGAAGCCCGTCTTCCGGAAAGGTTGGTCGCTCACCTAGTTCCTGTGCTTGAGCCGGCGCAGCAACAACGCACGCTGCGCCGGGCTCAACCCGCTCAATCGCTGCTCGGCCACCGATCGCACCACCGCCGGTTCCGTGCGTTCAGCGGGAGTCAGCGACGCCAGCATCCGTTCAAAATCCGCCGCGTTCAACTTCGCAACGAAGCGGACCGCATGCTCACGCGACAGGCGCGCCTCTTCCTCGTAAATCTCACGATCGGCAATCAACGTCTTCACCGCTTCCACCCACGGTTCGATATCCTGAACCGCTTCGACGGGAATCGGCATCCGCGTTTCGTCGAACTCCTGGCGGTAGTGTTCCGCCGGCTTCACGGGCACGACAAACCGCGTTCCCGTTTTCGCCTCTTTCAAACCGCCCGAATCGCTCGAAATCACCGGCACTCCGCGCAGCATCGCCTCCATCGCGACCAGGCCGAATCCCTCGTACCAAATCGACGGCATCAACAGCAGGCGGGCGTGCGAAAGCACGTCGTCGATGCCCGGTACGCTTCCCAGCAGGCGCACGTTCGGGAGCGCGGCTAATAAGTGCTGGTCCGCGGTGGTCGTTCCCCAGCCGACCAGCGCCGCAAATGAAATCTCGGGAAAGCGCGCAGCAACCTCCGCGAAAATGCCAACCCCTTTCACTCGGCACGGATTGATCATCAGCACATAGCCGGAATCGAAGCGGCCGAACAGAGGCCACGGCGGCGCTCCGTAGATCGGCGGGTGAATCACTCGCGCCGTCACTCCGAGATAGCGCTGAATGTATTCGCCCATGTGGCTGCCGATGGCGACCACGGCGCATGCGTTGCGCACGATGTCCGCGGCCTTGGGGTCTGGATTCCACGCCTCGGGCCCGAAAGGAAAGAATTGAGGCGTGTGCGCGAGGTAGACGATGCGGCCGCGCGCCGCTTGATTCGCCTCGCGCAACAGCACATGAGTGAGGTCTTCCGACGACACCAGAACCCAGTCCGGCGTGCAGGCCTGAATGTGTCCAGCCAACTCGGATGCGCGCCGTTCCAAATCGCGAACCGAGTGGATCTCGAGCGCGCCTGCCTGCCGCGTCTCATCGTGTTCCCCAACAGCAGCGCTCACCACAGTGCAGCGGTGGCCCGCTTCGGCGAGATGTTTCAACCACGCCAGATTGCTGCGCGTCGATCCGCCGCGCGGAGGCGCGTAGGAAGCGTTCGAGGTGAGCAGTATCCGCATCGGGTGTTGTTGTCCGCGGGTTTCTCACCAGCCGCGAAGCGTACAATGAAACAATGCGGCGACTGCCCGCCATTCTGCTGCTGGTCCTCTTCAGCTTATCGCTGATGGGGCCCGCGCTTTTTGCGGACAACGGTTCCGAACTGCCCGCCTGCTGCCGGCGCGACGGCAAACATCGCTGTTCGATGCGCATGGCCCCCGCGCAGCAACGCACCGGGCCCGCGTTTGAATCGCGCGTCGAGCGTTGTCCCTACTATCCGGCCGCCCCGGGCTCTGCCTCCCATCGCGGCTATGCCCCGGCGACGGCTGCTCACCAGTTGCCATGGGCTCCCCCGCAAACCTCGTACGCACTGCCGTCCAACGATACACGCCCCGGCAGTACCTTCGCGCGCACGCGGCGCGAACGCGGTCCCCCTCTCTTCTTCGCTTAACTCTCAATTGAAACCGTGCCTGTCAACGGCACTCGCGCGCGTATGAAGGGAGGAGCCGATGCGAATCGGACCCGCAATATTATTACTCGTGCCTTGTCTGCACTCATTCGCCCAGCAGGCCATCACCGCCTCGTCCATCGTCGGAACGGTTCAGGACCAAACCGGATCGGCCGTGGCGGATGCGCAAGTGAAGTTGTTCAACCCCGGCCGCAACCGGACCCAAACCACCGCAAGCGATGCCACGGGCCGGTACGAGTTCCTCTATTTGCCGCCGGGCGATTACGCCTTGACCGTCGCCGATCCGCGCTTTATTCCCATCCATCGAACTCTGGTGCTGCGTGCCGGCCAGACTGCGGGCGTTGCGTTGCTGCTCGCCATCGCGGGAGTGAACGAAACGGTGACCATCGACGAGCGCGTGGCGGCGCTCGATCCGGTGCGCGCCGGAACGTCGGAAGTGGTCCTGCCCGAGGAGATTGACGCGCTGCCTATCAATGGCCGCAATTACCTCGATCTCGCGCTCCTGGTGCCCGGTGTGTCGCGCACCAACACCGGCGCTGCGCAACGCTTCGCCGAAACGTCCGCCGTTCCCGGCACCGGCATCTCGATCGCCGGCCAGCGGAACCTCAACAACACGTTCATCATCGACGGACTCTCGGCCAACGACGATGCAGCGGACTTGGCGGGAACCGCGGTCAGTCAGGAAGTAGTGCGCGAATTCCAAATCGTCACTTCGGGCGGCATCGCGGAATTCGGCCGCGCCTCGAGCGGCATCGTGAACATCACGACGCAATCGGGCGGCAGCCAGTGGCACGCCCGCGTGTACGACTTTTTCCGCAATCAACGCCTCGACGCTCGGAACCCCTTCGCCGCTTTCAACAGCCCGCTCACTCAATCGCAATATGGCGCATCCCTTAGCGGACCCGTCTTCGGCCAGCACACCTTTTTGTTCTCGAACTTCGAGCAAACCCGCCAAAACGCTTCGGGCGTCGTCACCATCGCGCCCGCTAATATTTCGTCGATCAACGCTGACCTGATCGCTGCCGGCTACCGCGGGCCGCTCGCTTCTACGGGCGAGTTCCCCACCGGTCTCGAGAGCACCAACTTCTTCGCGCGCGCAGACCATGAAGCCGGCGCGGGCCACCGCCTGTCCTTGCGATATGCACTCTACGACGCGGCAAGCACCAACGCGCGCGGCGCCGGCGGATTGAGCGCCATCACACGTGGAAGCGCTTTGCAGAATCGCGATCAAAACGTTGCCGCCGGCGATATCGCTGCTTTCTCGCCGAAGGTGTTGAACGAGGCCCGCGCGCAGTTTACACACAGCCGCCTGGGTGCCCCCGTCAACGACAACGCGGGTCCCGCCATTAACATCAGCGGCATTGCAAACCTGGGAACCGCCACCTCTTCGCCAACCGCGCGTGATGCCGATTCGTTCGAAGTTTCCGAGGCGATTGCGATCGAGCGCGGCGCTCATTTTCTCAAATTTGGCGCGGACTGGTTGTATAACCGCGTCAACATCGTGTTTCCCGGAGCTCTGCAAGGCGTGTACAACTTCCAGAACTTGGCGGCTCTTCAAGCGGGCCGATACCTGACGTTCCAACAGGCGTTCGGCGCGCCATCCCAGCTTCAAAGCAACCCGAATGCCGGCGTATTCGTGCAGGATCAGTGGCGCTTGGGAAGCAACTTCACCGCGAACCTCGGCTTGCGTTATGACGTGCAGCGCTTGCCCGATCCGATTCGAACCGATCGTAACAATATTGCCCCGCGCGCAGGCATCGCGTATTCGCCCGGAAATCGAAAGACCGTTGTGCGCGCCAGCTTCGGGCTGTACTACGACCGCATCCCCCTGCGTGCAACCTCGAACGCGCTACAGCGGGACGGCAGCAAATACCGCGTCGCGGCAATCTCGTTCGGCCAAGCCAGCGCACCCGTTTTCCCCGACGTCCTGCCCGCATTTCCGGCCGCGCAGTTGATCGGCACCACCACGATAGACACGCGGATTCAAAACGGGTCCAGCACGCAGGCGAGCTTCGAAATCGAACACGCCTTCAACGCGGCAACTACTCTCTCGGTCGGCTATCTACACGTTCGCGGAGAACACTTGATCCTGTCACGCAATATCAACGCGCCCACGCTATCCGCCTCCGGCGCCGCCGCGCTCGGCATCGCGAATCTTGGCAGGCCCGACCCGCGATACGCCAATGTCAGCCGTTATGAGAGCAGCGGCGATTCGTACTACAACGGCCTGCTTCTATCGTTCCAACACCGGGCGGCTCGCAACCTGCGGTTTCGTCTGTCGTACAACTACTCGAGAGCCATCGACGACACGGGGAATTTCTTCTTCAGCGCTCCCCAAAACAATTCGAATCTGCGCGACGACCGCGGTCCGTCGGATAACGACCAGCGTCACCGTCTGACCGTCGCGGCCACTTTCGATTCGCCGCGAACCCGTGGAGTTCTGGGCGGCTGGCAACTCGCTCCCCTATTCACCTACACGTCGCCGCTGCCGTTCAATGTGCAATTGAATTACGACCGCAACAACGATACGAACTTGAACGACCGTCCCTTCGGAGTGGGCCGCAACACGGGCGTTGGATTCGGATTCACCTCGCTCGACATGCGTCTCAGCCGCGCCTTTCGCATCACCGACAGGCTGCGATTGCAGACTCTTCTCGAGAGCTTCAACACCCTGAATCACTCGAATTTCTACCTGCCCAACAACGTGATTGGTTCGGGAGTCGGCGCGCCGCTCGCCTCGTTTGGCCAACCGGCGGCGGCCTACGATCCGCGTCAGTTGCAGATCGGTTTACGGCTCAGCTTTTAATAGCGGATAGTTGAATAAGATGAAGGTAGTTCTCATATCAACGTACGAGATGGGACGGCAACCCTTCGGACTCGCATCGCCGGCGGCATGGCTGCGCGACCGGGGTCACGAAGTGGTTTGCGCCGACTTGGCCGTTTCCGCTATGCCCGGCGCGGCCGTTCGCGCTGCCCGACTTGTTGCCTTCTACTTGCCCATGCACACGGCCACTCGCTTGGCCACGCGCGCCATCCGGAACGTCCGCGATCTGAATCCAGGCGCACACCTTGCCGCCTACGGACTGTACGCTCCTCTCAATGCGGAATACCTGACTGCCCTCGGAGTCGCCACCATCATCGGCGGCGAGTTTGAATCCGCGCTGGCCGGCTTGGCGGATTCACTGGCAGCCGGCGCCGTCGCCCCATCCAGCCTGACCCCGCTCGATCGCCTCAATTTCATCGTCCCCGATCGCACCGGTCTGCCGCCCTTGAACCGCTACGCGACGCTGGTGAAGGGAGACGACAACGTCACAACCGGCTACACCGAAGCCTCGCGCGGCTGCAAGCACCTGTGCCGCCATTGCCCCGTTGTGCCCGTGTACCAAGGCGCGTTCCGCATCGTCCAGCCGGACATTGTGCTCGAGGACATTCGCAACCAGGTGCAGGCCGGGGCGCGCCACATCACCTTCGGCGACCCCGATTTCTTCAACGGCCCCAAGCACGGCCTCGCCATCGTGCAGGATCTGGCGCGCGAGTTTCCGGGCCTCACCTACGATGTCACGATCAAGATCGAGCACCTGCTGAAGCATCGCGACACGCTCCCAACGTTGAAGAACACGGGCTGCCTCTTTGTCACCAGCGCGGTCGAATCGCTGGATGACGTGGTGCTCGAAAAGCTCGAAAAACATCACACCCGCCGCGACTTCACCGACACAGTCGAGCTATGCCGCGCCGCCGGTCTGCAGTTGAACCCCACCTTCATCGCCTTCATGCCGTGGACCACGCGCGCCGGCTACATCGATCTGCTCTCCACCCTTCGCGGTATGGATTTGATCGATGCCGTAAGCCCGGTCCAGCTTGCGTTGCGATTGCTGATCCCCTCTGGATCGCGTCTGCTCGCATTGGACGAGATCCGGCAACTCACCGGCCCCTTCGATGCGAAGGCGCTTGCGTGGCCATGGTCGCACCCCGACCCGTCGATGGACCAGCTTGCGAAAACCGCCCTCGCCGCCGTCGGCGAAGCTCAGAAAGCCGGTCGTTACCGCGCCGATATCTTCGAGATACTCTGGAAACTCGCCACCAGCCAGGCCGTGGCATTCGCCCCCCCGCTAACGTCCCGTTCCGCGATCCCTTATCTCAACGAGCCCTGGTACTGTTGAGCGGAACCATCCGAAGAGCAGTTGGCTCTTCTATAACTCACCACACCTAACAGAGCTGCGCGCGTCAGCAAGCGAGTCTTGTATAACTCGGAAGCCCACTATCCCTCATAGCGAATTATTCGTCGAAAGTATAATGAGGGTGAAACCACATGGCTGCGCGGTATTGGTTAATGTTGTTGTGCGCCTCGGCGGTTCTCGATGCGCAAACTCTGGCTCAACTGGAGAAGCAAGGGGCCGCGCTGAAAGCCAAGGGAGACGCCGCGGGTGCGCTGGCAATGTACCAGAAAGCCGCCGCGCTCGCCCCCGGGTCGCCGAAACTCGCCGATGAGGTCGGGTTCCTGCTGGCCGTGTTGAACCGGCGCGATGAGGCGTTGCCCCATCTGGAACGCGCGGTGCGGCTCGATCCGAAATACGCTTTAGCGCACTACCATCTGGGCGTCCTGTACTGGCTGCAGCAGGATCCTAATCGCGCCATTCCGGAGATGCAGACCGCGGTCGCGCTCGCGCCCGAAACCTTCGATTATCAATATCGTTTAGGGCTCGCCTTTCACGAGGTATCGCACTACGAAGAAGCGATCGTGCATCTTCGCAAGGCGACTTTGCTCGATCCGAAGAGCGCCCCGGCATGGAACGCGCTCGGGCTCAGCTTGCAACAGAACAGGGATCTCGCGGCCGCCAGGAACGCGTTCCAACGTGCTGTTGACTTGGCTCCCAATGACGTCGAGGTGCGCAACAATCTTGGATTCACGCTCGTCGAGACGCGCGAAGCGGATGCCGGTATCGCGCAGTTCCGGGCGATGCTGGCGCGCGATCCCAAGAATGCCATGGCGCGCGTGAACCTCGGCTTCGCTTACATCCAGAAAGGCGATTTCAGGGCCGCCATCGCGGAGTTGAAGCAGGCGCTCGCGCTCGATCCCGCATTGCCCGCGGCGCACTACGATTTGGGGCTCGCTTACAAACAGCAGGACGACATGGAAGCGGCGCGGCGTGAGTTGACCGAGGCGCTGCGGCTCGACCCAAACATGGTGGAGGCGCATTACACGCTAGGGATCGCGACGTGGCAGAACGGCGACTTCGATGAGACCGCAAAGCACATGCGAGCGGCCGTGGCGCTGCGTCCCGATTACGCGGAGGCGCACTATATGTTGGGCACGGCTCTCAAGCAGAAGGGCGATCTGGATGGCGCGGCAACTGCGCTCAAACAGGCGATCCGGCTCGATCCGGACAACCCCGGCCCGTACAATACGCTCGGCCAGGTGCTGCGGATGAAAGGCGATATCGACGGCAGCAAAGCGGCGTTCGCCAACGGTGCGCGCGCCAAACAGAAGAAAGAAGCGGACCAGGCTGAGACGTTCCGCAAGAAGTAGTCCGCCGGGAGTACAATCGGGACGGAAAGGAAGCACCTGCTATGCGAACATTTGTCTATATCCCGATCGTATTCGTGTTGGCCGCGCCGATCATGACGGCCCAGGACAACCGCACCGCGCAAGTAAAGCGTGGACAGGAGTTGTTTGAGAAGTCGCCCAAAGGTGTCGCCTGTGCGACGTGCCACAAGATGAAGAATATCGGCGCCGCAGTCGGCCCGGACTTGAGCAAACTCGCGTCCGTAGTCGGGTCCCACGGTCTGGTCAAGACCATTCAGATGCAGAGTACGGAGTATGTCCAGGAAGTCAAAACAGCCGATGGCAAGACCTTCCCGGGCATTCAGAAGGAGAAGCAGGGCGATCAACTCCAGATCTGGGACTTGAGCCAGACCCCGCCCGCATTGCGCACTTTCGATTCGAAAGAAGTAACGTCGATGACCCGCGAAACCAAGTGGAAGCATCCGCCGACCTCGGCCGGCTACACATCGCAGGAACTCGCCGATATTATCGGTTTCCTGAAGTGGGCGTCAACGGGCGCGCGCACCGAGATCAAGATCGGCGACGTCGAGGACCCGAAATAGCATGACCACAGTGAGTGACGCCATTGGTATCGATGAAATTGGCGCCGCCGTTGAACAGGAGCTCACATCTACACGATTTATCGATGTACACACGCACCTGTTTATGCCTTCGCTCGGCGATCTTGGTCAGTGGGGCATCGATGAACTGGTAACTTACCACTATCTGGAAGCGGAACTGTTCCGTTCATCCAAGCTGAGGCCCGAGCAGTACTGGGCTTTGTCGAAGCAGCAGAAAGCGGATGCGATCTGGCGCGCGCTGTTCGTGGAGAATACGCCGGTGTCGGAGTCCACGCGCGGCGTCGTGGCGGTACTGAGTGCGTTCGGTCTGCCCACGAACGCGCCGGATCTGACGGAGGCGCGCGACTTCTTCGAGTCGCAGAAATTGAGGCCGCACATCCGGCGCGTGTTCGAGCTGGCCGGCATCAGCGAAGTTGCGATGACGAACGACCCGCTCGATCCTGCCGAAGGTCCGTTGTGGGAGAAGGGATCCGAGCGGGATGAACTGTTTCATCCGGTGCTGCGTTTGGACCGCATTCTGAACAAGTGGGACGCGCACCATGAGGCGCTCGCTTCGCAGGGTTATCGCGTCGACGCGGACTGCTCCGAAGGCTCAATGGGAGAGGTGCGGCAATTTCTCGCGGATTGGTGCGCGCGCATGCAGCCGGTTTATATGGCTGTATCGCTGCCCGATACCTTCGCATTCCCTGAAGAATCCGTGCGCGGCCGCCTGCTCGCCAAAGCGGTGCTGCCCGCTTGCCGCGAGTTCGGGATTCCACTTTCGGTAATGATCGGCGTCCGCTATCAGGTGAATCCCGCGTTGAAACTCGCGGGCGACGGCGTGGGCAAGGCCGATTTGCTCAGCTTGGAGCACCTTTGCGCCGGCTACCCGGACAACCGCTTTCTGGCGAGCATCCTCAGCCGCGAGAATCAGCACGAATTCTGTGTCTACGCGCGCAAGTTCGCCAACCTGATGCCGTTCGGATGTTGGTGGTTCTTGAACAATCCCTCGATTGTGGAAGAGATCACGCGCGAACGTTTGGAAATGCTAGGCACGAGTTTCATCCCGCAGCATTCCGACGCCCGCATCCTCGAACAGGTGATCTACAAGTGGCGCAATACGCGGCGGACGCTCGCTCCGATTCTGGCGAATGCATACAAGCTGATGATTGAGGACGGAAGACCTGTTAGCCGGGCGGAGATCAGGCGAGATATCGAGAGGCTATTCCGGACGAACTTCGAGAATTGGGTGGGGCACTAACCGCCCCACCCTTTGCCGAACTTCTAGATCTAGAAGTAATACTTCAAACCGAACTGGATGTTACGCGGATTCTGCACCTGGCCCGTGATTTGGCCGAAGGTGCCCGGATCGTTTATGTTGCGTCCGGGAGGTCCCCAACTGGCGTGGTTCAATGCATTGAAGAACTCCACGCGGAAATCCAGATACTGGCGTTCGGTGACGAAGAACTTCTTCCCGATGGATGCATCCATGTTGAAGAAGCTGGGTGCGCGCTCCGTTCCAACGCCCGCGTTGCCCAATGTTCCGACAGCAGGCGTGCCGTAAGCGCACGAGCCATCGTTCACACCGGCTGCGCAGAAGTTGGCGCCGGTCAGCGGACCGAAGAATTGATCGACAGTCTGCGTAGTGACCACGAGCGGTTGATAATGGTTCGCGCGCACGTTGCCACGCGGCGTCCGTCCGCCGGTGTTGGCCGATCCCGAAAAGATCGTCACCGGGAACCCGGAATGGGCGCTGACGAAGTAGTTCACATTCCAGCCACCCGCGATCAGATCGGCGGCTTTATTCCAACCTGAGCCAAACCGCTTCGTACGCCCGAACGGCAGATCGTAGAAGCCGCCCACCGTGAAGTTGTGGCGCGCATCGAAGCACGATGGACCGCGGTTGGCGCGGCGGTTGTAGGCGTCCTGCCAGTACGCGCCTTCCGCGTTCACCGAACCACAGCCATAGTAGCCGAGGTTCTCCATCATGCTCTTGCTGAATGTGTACGAGGTGATGAACTCGAGTCCTCCGGACAGGCGACGGCGTCCAGTCACCTGCAGCGCGTTGTAACTCATGCGTGCGCTGGACTCGGTGTAGGCGATGTTGCCGACGTTCGGTAGCGAGCCGTTCAGGAACAGCGGACGGCGATCGTTCGAAGGCGTCCAACTCGATACCGGACCCGTGCCCGCGATCGGGTTGTTGGCCTCATGCGGCACAACCAGGTGAGTGCCGAGTTGTCCGACGTACGCCACATTCAACGAGCTCGCGCTCGTGAATTGGTATTCGACGGCGGCGTTGTATTGCTGCGTGAATTGCGGCCGCAAATTCGGATCCCACGCGCGCCCCTGATAGAACGGATTCGCGCCCGTGCGCGGGCTTGCCAGATTGCCCGCCGAGATTACATCCGTAAAGCCGGCGCGAATGTCGCCCGGAGTTCGCGGATCGTAATTGATGTTGGACTCGGTGAAGTACGGCGGGTTCAGCGGCAGGCGCAGGTTCGCGCCGGTGCCTTCGAGGAACGTCGAGATCGCATAGCCCATGCGGAACACGATCTTCGATCGCGGATTCCATGCCAACCCGATGCGCGGCTCGAACTGCTTGTAATAAGGGTTGTACAGAGCGCGGCTATTGCCGTCCTTGCCCGCGTACAGAAGCTTGCCGGTGAAGACGTCGATGTTCACTTGGC
The DNA here is from genome assembly GCA_038322705.1 of Bryobacterales bacterium. GTDB lineage: Bacteria > Acidobacteriota > Terriglobia > Bryobacterales > Bryobacteraceae > TMP-7. The sequence continues at coordinate 34,588 of JBBQGC010000019.1, read as the reverse complement.
GGTCGGCGACTTCGTAAATCGGCTGCGTGTATTCCCAACGCAAGCCGAGATTCATCGTGAAGGTGCGAGTCACCTTCCAATCGTCTTGAACGAACAGGGCGTCGAGCCAGTGGCGATGTCCCCACTTGCCGGTCACCGCGCCGCGCCCCTTGGTCGAAAGATCGTTTAAGAGGAAATCGGCGAACGCCGACCCGGAATAGGTTCCGTCGTAGGTGAAGGAGCCGAGCGCGCCATTGTTGCCCGCGTAGTAGCGGTTCTGTTGATAGCGGATCGCCTGGCCTCCCAATCGAAGCAGGTGTGACCTCTTCTGCCACGTCAGCACTTCGCTGTAGGAAAACTTATTATCGCGCGTGCTGCCGATGGTCGCCGCCGAGCCGATCCCGCTTAATCCGTTGCCCAGGGCGATGCTGCTCAATCCCGGAATGAACTGTCCGCCGGGGATGCCGAATTTCGAATTGCCATCGGCGCCGAGCTGACCCGAGGAGTCGAGCACCAGGTCGTCAATGCCTACGCGTGAGAACCCGATGCGCGCCTCGTTGACAATCGCGGGGCTGAAGGTGCGCGTCCAACTTGTCATGGCGCTCTGTGTCGGGCCGTAGGTGCCGCCCGACATGAAGACCGGCAGCGCCTCTTGAGACCCGGCAGTATCGTAACGGCCCATGGACCAGCGCGCCATATAGCTATCCTTTTCGTTGGGCCGGTAGTCCACTTTGACGTCGCCCTGGTGGTTGGAAATCCTGCTGGCCGATGTTGAAAGGTAGTTGCTGCTCACGCCCAGCGCTCCGGTGCCTGGATTGTTGGGCAGGGGATAAAGCGCTCCGCTTGCGAAGAGCGCCTTCGCCACCGGATTCACAATGCGCGATAGCGGAATTTGGTTGTTGACGAACGGAGTCCGCGACGCGATGTCGGGTCCGGTCGCCGGATCGACAATCTGCAATTTCGATTTGGTCAACAGATCCGAAAGATCGCCGTTTCTCCACGCGGCAGGGGCGACGCTGGCGGTTGCCGGACCAGAGTTGCGCTGTACGGTGCCCTCGTAATCCATGAAGAAAAATGCCTTGTCGCGAACGATCGGACCGCCGAACGTCGCGCCGAAGATATTCCGCTTGAAGGCGCGCCGCTGAGCATTGCTTCGATTCGCGAAGTAGCCGTTCGCATCCAGCTTCTCATTCCGCAGGAACTCGAACGCGTTGCCGTGAAACGCATTCGATCCGCTCTTGATAATAGCGTTCACGATTGCACCGCCCGCGTTGCCGAATTCCGAGGAGCCGTTGCCAGTGATGACCTTCACTTCCTCGAGAGCATCGACGTTCGGGTTGTACCCGATCCGGTTATCGATGGAATCGTTGACGTCGATCCCGTCGAGCATGAAATTATTTGTCTGTTCGCGGTTGCCGTTTACCTGCGGACGGCTGCCCGAGCCCTGGAAGCGGCCCGACGTGTTCATCGCATTCGGGCTCGTTGAAATCGCTCCGGGCATGAGTTGCAGGAGGCTGGCGAAGTTGCGGCCGTTGAGTGGAAGCGAGGTGAGCTTCGCGCTCTCGAGCGTATCGCCCGTTGCTGTCGACTCTGTTTGAAGCACGGGAGCGAAATCTTTGATCTCGACGGATTGCGTGGTGTCGCCGACTTCGAGCTTGATATCCACGCGAGCGATCTGGTTCGCCTGAAGATCGAACGGGCCGAGGACGGTTCGCTTGAACCCTTGCGACTCGCCGACCACATTGTAGTTTCCGACAGGCAGGAACAGGATGTTGTAAACTCCCGCCTCATTGGTTGTCGCCGAATAAGCCTGGTTAGTTGCGGTATTGGTTGCGGTCACCTTGACATTAGGCACGATGGCGCCACTGGCGTCGGTAATGGTGCCCGTAATGGATGCGGTGATCGTTTGGGAGTACGTTGCCGGGATTAGCAGGCAAACGCACAGCGCGAGGATCGAGCGTAATAACTTATGCATGGAACTCTCCCTGAAGAACAAAGTTCTACTGCTTCGTTTGCTCGATTATAGTCTACTCCCACGGCGCGCTGCTGATTAGGCTATGGCGCGAAGCGGATGGACGCGGCGCGTCACGGAGGGCATTTCACTGGCGCTGTAAACGGTATAGGTGTCGTAGTCCGGATATGGAGCCCCATCATCGCCCAGGGCTGCCGCCATCCACAGCAGGCCGCCCGCGCCCTGCGCATCTTCAATCGCGTGCCACCAGCGATCGAACACGGGATTGCGCGGCGTGCCCGCTTTGACTCCATACTCCTCGATCAGCATCGGCTTGTTCGCGCGTCCGGCTGCCTCGATGTGTTCGCGAATCCAGCGCGCGCCGAAATCCGCCGCGCTCACATCCGGCTCATAATCCGGATACAAATGGCACACTCCGAAATCGAGAGCGGTCAACCCCATCGACGCTTCGACGTCGACGCCGTGCGATCCGTTATAGGCGTGGTGCTTGCCCGCGCCCGCGCGCCGGAAGAACCCCTCGTCGCCGGACGCCATCAGATGATTGCCATCGAGCGTCTTGATGAAGCGGCTCATCTCGTCGGCCCAGTTCAACAAAATATCGCGGCCGCCGGGTATCTCGCATCGCGCCTCGTTGGTCAACTCCCAAGCGAGGATGGCCGGCTCGTCGCGATATTGCCGGCCGGTGCGGGTGTTCGTGCGAAGCAGAACGTGTTCCACCCAGTTGCGGTATGCGGCGCGCGCATTCGCATCCGTGTAGAAGTCCTCGCGCCGCGCCAGGCCGAGCCAGCGGCAATATTGATTCATGCCGCCGAAGTCGTCCCAGTAATTCACCAGCGGCAGGATCAGCCGTATGTTCAGGCGTTCGGCGAGCTCGATGGTGCGGTCCAGCAACTGGAGCCCGTTCGGCCCATCGTTGAACTGCCCGGGTCCGCACTGAAACCATGTGGAGACGCTCGCCGTGGGCGCGTCCAGAAACGCCCAGGTGCGCAAGACGTTGAAGCCCGTGTCCGCGCAGAACTGAAACACAGCATCGCGCATCGTATCGGACCGCATCGATGCGTAGTAGCAATTCGCGCCGTTCACGGGGAAGGGCAGGCCGTTCAGTTGAAACTGTGTGCCGGCGGCGCGGACGAACATGCCGTTACTTCGGCCTGTAGGCGATGCAGTCGATCTCGACCTTCATGTCGGGATTCGCGAACCGAACCTCGACGGTGGTGCGCGCCGGTTTATGCTGTCCGAAGAACTCGTCGTAAACGGCGTTCATGGCCGCGAAGTCGCCGCCGTCTTTCAGAAACACGCCACAGCGTACAACATCGGCGAGCGAGGTGCCGCACCCTTCGAGAATGCGGCGGATGTTGTTTAGGGTAACGCGCGTCTCATGCGCGATATCGCCAAGCGAGAATTCGTCGGTCGCAGGATCGATGGGTCCTTGTCCAGATACAAACAGGAAATCGCCGGCGCGAACAGCGGGAGAATACGGCCCGCGCGGTATGGGCGAGCCGGGCGGTGTCAATCGCTCGATCATTCCGTCTTCTTCCGGCGCGGGCGGCGAACCACGGGCGGGCGCCCATCGGGAGAGGCAGTTTTGCGCGGTGCTCGCTTGCGGGTAACCTTCACCTGCTTGGGCGGCGGAGGATTCGGTTCGAATATGCTCGGCTGGCCTTCCACAATCGGTTGCGGACCGTCGTCCTCCTCCTCATCGATTTCGGCCTCAACCGGCTCGGGCGCGAGCGGGGGAGCGGGCGGATAGAACTCCGCGCCCAGGTTCACGATCAGGCCGCGCTCCTCATCCGGCTCGACGCGCACCAGCAACTTGTCTTGCGCGTAGTTGAGAAATTCGGGGAACTCCTGAAACCCGTAAGCCTTCCAATCGAGTGTCGGATGTTCGTCCGCAACCCAAGCGGCAAGATCGTCGGCGGTGGCGCCGCTCTCCAGATCGAGGCGATGCGTTTCGAGCACGTCGCGCAATGCGGGCAGCGCATCCTCGGGTTTCAGCACGGTGCGTTCCGCCTGCGCGGACGACTTCCGCTCGATCAGCAGACGTCCACCTTGTCCGGTGACATTGACGAACTCGGCCTTCTTCAAGCGATCGACGAATTCGGAGAAGCTGCCCGCTCCGTAGCCCCGTTCGCTGAATGTCGAGTCGAGCTGCAGCATGGTCGATTTCAGCAGACCCAACTGCGGCTGCACGCCGCGGCGCTCGAGAACCTGCAGAGCGCGCTCCACCAGCGGCATGGCTTGGCCCAACTCCAGAGGCGCGGGGCGATGGCGCCGGTCCTTGAAGTCCTTCGGCGGATACTCCTTGCGCGGCGGCCGTTGATCGGGCCCGCGCGGATCGGGCGGGCGCTGATCGATGGCGCGCTGTTCGCCCGGCAGCGACGCGGAAATGCCGGCCGGCGGCATGGCAACCGGTGCGGTTGAGGGTGCTGGAATCGCTGCCACGGCGGGTTCCCTCGCGGGCGAATCGATCAGCAGCAGACTCTCGTAGCTGACGAACTCGTGGCAGTTCTGCTGGAGAATCGTGCTGGTGAAGGCGCGCCCGCCCACCACATACACGGTTTTTCCATACTCCTTCAGCTTGTTCACGAGCGGGATAAAATCGCTGTCGCCGCTGACGATGGCGAAGGCGTTCACGTGCGAGTGTGTGAAGGCCATCTCCAAAGCGTCCAGCGCGAGGTTGATGTCCGCTCCATTTTTATCGCCGCGCGGAGATGGAATGCGCTGCACCATCTGCACGGCGTTGGACGCCATCTGGCGTGTTGCGCCTTCCTGGCGTCCCCAGTTGGCATAGGCGAACTTGGCGACGATGTCACCGCGTTCTTTCAAGGCATCCAGCGCGAGCGAGACATCGAAGTCGCGGCGCAGAGTGGACTTCACGCCGATCTCGATATTGTCGTAATCGACAAACACGGCAATGTTCAATTTTTCCTGCATTTCACTCTTCTTTCGCCGCGCTTCATCGAGAGGCGCTAGCGGTGTCAGGCCGGCTGTTTGACGCTGGCGCGGATGAATTCGACAATCGCATCGAGCGACGCTCCGGGCTGGTACACGGCAGCGACGCCGGCGCGCTTCAATTTGTCCGCATCTTCGTCCGGGATCGTGCCGCCGGCCACTACCAGCACGTCCGTCATATCTTTTTCCCGCAGCAATTCCATCACGCGGGGAACGATGGCATTGTGCGCCCCCGAGAGAATGGATAGCCCGATTACTTGAACGTCTTCCTGCAACGCGGCGTTCACAATCATCTCCGGCGTCTGACGCAGGCCGGTGTAAACCACTTCCATCCCGGCATCGCGTAGCGCGCGGGCGATGATCTTCGCGCCGCGATCGTGCCCGTCCAGGCCAGGTTTGGCCACGAGCACCCGAATTCGATTATCCATTATGATCCGGCCGCACGGCGGATTCTGCCGCCGCAAGCCGCTGTTCCGGGGAACGCGGCTCGGTTCATTATAGAACGCTGCTCTCCGTGTATGTTCCGAACACCTCGCGGAAGCAATCGCAAATCTCGCCCAGGGTCGCATACGCGCGAACCGCATCCAGGATGTGCGGCATGGTATTTTTCGTTCCGCGCGCCGCTTCCCGTAATGCGTCGAGAGCGTTCGCCACCGCGCCGTTGTCGCGCCGCTTGCGCAATAACGCGAGCTTCTCGCACTGGTGTTGCTGCGAGCTTTCATCGATGTGCAGCAAGTCGATCGCGCCAGCCGACTCGTTAAACTTGTTTACGCCCACGATGGTTCGCTCGTCTCTTTCAATCGACTGTTGATAGCGGTAGCTGGCGTCGGCGATCTCGCTTTGCGGGAAACTGCGCTCGATCGCGGGGATAATGCCGCCCATGTCGTCGATCTGGCGGATGTAGGCCAGCGCCTGCTTCTCGATCTCGTCCGTCAGGCTTTCCACGAACCAGCTTCCACCGAGTGGATCGGCCACGGCTGTTACGCCGCTCTCGTGCGCGATAATCTGCTGCGTGCGCAACGCCAGTGTCACCGCTTGCTCGCTGGGCAGCGCGTACGCCTCATCAAGCGAATTGGTGTGCAGCGATTGTGTGCCGCCCATCACCGCGGCGAGCGCCTGAATCGCGGTGCGCACCACGTTGTTATACGGCTGCTGCCAGGTGAGCGAGCACCCGGCGGTCTGCGTGTGGAAGCGGAGCTTGAGACTGCGCTCATCGGTCGCTCCGAAACTGTCGCGCATGACGTTGGCCCAGATACGGCGCGCGGCGCGATACTTCGCGATCTCCTCGAAGAAATCGTTGTGCGCATTGAAGAAGAAGCTGAGGCGCGGGGCGAACTCGTCTACATCGAGACCGCGCTCGATCGCCCACTCCACATACTCGATTCCGTCCGCAAGAGTGAACGCCAACTCCTGCGCCGCCGTTGATCCCGCCTCGCGAATGTGATAGCCGCTGATCGAAATCGGGTTGAACTTGGGCACGCTGCGAGTGGCGAACTCGACAACATCGGTTACCAGACGCATGGACGGGCGCGGCGGATAAATGTACTCTTTCTGCGCGATGTACTCCTTCAGGATATCGTTTTGCAGCGTGCCGTTGAGATCGGTCCAACTCGCGCCTTGCTTTTCGGCGACCGCGAGATACATCGCCCAGATCACCGCAGCGGGCGAGTTGATCGTCATCGATACGCTGACAGTGGCGAGCGGAATGCCCCGGAACAGGACTTCCATGTCCTCAAGCGACGAGATGGCGACACCGCACTTGCCCACTTCACCGATGCAATTGGCGTGATCGGCATCGTAACCCATCAGCGTCGGCAAATCGAAGGCGACCGATAAGCCCGTCTGCCCGCGCTCCAGCAGATATAGATAGCGCTGGTTCGTTTCTTCCGGCGTGGCGAACCCGGAGAATTGACGCATGGTCCACAGCTTGCCGCGGTACATCGTGGGGTGAATGCCGCGCGTGTACGGAAATTCGCCGGGCGGCGGCAACGGGCGCGCGTGCTCCGGCCCATAAACCGGTTCGAGCGGAATGCCGCTTATTGTGGACCAGACCGGCGCGTCGACCGCAGTTTTGCTCACGACTCTATTCTGTCATCACGCGCGGAGCTGTGATGCGATGAAGGGCAGTCCGCGCTTGCCCCAGAAGACGTGCGCTTCGGGATGCACTTCATGACCGATCTTGTCCGCGGCGCCGAACACTTCGTAAACCCGCTTCACTTTGGCGAAGCTCTCGCGCGCGGCGGCAACCGGAAAGATGCGATCCTGTTCGCCCGATTCCGCAAACAGCGCTCGCGGCGCGATCAATCCCGCGACATCGTACTGCTCGGCCCAATTCAAGATGCCGGGCACGTAATTGTCGATGCAATGCGACAGGCTGAAAATGCTGTCGCGGAACGTATTCAGATAACCGCTGACGTACGCGGCCCGGATGCGCGTATCGAATGCGGAGGAAAACATCGTGCACGTGCCGCCGCCGGAGATGCCCATGCAGCCCACACGGTTTGCGTCGAGATCGCGGCGCGTTTCGATCCAGTCGATGGTGCGCATCACATCGAAGGCGCGCCAACCGATCATGGTTTGGCCCAACAATAGCGCAGCCCCTGCAGCGGGCTGGCACGACGATTGAGTCAAGCCGTGTTTGCGTGCAGCGGGATCGCGGCGGCACCCAAATCCGAGCGGCTCGATCGCAATCGCAGCCATTCCGTGCTCCACCGCTTGAATCGCGTAGTCGTGCTGATATCCGGCCTTGTCCGTGCGATCGCGGCCGTGGTCGTCAATGCCCACGATGTCGTCGACGCCTCGTCCATGGCCCGGAACGCAGATCATCGCGGCATGCGGGCCGGTCGTCTTGGGCAGCAGCGCGTACGCGAGCACATCCAGGCCCGGCCGGCTTTCGAAAACGAGTTTCTCGCGTGTGTAGGTGGGGAACTCGCGCTTCTCCAGCAGTTCGGCTTTAGGAGCCTTGCCTCGCTCAGGAAATCCGCCGACGAGTTCGGTCAGCGTCGCGCGCAGTCGCTGTTGCCAAGCCTCGGCCTCCTTGCGCGTGGTGGCGTTGAAGGTTAGGCGCAACGGCGCTTTCTCGTAAAGCTTGCGCGTGAAATCGAGACTGTCGAAATCCGACGCTTTCACTTTACTTTCCAGGCCATCGAGCGCGCCGTGATAGGGGTTCTCTTCATCCTTGTTCTGCGCCGCCGCGGCCACGCCCACCGCAGCCATGCCCAGCGCGCGCCGGGTAATGCGATCTGCCATGACTTAGGGGTAGCATAAGATCGCTTGACTGCGCTGATTCTATTTTTGTTGTTCGCGCGTTCCGATGCCGCCGAAGCGTATCGCCTCGGAGTCAGCCTGTTCGAGCAACATCGCGCGGTCGAAGCGGTCCCGCACTTGGAGGATGCGGTTCATTTGGAGCCGAAGAATGCGCAGTATCAGAAGGCATTGGGAGTGGCGCTCGCGTCTTTGGATCGTACGCGCGAGTCTGTGGAGCCACTCGGTCAAGCGTGCGCGCTGCAGCGCGATCTTGTGGATGCGTGCTACTACTACGGTCGCGCGTTGTATGCGACGGATCGTTATGCCGATGCGCTACGGCCACTCGAAACGGCGTGGAAAGTGGACGCCGTGAAAGGCCGGGCCGAAACGGCATTGGCTCAGTGCGCCGAAGCATTGGGGCAGGCTGCGGAAGCCGAGCGAAGGTTCAAGGCGGCCATCGCACGGGGGGATGCGGCCGATCGTACGGCGCGCTTAGCGTATGGCAAATTTCTGGTGCGGCAGGCGCGAGCGGGCGAAGGCGTTTCGATGCTCGAGTCGGCGCAAAGTCCGGAAACCTCCGATTCGCGTTACGAACTCGGATTCGCGCTGGCCCAATGCGACAGGCTGAAGGACGCTGCCGAATCGCTCGCGCGCGCTCTGCAACTCGAACCTTCGAACGGATCCGCGCGCGTTCTATTGGACAAGATCAATCGCCGTATGCGAAGCCAGTGACTCACTCGCCGCTCTGTTGGAGTAACTTCGCTACCAGACCGGTCCAGCCTGTCTGATGACTCGCGCCCAACCCGGCTCCATTGTCTCCATTGAAGTACTCGTGGAACAGAACCAACTCGCGCCAGTTCGGATCGTCGCGGTACCGCGTGTCGCCTCCGTGCGCGGGCCGCTCGCCTTCCGCGTTGCACAGGAATAGGCGGTTCAAGCGCTTCGAGAGTTCCGCGGCTACCTCCCACAACGTCATCCACTGGCCCGATCCCGTCGGACACTCGACCTTGAATTCGTCGCCGTAATAATGATGGAACTTCTGCAGCGATTCGATGAGTAGATAATTCACCGGGAACCAGATCGGACCGCGCCAATTCGAATTGCCCCCGAACAATCCCGTTTGCGATTCGGCCGGCTCATACTCAATCTTGTACTCCGAGCCGTCTACGTGCACGCTGAACGGATGGTCCTTGTGTACGCGCGAAAGGGAACGAATGCCGTACGGAGATAAGAATTCGTTCTCATCGAGCATGAATCCCAGGACACGCCGCAGACGGTCGCCGTCCAAAACCGAAAGCAGAAGCCGTTCACCCTCGCCCGGTTCGCACATGTGCGGAATGTTGTTGGTCAAATCCCGCCGGTTCTCGATGAACCAATCCATGCGGCGCTTGAAATCGGGCAGCCGTTCGAGCAACTTCGGCTCCAGTGTTTCGACGGCGAACAACGGAATGAGACCGACCATCGACCGTACGCGTATCGGCACATTACGCCCGTCCGGAAGACGCAGAACGTCGTAGAAGAACCCATCCTGCTCGTCCCACATGCCGGAACCATCGGCGCCCAGCCGGGTAATGGCTCGCGCGATGTAGACGAAGTGCTCCCAGAACTTGCTAGCGACGTCCTCGTACGCCGGGTCCGTGCGCGCCAGCTCCATGGCGATCGCCAGCAGATTCAGGCTATACATCGCCATCCAACCCGTGCCATCGGCCTGTTCGATATAGCCGCCCGTCGGCAACGGCTTGCTGCGATCGAATACGCCGATGTTATCGAGACCGAGAAAGCCTCCCTGAAATACGTTGCGGCCCTCTGTGTCTTTACGGTTCACCCACCAGGTGAAGTTGAGCAGCAGTTTGTGAAAGATGCGCTCGAGGAATTCACTGTCGCCTTTCCCTCGCCGCTTCTGTTCGATCTTGTATACGCGATATGCCGACCACGCATGCACCGGTGGATTCACATCGCTGAGCGCCCATTCATAGGCTGGCAACTGACCGTTGGGGTGCATGTACCATTCACGCAATAAAAGGATGAGTTGCTCTTTGGCGAGATCCGCATCCGCTACTGCGATGGCTAGGCAGTGAAATGAGAGATCCCATGCCGCATACCACGGGTATTCCCATTTGTCTGGCATGGACAGCACGTCGGAGTTATAAAGACTGGTCCACTCGTGATTCCGTCCAGTCAGCCGCTGGCGCGGGGGCGGCGGCCCGGCGGGATCGCCATTCAGCCAATCGCGAACAGCGTAGTTGTAGAATTGCTTCGACCAGAATAGTCCTCCGAATGCCTGGCGCATCACGGTCCGGCCGTCAGCAGACAAGTTCCGCGGTGCGATCCGTTGATAGAATTCGTCCGCTTCAGCTTTTCGTAGTCCCCATATTGACTCAAATTCCGGGCCGAAAGGGTCGCTCAGTGCGTCCGGCGAAAACCTGAGACAAAATGAAATGGATCCGTGGGCCGGCACGTCTGCGCGATAGTATGCGGCAGCCTTCGTCCCGCGCCGTTCCGGATTGATAGCTCCCTTGCGCCCGTGAATTACATAATCGTCAAAGCCGTCCTTTACGTAGGGAGACGGGTTGCGGCTTCCATATAACCGCTCGGCGTTGATCACATTTTCCGTAAATAGTAACTCGGGAGTCAGCTCGATATGCAGCAGGCGCTTCCCATACATAGGCTCGGTTATCTCGAGGCAGCTATGTCCCGGCGCGCCTTCCACTGCGCGAACTTCCGGCTTCGTGACTTCATAACCCCACGACCATGTGTCGCGAAACCACAGCGTTGGCAGAAGGTGAATTTGCGCTGTATCCGGGCCGCGGTTGGCTGCCGTGATACGAATCAGGATGTCCTCGGATGAGGCCTTGGCATACTCGACGTAGATATCGAAATAGCGGTCATCGGCGAATATGCCCGTGTCTTCTAACTCGAACTCCGGATCGCCCTTGCCGCGCCGGCGATTCTCGTCAAGCAAACGCGCATACGGGAATTCGGCTTGCGGGTATTTATACAGGAAGCGCATCCACGAATGAGTGGGCGTGCTGTCCAGGTAGTAATAACACTCTTTCACATCCTCGCCGTGATTGCCTTCGTGACCATTGAGTCCGAACAGGCGCTCCTTCAGGATCGGATCGCGGCCGTTCCATAATCCGAGCGCGAAGCAGATCTGTTGGTGACGGTCGCAGAAGCCGCCCAGCCCGTCTTCATTCCAGCGGTAGGCTTTCGAGCGGGCGTGATCGTGGGGAAGGAAATTCCAAGCTTCGCCATCGGCGCTGTAATCTTCGCGCACCGTGCCCCAAGCGCGTTCGGCCAGGTAGGGGCCCCACCTCTTCCAATGCACCTTGCGGCTGCGCGATTCCTCGAGGCGCATCTCTTCCGCGGTCGGCTTCGGTTTGCTCATAACACGTCGGCAAAGCCGCGCTTCAACTGGCGGAAGAATAGCCCGCCCGCGAGGAAAAAGGCTACTGCGTACGCTGCAATGATCGCCAACTCGTGAAAGTCAGGCCAGCGCGTCGATAATAAGCGTTCTCGGTATGCCCGTACGACGAACGACAATGGGTTCATCGCGATGAGAAACCGGTATTTCTGCGGGATCTGCTCTTCAGAGATAAAAATGGGAGTTACCCAAAACCACAATGTGAGGATGACTGTCAGTACCTGCGCCGTATCGCGGAGATATACATGCAGACTCGAGACAATCCAACCTAAACCAACCGCGATCATACCGACCAGTAACATGTAAACAGGCAAAAACAGCACCATCGGACTGAATGTTCCGGCGACGAGCAACACGGCTGCAATCGCCAGCGCGAGCGCGATGACGTGATGGATGAGCGACGAGAGAAAGATCGATAGCGGCACAACTTCCGCCGGAAACATAGTCTTGGTGATGAGTCCGGAATGCTCCAACAGCGACGCCGCGGAACGTTGCACCGTTTCCTGAAACAGTAGCCAGGGCAGAAATCCGCAGAATAGAAACAATGTGTAGTTTTGCGTGAGAGCGTCTTTCGGAAGCGGATATCTGAGGCATACCTGGAACACGAAAGTCCAACTGAGAAGCAGCACCAGAGGGTGAATCACGCCCCACAACCATCCCGCCGCGGAGCCCACAAAACGCTGCTGAAAATCGCGCCGCACCAGTTGATACAGCAGCGCGCGCCGCTCCACCAGGTTGCGAAGAAAGTGCGTTCCGGGAATGTGGCGCATCGAGAACTCAGGCTAACACGCACATGTCTTTGCTATAACGTGAGCGATGGAAGTGAATGCCGGCGCGCGCCAGCCAGTGCACACCGTATACGGCGGAGCCCACCGGTTCAAGGCCGATACCGTTCCGAAGCTCGGCGCGATGGCGCGGGAGACGATGCGCACCCTCGTTCCCCACACTGCGGCGTTGGTTGCGATTACAGGCATGAACTCGGCCATCGCCGCCGAGGTTCACGAACGGGTTGCGGCGAAGCTCGAGCGCGAACCCATCGAAGATTTCCGGATCGATTTCGAGGACGGCTACGGGTATCACAGCGATGCGGACGAGGATCGCGATGCCGCCGAGTCGTCACGTCAGTTGGCGGGAGCCATCGCCGGGCAAGCTCTCCCGCCGTTCATTGGAGTTCGCATCAAGGCATTCTCGGACGCCACGTTGACGCGGGCGCGCCGCACGCTCGATCTGTTCATGGATAGCCTGCTCGCTTCGGCGGGTGAAGTTCCGCGCGAATTTGTAATCACTCTCCCGAAAGTGACCACCGCCGCGCAGGTGAAGATGCTTCACGACCAGTTGGTCACAATCGAGGCGCGGCACCGATTGACGCCCAACGCCATTCGAATCGAGATCATGGTCGAGATGCCGCAAGTCATCGTGAACGCGCAGGGCTGCTGTGAGATTCCGGCTTTGCTTACGGCATCGGGTGGCCGTTGCCGCGGAATGCACTTCGGGCCGTACGACTACACATCCGCCCTCGGCATCGCCAGCTCGCGGCAACATTTGCATCATCCCTCATGCGTCTTTGCGCGTCATGTGATGCAGGCAGCAACGGCCGGCACGGGCGTGTTCTTATCCGATGGACCCACCAAGCTGATCCCGCAGCGCTCGAGTGCGGAAGCGGCTCACCACGCGATGAAGGCGCAGTACGACGATATACGGCGGTCTCTGGATCAGGGCTTCTACCAAGGTTGGGATTTGCATCCGTCGCAGCTTCCGATGCGCTATGCGGCCGTGTACTCGTTTTTCGAGGAAGGTCTCAGCGCGGCCACGGAACGCCTTCGCAACTTCCTCGACGGAGCTGCCCAAGCCACGCTGCTCGGTACGGTGTTCGACGATACAGCCTCCGCGCAAGGATTGCTGAACTTCTTCCACCAGGGCTGGAGCTGCGGCGCGCTCACCGAAGCTGAGGTGTCGCGCACGGGTTTGACGCCGGGCCAACTTCGGTCGCGATCGTTGTAGCGGGTACAATCACTCTTGTATGCGCGTCGAGCGATGGAGTGCGTTTCTTTGGGTCACGACGGCTTGCTTCGGGCAACAGATGCGCCCGAACCTCGCGCCTGTGCCGCAATATGAAGTTCATCGAGCTGCTACGCCGGTCTCCGTCGATGGCCGTCTCGATAAAGACGTTTGGAAGCGGGCGTCGCCGATCGCATTTCAATTCCCGTGGGACAAACAGACTGGCGCAAAGCAGAACACGACGGCGCGCCTGCTGTGGGATGACAAGTTTCTATACATCGGTTGGGACTGCGAGGACGAGGACATCGTCGCACATTACGTCAGCCACGATGACCCGACCTATAAAGATGACGCGGTCGAGATCTTCATCAACCCCGACCCGCGTCAGAGCTTTTATTACGGGCTCGAGATCAACGCACGCGCGACGGTGTACGACTATTTCAACGCGTATCCCCGGCTATTGATCAAGCGCGTCGATTTCGACGGCATGCACATCGCCAGTTACGTCCGCGGCACTCTGAATCTGCGCGGAGATAAGGATCGCGGCTGGACCATTGAACTCGCGATTCCCTGGAGCAATTTCGCCGATCTCGCGCCAAAACTGCCGCCTGCGCCAGGCGATACTTGGACCGCGAATCTCAACCGCTGGGATGGCGTGGAGCCGGACCGCCGTCTCAGCCAGTGGTCCGATTCGGGGCTCGTTGAACCGAATCCGCACAACCCGGCACGGTTCGGACGTCTGTTGTTCGTCCAGTAAATGCCCGGCGCATTTGCGGCAATCGCGGACATCCATGGCAACGTGTGGGCGCTTGAAGCCGTGCTGTCGGATATCGATCGGTGTGGCATCGCGACGGTCTTCAATCTCGGCGACAGCTTGTATGGGCCGCTTGCGCCTGCCGCCACCGCGCACTTGCTGATGGCGCGCAAGATCCCGAGCCTTCGCGGCAATCAGGACCGCGTGCTGCTGGACACGCTGCCGGCGGCTCATCTCGACTGGCTTGGCGAGCAGCCCTGCACAATCGAGTACGGAGACGTCTTGATGTGTCACGGGACGCCTGAATCCGATGAGGTGTACTTGACCGAAGCGGTCACTGCGCATGGCGTTGAACTGCGCCGGCTATCTGAGATTGAGGAGTTGCTCCGCGGCGTACAGCATCGCATGATTCTGTGCGGACACTCTCACATTCCCCGAGTGATCGCCCTGCGCGACGGGCGCACGATCGTCAATCCGGGGAGCGTTGGTCTACCGGCCTACGCTGATGAGTTGCCGCATCCGCATCGCATGGAAACGGGCAGTCCGCATGCCCGCTACGCCGTTATCGACGGCGATCGCATAGAACTGATCGAAGTATCGTACGACCACAAGGCAGCAGCCTCGAAAGCGCGCGAGAGCGGACGCGAGGATTGGGCCAGCGCCATCGAAACAGGATTCGCCGCCCGATGAAGACGTGGAAACTCACGCTCGAATACGACGGCACCAAGTACCGTGGCTGGCAGGAGCAGCGAAATGCGCGAACGATCCAGGGCGATCTGCGCAAAGCGATTGAAGACTACTTCGCCATGGAGGTGGATCTGCAGGGCGCGGGCCGCACAGACGCCGGCGTCCACGCTATCGCGCAGGTTGCTCACGTTCGCGCGAACACGACGCAGCGCCGGCATCCGGATCAGATCCGCCGCGTGCTGAACGACAACCTGCCGGCCGATATCGTCGTGACCGCGCTCGAAGAGGCTCCGAACAGTTTTCACGCGCGGCACGACGCCACTGCGCGCTCGTACGTCTATCAGATCTCGACGCGTAAGAGCGCCTTCTCGAAGAAGTATGTCTGGTGGGTGAAGGATCCCCTGGACGTGGATGTGATGGCGCGCGCGGCGAAGTCGATGGAGGGCCGTCACGACTTCGACTGTTTCCGCGCGGCCGATCCCTCGAAGCCAGGGGCATCCAGCATTGTCGTGGTCGAAACGGCCGAGATCGCTCGCGACGAAGAGCTGATCGTGTTTCGCATCGAGGCGTCTCACTTTCTTTGGCGAATGGTGCGCCGGATAGCCGGCGTACTCGTGAAGCTGGGCCACGGCGAGATCTCGCTCGCCGACATCGAATCGCTGTTGAGCGGGCGATGCGAGAGCCGCCTCGACGTTGCCGCCTGGACCGCTCCCGCGTCCGGACTTTTTTTGGAATCTGTGAAGTATCCGGGCCAAAGTCGTTTGGGTTGAGGCCGCAGTTTGCACGTGATCGGCGGGAACAATGAGGCCGATCGCGACAGAAGTGAAAGGAGACTCCATGCGAAACAAATCGACTGACAGTCGCCATTTCCAGTCCGAGGCCGAAGAGGCGGCTTGGTACGCTACCCCGCAAGGCAGGAAGCATACGCAGCGGGAGTACGAGCGCGCACTCCGGTCCGGCGCTGTTATTCGCTCGACGGACCAGAGTGCGCTCGTGGCTCTCATGCAGCAAGCCAAGGCTACCGCGACCCGGGCCGTGTCCATCCCCATTGCCGTCGCCGATATCGAACTTGCCCGATCTATTGCCGAGAAGCAAGGCGTCGGGTATCAAACCGTGCTGAAGCAAGCAATCCGGGCGGGTCTTCAAAAGGCGGGGTGATTATCGAAGCGGTGGTGTGCTCGCCGGTGCACGCCGATGGCGGGTCGCCTGTTCATACGCGTACGCGATTTTGATCAGCTCGCCCTCTGACCATGCCCTGCCGTAGATCGTCATACCCGCGGGCAGTGTGCCGCCGCGAGTGAAGCCCATCGGAACGTTGATGGCCGGGAATCCCGTCGTCGGGGAAAAGAACTGGCTGTTGTCGCCGTGCGGTGTGTTGAGATCGCCGATCAGCCGTGGCGGATTGCTCCACGTCGGGTATACGAACGCATCCAATTGCAGACGGTGCATCGTTGCCACCACCGCTGCACGCACCTTCTCGCGATAGGCAAACTCAGCTTCGCACGCGGGCGATTCACGGCCATTCTCTGCATCCTTGTCCGCCATCTCCAGGCGGCGTTGGACGGAAGGATGAAACCGGCCAGACTTGACGATCTCGGCAAGGGTCTTTAACGGAACACGGTCGCCCTGCGCGGCAAGGTAGCGGTTCAGGCCGTACTTGAAACCCATGCACGGCGCCGCACCCGGCGCACGCTTGATCTCGTCCAAACCTTCGACCTTCGCGGGGTCCACAATGGTCGCTCCGGCCCGGCGTAAATCTTCAACGGCCGCCATGAACACCCGGACAATATCCGGATCCGTGCTCTCGCGCTCATAGGCCTGCCGCAGCACTCCGATCACTTTGCCGCGCAGCCCATTCCGATCCAGCCCGCGAACATAGTCTTGCGGCAGATGCGCCCGCGCCGCAGCGGTAACCGGATCGTTCGGATCCTCGCCAACGATCACGTTGAACACGCGAGCGGCATCCTCGACAGTGCGCGTCATCGGACCTGCGATGTCGGCCAACTCGGCTAACGGCACAACTCCGGCGCGGCTGGTGAGGCCCATAGTGGAGCGGATTCCAACGAGCGCCTGGTGTGACGACGGGCCGCGGATCGAGTTTCCTGTATCGCTGCCCAATCCCACGAGCCCGAGACTAGCCGCGACCGCTGCCGCTGTTCCGCCACTCGATCCGGCAGTCACGCGATCGAGTGCATACGGGTTGCGCGTGTAACCCGGCAGAATCGAGTTGACAGTCTCGTACGGGCTGAATGCCCATTCGGCCATATTCGATTTCGCGAGCACGATCGCGCCCGCTTCGCGCATCCGCTTCACCTGGAATGCATCTCTGTCCGGCAGATATCCGGCCAGCGCCAGTGAGCCGTTGGCGGTCTGCAATCCCTTCGTTTCGAAGTTGTCTTTCACGATCACCGGAACGCAGTGGAGCGGTCCTGTCATGCCGCTGCGCGCGAACCCGCGGTCGAGTTCACCGGCTTCCTTCTCCGCATCGGGATTGACGACGACGATTGAGTTGATCGCGGGTCCGTTCTTATCGAATGCGGCGATGCGCTTCAGGTATTCACTCACCAACCCGCGGCAGGTCAGGCGCGCCGAGCGCATCGCTTCGTGCACTTCGGCGATGGTGGCTTCCTGCACTTCGAAGCGCTGTTGGGCGACCAGCGGAGCGGCCGCGAGCAACCAGCACACAACGGAACGGACGGCCACAGTCAATGGGACTTCGCTTGCAGTTGGTCGAGAACGCTGAGCACCGTCTCTGGCCGCAGCCGGCTTACGATGCTCCCGGTGATGTTTGACCACCGGACCAGGCCATCGGCGTCGACCAGGAATTCGGCCGGGCGCGCGATATCGTGGCCGTCTTCGCCGCCTCGCTCATGAAGCACGCCATACGTGCGAATTGTTTGCGCGTTCGGGTCCGACAACAGCGGGAACGTGTAGCCTTGACTTGCGGCGAGCTTCCGCAATTCACTGGTCTGATCGGAGCTGATGGCCACCACTTGCGTTCCGCGTGACTTGAAGTCGGCAAGACGCTGTTCGAAACTCCGCAACTCGGAGTTGCACAGCGGTCACCAATAGCCGCGATAGAAGATGAGCAACACGGCGCGATTCTGATTCCGCAATTCGGCCAACGTCACCGGCTTGCCATCCGCGCACGGCAGCGTGAAATTGGGAGCGTGTTGGCCTGCTTGAGGAGCGCCGCTTGCGGCGGGAATGCTTCGTGCAAACACGGTCACGCCATAGAAGAAGACCGCGAACAAGCCGACGCTCAACACGCCCAGAATGGACGCCCCTATCTTTGCGCCGCGAGCGCCGCTGCGCTGGAACACTCGCCACAGGCCTGCTGCAAGGAAGCAGCCTCCCACAGCAAACAGCAGGAAGTTGAGCCATGCAGTGTCGCGCGTACCCGCGAACCTCACAAACAGCGGCGCATAACTGAGGGCTGCCGCTAACACGACGGCGAATCCGGTCCACACCAAAGCCATACTCACTTTACCCGCACAGTGACGCGTTCCGAATCCGCACCGCCGGGGCCGGTCACCTTCACCATATAGGTCTTGGTTACGCGCGGATGATCCTCGAAGCAGCCGCGCGCCGGGGTATTCAGCGCAATCGGCCTGACGCCGGGCACCTCGTAATTCGATGCGTTCTTCGCCTTGAAACAGAGAACAACCTGTTCACCGGCGGCAATCGTCAATTTGTTCACTGAGACTTCGATTATAGCGGGCCGCGCCGGACCCACTTCGATCGTAGTGGCTTCCGACACGGACTGGCCGCGTGCATCTTCGGCGGTGAGCGTGTAGCGCGTGGTGTGCGGTGGCGCCACTTCGAAACAGCGAGTGAGCGCGGGCCAAACTGGTTCAACCGGTGGCGACAGCCGCAAGCTCTTCGCGCCTTCAACCCCGTAACAGAGCGTTGTCTTCTCGCCGGAGCCGAGCTGGGCGACAGCCGGATAGAACTGCGTAATCCGAACCGGTTCAACCGCGGCCGCCGTCGCGGGCTGCTGCGCGGGAGCGAACCGGGCCGGCCGCATCCTCGTCAATACAACGAAGAGCGCCAAGCCCGCCAGCGCTACGTAGCGGAACCTCACATCTCAAT
The DNA here is from genome assembly GCA_038322705.1 of Bryobacterales bacterium. Lineage (GTDB taxonomy): Bacteria > Acidobacteriota > Terriglobia > Bryobacterales > Bryobacteraceae > TMP-7. Next base: position 15,484 of record JBBQGC010000019.1, on the reverse strand, counting down.
TAGACACCCGCCAGGTGCCGTAAGTTCTCGCCGAATATTAGAGAGGCCTCTTCCACTTTTAGGCCGAGTTCGTACAGAGCCTTGGCCTGAGCCTCGAAGACGCCAGCATGCCAGCCGCGCGGGAAGAAGGACGAATCCGTTCCGAATAGAATCCGGCGCGGACCCACTACGTCCAATGTTCTGCGAAACACCGCGCGGAGATCGAGACCTTCATAAGCCATCCACCCGTTCGAGCTGGAGGAATCGATGAACACGTTCGGGCACAACCCCGCCAGCATCAGCGTCTCGCGCAAATAGCCCGCCCCGAAATGCGGCACGACAAAGCGGATCTGGGGATAGCGCAACGCGACGGCGTGAAGGTCCACCGGATTCGAGTAGCGGAGATCGAAGGGCGATGCGAGCCCGAGTTTCGCGCGCATGCCTACGCTCAACACGCCGCAATGCACGAACACCACCGTCGAAGGCCGCGTTGCCGCCACGACATCCAGCACCGCAAGCGCCGCGTCGTCATGCATGTAAAACCGATTCATGGCTGGGAACAGACATACGCCGGTCAGGCCGCGATCGAGCGCGCCCTGCACGCGTGCAACGACGTCGGCGGCGAGCGGATTCACCATGAAATAGCCGTAGAACCGGCCAGGCACCGCCGAAATCGCGGCGGCCACGGAATCCTCGTCGCCCGGCAAACTCGCGATGAGCACTGACCGGTCGACGCCGTTGCGGTCCAGTTCCTCCGCCCAGAGCCGCGCAAGCGACTCCGGCTCAGGCGACGGCATGCGCCACCCAAGCGCCGGACCCATCGATTCCAAACTCAGTCCAGGTTTTTGCGCCGCAAGCAGCGAGAAAAAGCGATGCGAGAAGAAATGAACATGAGCGTCTGACACATGCAGCGGTCCCCACGGTGAGGCGAGCATGATCCTAATCCTCCGGCTTACGCGTTGGCTCGATCACAGGCTCTTCAACGGCCTGTGTTGGCGGCAGACGTGTCAGCCCCGCGGCCAAGGCGAGCTTCGTCAATCCGGCGACATTGTTTACGCTGAGCTTCTTCATCATCGTCTTACGATAGCTGCGCACCGTCTGCAATCCCAAATCGAGCAGCACCGCGATCTCTTTGCTGGTCTTGCCCTCGGATACCATGCGCAGCACCTGCAACTCGCGTGGCGATAATTCGTCCAGGCCCGAGGGCAGCACGCTTCCTTCGAGATCGCCGCGCTGGATCCGGTGCAGCAGGCGGTCGGAAACCTGCGGGCTTAAGTACGAGCCGCCTTTGACGACCGTGCGGAGCGCCTCCAGCAGATCCTGTTCCGATGCCTTCTTCAGCACGAACGCTCGCGCACCCGCCCGGATCGCGCTGATCACCGACTGCTCGTCGTCGTACATCGACAGAATTACTATTTTCGCCTCCGGGCTATATCGCAGGATCTCCATGGTTGTTTCGATCCCGTTCAAGCCCTGGAGCCCGATGTCCATCACCACCAAGTCGGGCTTCGACCGGCGGCAGATGCTGACGGCATCCTGCCCGGTTTCGGCTTCCGCAATCACGCGAAAGTCTTCGGTGTGACGCAGGATCGCCTTGATTCCGTCGCGCAGGATCTTATGATCGTCGACCAGCAGGACGTCAGAGGGCATGCCGCCCTTTCAGTCCGAGTAACTCGCGCGCAACACCGTGTACCCTGAAACCGATCTCTCTAATTCCACGTGGACACCGCCGCGATTCGCTTCGTATTCCAACGCCAGCAGAGCAAGCCGTTGATCCCCGGTCAAATTGTGGAAGCATTTATCGTTGGCTATATCGTACAGTACTTCAAGTACCCAGTGAAATCCAGAGTGAATGAGGTAAATGTCGATTTGTTTTGCATCGCTTACTAAGGCTGGAGCGAGAGCCGCTGCGGCGATCAAGTGTAGAGCGCGTGCCGGATCGGGTGGGACGCGCAGATTTTCAGCGGCATGCAGCTTTACCGGAACGATGCTGCGATCTCGGGCGAGCGACTCCAGCGCAAATCGCAATCCGCCGTACCCCACCGGGGGCGCGGCCAGGTTGCGGCTCACTTCCCGAAACCCCCTCATCGTCGTTTCGAGAAGGCCCTGGATCTCCGTGACACGCGCGCGAAGTTCGGGTGTGGTCTCGAAATCCAGAAGCAGTAGTCCGAGTTGAAGACCGGCCGCGCTTAACTCTTGTGCAGTCTGGTCGTGAAGAAAACGGACCGCGCCGAGCCGGTCCAATTCGGATTGACGAATGCGCCTGGCGAAGGAATCGTTACGTTCGCTCGCCGGAAACTCCGCGGTAATGGCCGATAAATCGACCGGCATCTTGCACTACCCTGGCTTTTTGCGCTTTAGCACGCGACGGGCCGCCTCCAAGACGTTGCTGGCAACCAGACCGTACTTCTCCAGTAACTGTTCCGGCGTTCCGGATTCGGCATACGTATTCTCGATGCCGACAAACTCCATGGCGCACGGCGACGTCTCCGCCACCACTTGGGCAACTCGCACGCCCAAGCCGCCGTCCACCAGGTGCTCTTCGGAAACGACGATGGCGCGCGTCTCCGAGGCCGCCTTGGCGATTGCGTCGCGGTCGAGCGGCTTCACTGTATGCAGGTCGATGACGCGAGCCGAGATGCCCTCGCCTTCGAGCGTTTCCGCCGCGCGAATCGATTCGGCAAGCATCAGCCCGGTTGCCATCAGCGTGACATCGCTGCCCTCGACGACCTGGATCGCCTTGCCGATTTCAAACCGCTGGCCTGGTTGGTAAACGATAGGCGCTTTCAGGCGGCCGGCGCGAATGAATACGGGCCCGAAGTGCTCGGCCGCGGCCCACACCAGCGCCATCATCGCCACCTCGTCGGCGGGCGAGAGGACGGTGAAGCCCGGCAGCGAACAGGCGAGGCTCAGATCCTCGATACTCATCTGCGACGGCCCATCTTCACCGATGGAAATGCCGCTATGCGTACCCACCACCTTCAGGTTCACGTTTGGAAAGGCCGCGGTTACGCGCAGTTGCTCGAAACCCTTGTTCATCGAAAACACGGAGAAACTGGAGACGAATGCGATCTTCCCGCTTGCGGACAGCCCCGCTCCGATCGCGGTCATGTTCGCCTCGGCGATGCCGCACTCGAAGAAGCGGTCCGGAAACTCCTTGGCGAAGAGGCTCGTGTAGGTGGACTTCGATAAATCGGCATCGCACACCACCACGTCTTTGTTCTCGCGGCCTAACTCGACGAGCGCCTTGCCGAACGCCTCACGCGTGGCTAGCCCCAGCTTTAATTCGAACTTGGGTTTCGCGGTCATGGTTATGCAAGCTCCTGCAGTGCTCTCTTGGCCTCGTCATCGGTGGGCGCTGTGCCGTGGAACTTCGGATTGTTCTCCATAAAGGATACGCCCTTGCCTTTGATGGTCTGGGCGATGATCGCGGTCGGCTTGCCCTTAACCGAACTCGCAGTTGCAAACGCCTGCTGCAGCGCTGGAATGCTGTGTCCGTCGATCTCCAGCACGTTCCAGCCGAAGCTGCGCCATTTGTCGGTGAGCGGCTCGAGATCGAGAATGTCGCGCACAAACCCGTCGAGTTGGATCTTGTTGTAATCCACAATCGCGACGAGGTTGTCGAGATGGTGATAGGGAGCGAACATCGCCGCCTCCCACACCTGCCCTTCCTGAATTTCGCCGTCACCCAACACGACATAGGTGCGCGACGGGCTCTGATTCAGCCGGGCCGCGAGCGCCATGCCGATGCCCAAAGAGAGTCCCTCTCCGAGCGAACCGGTGGATGCCTCGAGGGCGGGGATGAAGCGCACGTCGGGATGGCCCTGGTAGATCGACCCGAGTTTGCGCAGCGTATTGAGCTGATCGACGGGTGTATAGCCGCATTCCGCCATCACGGCATACAACACCGGACAGGCGTGGCCTTTGGACAGGATGAAGCGGTCGCGATCGGGCCACTTCGGATTGGCGGGATCGTGCCGCATGACGTCGAAGAACAGGGTCACCAGAATCTCGACAGCGGATAACGACCCGCCGGGGTGGCCCGATTTCGCGGCCGTGATCATCTCGATGATGTAGCGGCGAGTCTGCTTGGCGATGGCTTGCAGCTCGGCGGGGTCAGAGGTCTTTTGCATGCTGATCTTTCAAGGTAACAGAGGCTTGGCCCGGGGTTTCAATAGCCGCGATCTGCTGGTCGAGGTAGGCCAGGGCCTGTTCCAATTGCAGCCTGTAGCGCGGATTTGTGGCCGTTTTCAAATCGTTGGTGACGCGTGTGCGGGATAGCGCTAACGCGTGCAGTTTGGTGTCGCGTTCGATCTCGTCCTGCGTTCTAACATGCCGGTTGGAGCGAGCCGCCTCGGCGGCCTCCGCGAGGTCGATTTGGGACTCCACGGATTTACTTTCCCACCCGCGAGCCATGCTTCGAGTATAGGACCTGATTGCGGCGCGCGAAAGGCCGGGCACTCGTCTGCTATTCCTATCAAGATGGCGGACAAATTCGGAGTGGTCGTGCGCGCCGACGCGGGTCTCGGAGTTCTGCACCAGCTTACCGGCGTGATCGCGCGGCGGCACGGCAACATTTCCTCGGTCGAAATCATCGAGGAGAAGAGTGATGAAGCGCGCATCTATTTCGAAATCGAGATGGACGAGGACACGCGAGGGCTGGTGGAAGAGATCGCCGCCTTATCCATCGTTCGCGAGGCTCGCCTGGTTAACACGCTGCAAAAGATTTATGGGAAGCGCATCATCATTGTGGGCGGCGGCGCACAGGTGGGACAGGTGGCTATCGGCGCAATCTCCGAAGCCGATCGCCACAACATCCGCGGCGAGCATATCTCGGTGGATACGATTCCGCTGGTGGGCGAGCAGCCGATTGCGGACGCCGTGCGCGCGGTGGCCCGGCTGCCGCGAGCGCGTGCCCTGGTGCTGGCGGGTGCGCTGATGGGTGGCGATATCGAAAAGGCTGTTCGCGAAGTGCGCGCTCAGGGTTTGCTGGTGGTGAGCCTCAACATGGCGGGCAGCGTTCCCGGCGCAGCCGACCTGGTGGTGACCGATCCGGTACAAGCCGGCGTCATGACGGTGATGGCGATCGCAGCGACCGCGAAGTTCTCGATCGACCGGTTGAGCCGGCGGGTATTCTAGAACGTTATGCTGTGCAACTTCGGCCGTCGAACATTTATCAAGGCTGTTGCTGGCGCGGCCTGCGCCGGACCAACGCGCGCGACCGCCGCTCCGCCGCCCAACGGCGTTTTCATCTACGCCGACGATCTCGGCTACGGCGATCTTGGCAGCTACGGCTCGCGGATTCGCACGCCGAATCTGGACCGCATGGCCGCGGAGGGCGTCCGGTTCACGCAGTTCTATTGCGCGAATCCGGTCTGCTCGCCCTCGCGCGCGGCGTTGCTGACGGGGCGTTATCCAACCCGCGTCAACGTACCCCGCGTGCTGTTTCCCACCGATACCACCGGTCTCGCCGAAGGTGAAACGACGATCGCGCAAATGCTCTCGAAGCGCGGCTACAGGACCATGTGTATCGGCAAGTGGCACCTCGGTCACCTGCCCCCGCACCTGCCCACCAGCCACGGCTTCGACGAATACTTCGGTATTCCCTACAGCAACGACATGAGCCCGCGCGTGCTGATGCATAACGCAGAGGTGATCGAAAACCCAGTGGCCTTGGACACGTTAACGCCGCGGTACACACAACAGGCGTTGCGGTTCATTGCCGAGTCCAAGAACCGCCCATTCTTCCTGTATATGCCGCATACGTATCCACACATACCGCTGGCGGCGTCGGCGCGCTTTCGAGGCAAATCGCCGCTGGGCTTGTACGGAGATGTCATCGAAGAGCTCGACTGGAGCGTGGGAGAAGTGCTTGCGCGCCTGAAGAAAAATGGTCTGGATCAAAACACGATCGTAATGTTTTCGAGCGACAACGGGCCTTGGTACCAGGGCAGCCCGGGCCGTCTGCGCGGGCGTAAAGGGAGCACTTACGAAGGCGGAGTACGCGAGCCGTTCATCGCTCGTTTCCCGGGGCGGATTCCGAAAGGAACTGTTTCGCGGGGCGTCGCATGGACCATCGACATTCTTCCCACGCTCGCCCGTTTGTGTTCGGCCCCGCTTCCGGAGCGCCCGCTGGATGGCATCGACATATGGCCGCTGCTCACCGTTGCCGCCTTTTGCTACGCGCTGCTCCCACAACGGCCGGCCTTTCGCATCGGGATCGACGGCGTACACCATGCCCGATTTCTGACTCAGAATCAGCGCGCGCTTGTGTCCTCCCAGGTCGACCAGCAGCGGTGGCGCGCCAAAATCGAAATCGGGCCCGTCCGAATCGGGGCAGTTCAATTTGCCGGGCTGCCAGCACGACAGATTCATCGCGTCGGCGGTGGTGAACTGGCGCGACCAAAGGAGTCTACCCGAATCGAGATCGAAGGCCAGCACGGCGTCGCTGGTAGTGGTGACCGGGTCCGTATAATTGTCGCCGGTGGTGACGTAAAGCGCGTTGCGTTGGGGATCGATGAGCGGAGCCGACCACACTGCAGCACCAGACGGCCCGACGGTCGCCGTGCCGCGCTTTGTCTTCACTTGTTTCACGGGCGGCTCGGCGATGGTGTACGACTTCCACAATACGCGCCCGCTCGCTGCATCGAGGGCCAGCACGCTGCCGCGAAAGGTGCAGCACAGGTACCCAGGTTGTAGTGCGGACGCCTCTTCCGACGAAGATACGGGCACGTACAGCCGGCCCCTCCAGTAGACTGGCGCGCCGGTCAGACGGGTTGCCGGATGCTGGTCGGCTTGCGTTTGCCAGAGAAGGCGGCCAGTCCCGGTAGCGAGCGCCGACACGCGCCCGGCGGAATCGCCGAAATACAGGTTGGGGGCGGCGGCTGTCCCACCCAGTACCAGATTCGAACGAATTGCAGCGCCGATCGATGCGCTCCAGAATACGCAGCCCGAGGCGGCGTCGAGAGCATAGACTGTGCCGTCCTGGCTGCCCGTAAACAGCCGGCCCTTGTGGATGGCAGGCCGCGAGCGCACCATGGTGGCATTCGGGAATCCGAAAGCCCATTTCAGTTCGAGGTGTTTCACGTTGGCGGCGGTGAGCGCGCCGGCGGGTTCCCGTGACGTGACACCCTGGCAAGTTGCGCCGCCAATCGCGCGAACATTGCCGAGCCAGTTTGCAATGGACTGGCGATCCTCTGCGGGGAGTGTAGCGCCCTGATGCGCCATGACTCCGGATTCGAGCGCCTTCGCGATCGCCTCGGGCGCCATCGCGCTCAGCCGGCTTTCGTGGGAACGCGCGGGTTCGACGGTGAATCGTGACATGCCGCGCAATGCCGCTGGTAAAGTTGCGAGGGCTGGGCCACGCATAGGGCGGACACAAGCAGGATGGAATGTTTTATAGACAATAGGTCACGCGGGGATTATTGGCTTATTCAGAGGCAGCACGGTGCCCTTCCCTCACTGTACACGGTGTTTTAAAAACTTAGGAACTCCGCCCGTAAACGCGGTGTCGATAAGAGTAATGCTGCGCCTCGGCTGGTCCGATCGGGAGGAGCCGGACCGCGTCCTCTTCTGGCGGCTGGCGTGGATGGCGAGGCTGGTTCAGGTGCCCTGCGCGTGGTGCTACGCGGTGGGTCTCGGCTGGGAACTGCCGCCCGTCCAATCGCTCCTCATCGCGGCCGGCATTCTGCTCTTCCTGTTCAGAACAGGTCTATTCAGCCGGCGGACCAACGCACGGCTGGCGCAGTTCACGATCAAGCTGGCCATCGCTATCCTGATCGCGGCCCTGCTGCGTCCATCTGCCGCTGAAGAAGTGCAGTAGGAACGTGCTCCTTCTCTTCAGAATTATTAGCCGCGGATAAACGCCGATCAATGCAGATTAACCGCTTTGCTTCGGTCGAGTTGGCGGCTAGCTTGCCAGTATCCGCGTTGCGCAATCACCACTTTCGGCGCCGCGCGATTCGCAGTCAGGGGCTTGGCAGAATGTGTGGTTCGTGGTGTTTGGTCTGATCGCGGTGATGATGAGTTTGCAAATTCAGGAGGTTCATGGCTCCTGTCACCAAACGGAGTGGCTCTGCTGGTTTGCGTATCCGTCCGGGCAGCGCAGAAAAGGGTGCTGCCGAGATCGAATTCGGGTGTGCAATAAAATGTCGGAATCCACCAAAAAGCTCATCGGGATTCCCAAATGAGACTCTCCCTGCGAACGGCCTCATCCGGCAAAGGCGGCGTATGCGCATGGCTACGCGCCCAAATCTCGAAGGCTCTCGCTTTCTCGAGCGGCTCGGATTGCACGGCATCGTTGACGATCCGCTGTTCTTCGCAACGGCGGCCACACACGAAACCGGAGTATCTTTGACTGTATGCAACGACTTTCAGTATTGTGTGCCGGCCTCGTCTTAGCCACGTTCGTCGCCGCGGCCGAGACCTGGTCCGGCACGGTTGTCGACACGATGTGTAAAGGCAAGGATGTCGCAAACCACACTCGCGAATGCGCGCTCGGGTGCGCCAAAGGCGGCTTTGGCCTGGTGACCAGCGATGGCAAGTTTCTCAAGTTCGACGAATCCGGAAACGCGCGCACTCTCGCGGCCTTGAAGGCGAGCAAAAAAGAAAAAGACCTGCAAGCGACCGTGACCGGTGCGCTGGACGACGACAGTGTCATCAAGGTCCAGACCATCGAGTTGAAGTAGCTCTATGACTGAGATCAGCGAATTGCTGGAGCGCTTCCGGCGCGGCGCGGAGTTGCTTGCCATGTCGATGACCGGCGCGGCCGGCTCCGAGGTCGACTTCGTGCCCGAAGCGGGCCGGTGGAGCGTGCGCCAGATCGTCTGTCATCTCTGCGATGCCGAACTGGTCGGCGCGATGCGGTTCCGGCAGATCATCGCGGAGGATCGTCCCGTGTTGCAAGCCTTCGATGAAAAGGCCTGGGCCGCGAACCTGAACTATGCGCACCGCAAGCCGTCCCAAGCCATCGAGACTTTCCGCCGTATCCGCGCCGAGAACTACGAGCTGCTGAAAGACCTGCCCGAGAGTGCGTTCGAGCGCACAGGCATGCATTCCGAGCGCGGCCCGATGACACTGCTCGATCTGCTCAGGATCTACACCACGCATCCCGAAAAGCATACCGAGCAGCTTCGAGTAGTGCGCGCTGCTTTCAAAGAGTCGCGTTCACGCGCCTAATGCATGCGTGAGGCGGAGCATCTCGTCATCCTTGGTGTCGTTGGGCACTGAGCAGCCCGGGGCTAGGATGAACTTTCGGCCGGCGGCGCGCATTGCGTCCTGATGCTGGCGCTTCAGCGTTGCTGCGTCCAGCTTGCGGTAGTTCACTTCATCGATGCCCGCCAGAATCACTCCCGTGTAGTTGTCGCGGACCATCGAAATCGGGATGCCGGTGGCGTGCATGGAGTAGTTGATGCCCCTCGCCGACCAGCCGTGATAGAAGCGCGGCAGATCGATCTTGTCGCCGTGTAAATGAAGCACGTTCAGCGGCGCCTGCTGGACGGCATCGAGGATGAACTTGTCGAAGGGCTCGCTGAACTTCGCGTACTCGGGATCGGTTGAGTTGGCGACGGCCAGGAATATGCCGCTTGCACCGGCGGCGATTGCGCGGCGCGCGTGATTGGCTTCTGAGCGGGCGATCACGTCGAGCGCATCGATCAGACGCTGCGGCTTGTCGCGGCGCAGGGCGGCGACGGCTTCCTTCGACGAGAGCTTTTCGGCCACGTTGTACGGGTTGAACAGTGTCTCGAGGAAGTGCGCCTTTCCGCCGAGCCCGTCGCGAATCAATTCAAGGGCGCGGATCTGGCGAGGGAACGGATTCTGGTCGTCTTTGAGCGCGAACCATTCGCCTGGAGGCTTGGGATATGGATAATCGCTCATCACCTTCACCAGATCGGTGTGGAATTTGCGATGGAATTCGAGGGTGGATTGAGCGTGGCGTTCCGCGGGCTGCGTCTCGTCGACGAAGTGGTACCAGAAGGTGAACGGAGTACGGTCGACGTCCTTGCCTTGAATGGCGCGGTCGACGCGTTCACGAGAAGTCAGCGGTGTGGCGGCGCGTGTGAGCAACGCTGCCGATGAGGCTACGAAGGCGCGGCGGGAGAGCATGCGTCCATTGTATTCGGGTGTTGGCCGGCGCTTTATTTGCGGGCGGTGTCCAGCCCCTTCAAGAGCCACACATCGCCTCTCGTTTCGATGGTGGAGTACAGCACCGCGCGGCCGTCCGATGAGAGGCTGAAGCCGCGGACCGGGTCGAGGCCGATCGCGCTCGCGTACGCAAAGCTGGGGGCACGCGGCCGAGGTCGGAGAATACCTGCTCGACTCCCGATGCGGCGTTCAATGAGACCAGGGCGAGTTTCCCTTCTTCGGTACGCTTCAAACCGATGAGAGCAGAACCATCGCCAGTCCAAGCGGCTCCGTACCAGGTCCCGCTGCCGGCCCGCCGCTGCTGTTTTCCATCGCTCGAGATGAGATTGAACCCCGGTCCCGGGATCCGGCACGCGATCACATCGCCCCGCGGCGACCAAAGCGGGTACTCGCCGGCATCCTGCGCTACGAGTACGGGCTTGTTTCCAGATCCCACACGGACCTTCATCACCGCTTCATGGCCGCTGCGACCCATCGGGCGACCAGGAAGGAGCGCGCTCGATTCCATCGGAGCCGGTTGCTCGCACCGGGGGTTCGCCGCTGAGGGGTCGAGACCAGAAGCGTATCTCCGTTCTTCCGCGACCCGCCGGTACGCAAAGCTGTGTCCGTGTGCCGCGAAGGCGACGTCGTCGACCGAAACCGTCTTCGAGTCCTTTGCGCTTACGAGCACTCGCTCCCAGCCCGGGTCCGACGCGCGCAGGCGAATCTCGGGCGCGCCGGCGACCACGCGGGCGAGACTTCGAGGAGCGTACCAGTGGAGGCGATATGGCGTGGCGACTTGCCTGGCTCCGCGGAGTTCCCCATTTTGGGAGATGGGCTTGATGGCGACGTTGCGGTCGAGCCGTGAATTGCGGGCTAGATACATGTCTCCCATCGCCCCTTGGCCCAAAGTCTCCAGAATTTCATAGGGACCGACACGTTCGGCGCGGCCCAGGGGCGCAGGCATTTCGCGTAGGTGAGTGCAATCGGACGGCCAAGCTTCGCGCACTACAATAGGCCTGAGGTCATCGATGAAGGCACTCGCGCGGGCGTTGTTGGAAAACGTGATCGACTATGCCGGTCTATTCCCACCGGCGTCATTGGGTCTGGCGGAAGCAGCAGCCAACTACGGCAGATACCTGGCAGGCGAGCACGGGTGGATGCTGGGCCGGTTCATCGTGCCGTCGGGGCGGTTGCGTGAATTGGAGACATATCTGGCGAGCAAGGCAGCCGCGGGTTGGCGAGTGAGCGCGCTGGTTGGGACCGATACGATGACCGCGGTCTCGGAAATCCTGGCGTTCAATGCGCACGCGCGAGGTGCGTCGGTGGACTCGATGGAGACGCGAGCCGAGTCCGCCGAAACGGTGCGCCTGACCGCCGACGCGATGCCGGGCGGCTTGGCGGTGTACTTCGAAGTACCGGGCGGGGCGGATCCGGGGCCGCTCGTCGAGGCGATCGCCGCTGTTCACGGCAGGGCCAAGATCCGGACCGGCGGCGTGAAGCCCGAGTCGTTTCCAAGTGCGGATCAGGTGGCGCGCTTCATTGAACGGTGCTGCGCCGCGGGAGTCCCTTTCAAAGCCACGGCGGGCTTGCACCATGCCGTGCGGGGCGAGTATGCGATCGACGGCGCGGGTAACGCCCAGATGCACGGATTCTTGAACATGATCGTTGCTGCGGCAGCGGGCAGCCGTGGCGCGAGCGTGGACGAGATCGCGAAGTTGCTCGCACAGACGGAACCCTCAGTCGATGTCAGCGAGCGCGGATTGATGAACAGCTTCGGGTCGTGCTCCTTCGAGGAGCCGGTGAGTGAGTTGAAGGCGCGGGGGCTGCTGTGACGGGGACGGACGCCACCCACGATGCGAGCCGCCGGAGTTGGGTTGAGCCGGCGAATGTTCCGGGGTGCGATTACCCGATTCAGAACCTGCCGTTCGGTGTGTTCGGCAATGGATTGGGGGCGGGTTACATCGGGGTCGCGATCGGCGATCGGATTCTGCATCTGCCCGCGTGCGTGACCGGCGGTCTTCTGGCGGGATTGGATCGCGAACTTCAATCGGCGTGCGGCGAGCCTGGCTTGAACCGGTTGATGAGCCTGGGCGCGGGTGCACGGCGCGAATTGCGGGCGCGGATCGGCGAGATTCTAGACGTGCAGTCGGATGCTCAACCAAGCCTCCTGGTGCCGATGAATGAGGCGGAGATGATGCTGCCCGCGCACATCGGCGACTATACCGACTTCTACACTTCCATCCACCACGCGACCAATGTCGGCCGGATGTTCCGCCCCGATAACCCGCTGTTGCCGAATTACAAATACGTGCCGATCGGCTATCACGGGCGCGCATCGTCGATCGTGCGAAGCGGATCGGCGATTCGGCGTCCGCGTGGACAGGTGTTGCGCGATGCCAACCGCGCGCCTGAGTTCGACGCGACGCGTTTGCTCGATTACGAGATGGAGTTGGGATTGTTTGTGGGGCCGGGCAACGAGTTGGGCCAACCGGTTCCGATTGGCGAGGCCGCGTCGCATCTGTTCGGGGCGTGTTTGGTGAACGACTGGTCGGCGCGAGACATTCAGAGTTGGGAATATCAGCCGCTCGGTCCGTTTTTGGCGAAGAGTTTTGCGACGACGATATCGCCGTGGGTCGTGAGCATGGAGGCGCTGGCTCCGTTTCGCGTACCGGCGCTTGCACGGCCCGCGGGCGATCCTGCTCCACTCGCGTATCTTCAATCGGAGAGCGACGGCGGTTTCGATATTCATCTCGAAGCGTATCTGCTGACGGCGAAGATGCGCGAGAGCGGGATGCCCCCTTTCAAGCTTGGCGCGGCGAGCTTCGCCAACATGTACTGGACTCCGGCGCAGTTGGTGGCGCATCACACCAGCAACGGTTGCAATCTGCGCGCTGGTGATCTGCTGGCGAGCGGAACCGTCTCGGGGCCGGGCGATGGGGAGCGCGGATGCCTGCTGGAGTTGACCGAGCGCGGCGCACGGCCGGTCGAGTTGCCGGGCGGCGAACAACGTAAATTTCTCGAGGATGGCGATGAGGTGATTCTGCGCGCGTACTGCGAGCGCGAAGGATACGTGCGGATCGGGTTCGGAGAGTGCCGGGGCGTGGTGTTGCCGGCCCTTTAAGGCGCGGTCACTACCAGGTTCAGTTTCAGATTTTCTTTCGCTCCCTCTTTGATACTGATACGTTCGCCCTTCGATTCGAACGGCTTCAGCCATTCCGGATCCTGATAGGAGCCGGACTCGAGCGAGTCGAAGGCGAAGGCGCGGTATTCACCGGGCGCGATATTACGGAGTTTGAATGCGCCGTTCTGGTCGGTGTTGGAGACGCGGTAATAGAAGTCGAGCTCGCGCCGTTTGCCTTCCGGAATCAACACGACGGTTGCGCTGGACGCAGGCTCGGATTTTTCGTTCTGGACAGTGCCGGTAATCTCGCCCGCATCCATCGCGATGTCGACCGCTATCTCGGCGGGCGCCGCTCCGTTGGTAAAATCGATACCGGTTTCGAGCACCTGCGCATCGCCCATGCGGATGGATCTCACGTACCCGCCATCGGGTAAACCGATGATGCGGATCTCGTAGAGCTCGGGTTGAACATTGGTGAAGGAGAATGTTCCATCTTCACGCACCATCCCGCCCTGGGCGCCGCCGCCGATCATGACGGCCATCTTCGGTTGCAGCGCCAAGCGGAGTCTTCTGAGCCCGGAACGTTGGGCATCCGGAATGTTGACCCGTCCCGTCAGATCGACGCCGGGGTTGAGCTGCAGCAGTATGCCTTCGATGGGAGATGTGCCGACATCGATGGGCACGCGGGCCGATAACAATTTGCCGTCCTCATTGACATTAGCGGTCAATGAGTAGGAGCCGGGGAGAACGCTGTTGACGACGAACTCGCCGCGCTCGTTGTATGGGCGGGAAATGCTTCGGCCCATCATATTGAAGACTGCATCGCCTTTGGGCATAATGGCGATCATCACGTTCTGGACAGGTCCGCCAGTGACGCCGTTGACGATACGGCCTCGGACGGAAACCGCTCGCGCCTTCTGCATCCGAATGTCGGCCCCGCGCAACTGGGCGCCGGGAGTCACATCGATCGCGGCGGCGGAATCGGGCGAGATCGAGCCCGGATAGTACGTGGGTGCGTATGTCTCGGACGCGCCGCTGCGGACCTCGGCACCCATCGACATGGGGCGATAAGTTGCGCTGAGAATGTAGCGTCCCGGAGCCAATCCGAACACGCGATATTCGCCCAGGTCGTTCGAATTGGACCCGTTCATCGGGGCCCACTGCTTCTTTCCGCGGATGTACATGCTGCGCATCACCTGCAACGAAGCGTTTGCCACGGGGTCGCCATCCTCATCGAGAACTCGTCCCGTGATGACGCCGTGGGGAACGAGCTTTATGTTCACATCCTTCATCGTTTGAGCTTTGCCGAGGGTGAGAACCGTTCCTGGGCCGGACGGCGTGCGCGCGCCGTACTGCTGGTTGACGTAGGAGGTGCGCTCGGCGAAGAGACGATAGGAGCCAGGTTCGATACCAGGGATAACGAAATGCCCGGCCGCATCGGAAACGCCGCTATACGTCATCGGGGGGCCCGCACCCGTGACATCCATGCGCCGGAGCGTGAGCGTGGCTTTCTTCACTGGCGCGCCGCTGGCATGATCGGAGACGTTGCCTTCGACGGCGCAGCGATCTTCGGGTTTGACTGGAACGGGCTCGGCCACGGGTGGTCCGGCATTCGGACGGTGGGCGATGCGATCTCCGCCGCCCCCGCCCGTACCCGAGACTTGACCGAGAAAGAGGACCGCGATGAATAACGAAGTCATACCGAAGTAGCCTCTTCGGTTCATGCTAGCACCGCGACGGCGACGGAGCGTTCGTCAGCCGTCGACCAGCGCATCGAGACGGCGTTCCAGATACTCGCGTTCCACCGAGTTGTTGGTCAGCTCGAGCGCGCGGCGATAAGCCACGGCAGCCTCCGCAGCGCGGCCCGCCCGCCGCAGCAGATCGGCGCGCGCGGCATGTAATAGATGATATTGATCGAGTTCGCCCGAACGGTCCAACACGTCGATAAGCGCCAGGCCCTTCTCCAGCCCATGACCTAGCGCCACGGCGACCGCGCGGTTCAGGCGCACCACAGGGGAAGGATTCAGTCGTTCCAACGCGCCATACAAGAGCGCGATCTGGCGCCAGTTGGTCTCCTCCGCGGTGGGTGCTTCTGCATGCACTGCGGCGATGGCGGCTTGCTGTAATGGACCACTTTGTTCACCCCCGGAGAAGGCGGAATCGGTCACGATAATTTCCCCGGACTCAAGTGTGAGAATGCGAATTAGCGACTCCTGAGCGCGTTACGCCAGGATGCAGGACACAGCCACCCTTTTTCTG
>JBBQGC010000018.1:0-87872 GCA_038322705.1 Bryobacterales bacterium | reverse complement strand
ATCAAAGTGGAGCAGCCCGGCTTTAAATCATTCATCCAGGAAAATGTTCAGGTCCGCACCAACGAAACCGCTGAAGTGAACCCGCGGCTCGAGGTCGGCGATGCCAAGGAGTCCGTCACGGTCTCGGCTGAAACGCCGCTGCTCGCCACCACGGAGGTGTCCATGGGTCAAGTCGTGGACACGCGGCGCATCGAGGAACTGCCCCTGTTTGCCGGCAATGCGCTCGATCTCGTCCAACTCGCGCCGGGCACCGTCAACGGCACCGATATGCGGCTTCGCAAAGCGCCGTTCAACAACGCCCCGTCGCAGTTCTCCACCGATGGCACCGGCAACTACAACAACGAGTTCACCATCGACGGCGTATCCAATCTCTACTCCGATGGAACACAGCCCCGCGTCGCCTTTTCACCGCCCCAAACCGCGATAGGCGAATTCAAAGTGCAGACCACGGCCTTCGACGCCACCGTCGGCCATACTCTCGGATCCGTCGTCAACCTGAGCACTAAGGGCGGCACCAACGCCTTCCATGGCGAAGCCCACGAGTGGCTGCGGCACAGCCTTTTCGATTCGCCCACGATCTTTCAAAATCGCGCCGGCCAAAGCATCGCCGTCTATCAGGACAATCGCTATGGCGCATCCGGCGGCGGACCCGTCGTGATCCCGAAACTGTACGACGGCCGCAACCGCACCTTCTGGTATTTCACATGGGAGGCAAACAAGTTTGGCGACCCCAACAACTCCTCCACCCAAACCGTCCCGACCGAAGCCATGCGCCGCGGCGACCTCTCCCAACTCCTCGCGCTCGGCCCCAACTATCAGATCTACGATCCCGCAACCACGCGCGCCGACGGCAAAGGCGGGTTCATCCGCGATCCGTTCCCCGGGAACATTATTCCCACGAATCGCCTCGACCCGGTCGGCCAGGCAATCCTCAAATACTACCCGTTGCCCAATCAACCCGGCACGCGCGATTACCGCAACAACTACTTCCTTTCCGAAAAGGCGCTCGAGGATTACTGGACCACCATCTGGCGCGTCGATCAAAATTTCAGCGAGAAGCACCGCATGTTCCTGCGCATGGATCGCGACTACTGGCAGGAAGACAAGAACCACTGGATGGGCAGCCAGATCAGTACCGGCCTCATCCTGAACCGCATCAATCGCGGCCTTGCCCTGGACGATGTGTACATGTTCAGCCCGACCTTCCTCATGAATGTACGCTACGGCATCACCGCCCAGGAGTTCCCGGAACACCGCACCAGCCGCGGATTCGATCTGTCCACTTTGGGATTCTCTCCGTCGCTGACCGGTGTCATCAATAAGAGCCTCGCAACCTTCCCCAACGTGCAAACCGGCTACCTCTCCGCGCTCAGCCCCTGGGAATCGGGCGACGGCAGCACCTCTTCGGTCATCAACGCGTGGGTCGCGAATTTCACAAAAACTTTTGGCAACCACACCATCAGATTCGGCCCTGAATTCCGCATTGAGGACGAGTTCCGCAACCGCTACAACCTCGATGTCTCCCCGCAGCTTCAGTTCAACTCGGATTACACGAAATCGTGCGACACCTGCTCCGCGCCCCAGGCCGGCGGTGAGCTCGCCTCATTGCTGGTGGGCGTTCCCGGCGGTCAGATCGGCCGCACCGCGAGCTATGCCGAGCGCGATTACTACTTCGCTCTCTACGTCCAGGACGATTGGAAAATCAGCCGCAAGCTCACCCTCAACGCCGGCCTCCGCTGGGAACACGAGACGCCGACCTCGGAACGTTACAACCGCGCCGTCGCCCAGTTCGCCGGTGACCAAACGAACCCAATCGAAGCCGCAGCCCGCGCCAACTACGCGAAGAACCCGATTCCCGAATTGTCGCCGTCCAATTTCAACATCCGCGGCGGCCTCACCTTTGCCGGCGTTAACGGCAATCCCAGCAACTACTGGAATGGCCAGAGCGGCGGTGTGTGGAATCCGCGTATCGGCATCGCGTACCAGGTGACGCCCAAGACCGTGGTGCGCTCGGGCTACGGAATCTTCTTCGGCTCCATCGGCGTCCTCTACACCAACACGATTCAAACCGGATTCAGCGCTACAACCCCCATCATTCCGTCTCAGGACAATGGCCTGACCTTCAACGCCAGCACCGCGAGTCCTTTCCCGAACGGGTTACAGCAGCCTGCCGGTTCATCCCTCGGGCTGCAGACCAACCTCGGTCAAAGTCTCACGGCCTTCGAAAAGGATCGCAAACAGCCCTATTCACAACGGTGGCTGCTCGGCGTGGAGCATGAGTTGCCCGGCGCCATCATTATTGAAGCGGCTTACGTCGGCAACCGCACAACGCGGCTTTCGGTCGGCCGCGAGTTCAACGGCGTCCCGCTGCAATACCTCAGCACCTCGCCCGTGCGCGATCCCACGATTATCACCTCGCTAGGCCAAAGCTTCCCCAACCCGTTCTACGGCCTGAATCCGATCTATACGCGAACAATCAGCCGCGCGCAACTTCTCAAGCCCTTCCCGGAGTTCAACAGCATCCAGATACTCGATCCCGTAGGTTACGCCTGGTATCACGCTCTGCAAAGCCGCATCGAGAAACGGTTCTCACACGGACTCGCCATTCAACTCTCTTACACCTGGTCCAAGGCGATGGAAGCCACGCAATTTCTCAACGACGCCGACCCGAGGCCGTCGGAGGTGATCGCCGCTATCGACCGCCCCCATCGCATAGTGGGTAGCGGAATCTGGGAACTCCCGTTCGGCAAGGGCAAAATGTTCGGCGCCCACTGGCATCCCGTGCTCAACGCCATCGCCGGCGGCTGGCAACTCAACGGACTTTATCAAAAGCAGAGCGGCGCTCCGCTCGGCTTCGGCAACCGCATTTTCAACGGCGACCTGCGCGGCGTCCAACTCCCCGATGACGTCCGCAACGTCGATCGCTGGCTGTCGAGCACCGGATTTGTCACCGCGTCCAATCAGCAGTTGGCCAGCAATGTCCGCACCATGCCGCTCCGCTTCAGCTACATCCGCGGACCGGGCCAGGAGCGCTGGGATCTGTCGACGATGAAGAACTTCATGCTCACCGAACGTCTGCGCCTGCAATTCCGCGCCGAATGTTTCAACGCACTGAATCATCCGAATCTGAGCGACCCCAATACCGACCCGACTAGCGCCGCCTTCGGGACAATCACAGGCCAGAATCCGCCGCGGTCCTGGCAATTCGCCTTGAAGCTCAGCTTCTAATGGCGTCCACCAACGCACTGATCGGGAACACGCCCGTAGTGCGGCTCGACGGTTTCGATTCCGGACCCTGCGAGCTGTATCTCAAGCTCGAATCGCAAAACCCCGGCGGTTCCATCAAGGACCGCATGGCCGTCGTCATGATCGAGGCCGCCGAGCAGTCCGGCGCGCTTCGACCCGGTCAGACGTTGGTCGAAGCCACCGCCGGCAACACCGGGATCGGCTTGGCTCTGGTGGCCGCCATCAAGGGCTACCGGATCATTCTCGCGATCCCCGACAAGATGTCGCCCGAGAAGATCGCCCATGCGCGCGCGTTGGGTGCGGAGATTCATCTCACGCGCTCCGACGTGCCGCCGGGCCACCCTGAATATTATCAGGACGCCGCCGCCCGCATCGCCCGCGAGACGCCCGGCGCCTATTATATTAATCAGTTCAGCAACCCTGCCAATCCGCTCGCGCACGAAACCGGGACGGGACCCGAGATCTGGCAGCAGATGGCCCACGATCTCGACGCCGTCGTGTGCGGCGCAGGATCGGGCGGCACCATCACCGGGTTGAGCCGCTTCTTCGCGCGCGTTCATCCGGCGTTGGAGATGGTGCTGGCCGACCCCGAAGGCTCATCGCTCGCCGAACTGGTTCGCACCGGCCGCGAAGTTCCATCCGGCAGCTACGCCGTCGAGGGGATTGGATCGGGCCGCCTGCCCCCTATCGCCGACCTGTCGCGCGTCCGCAAAGCCTACAGCATCGGCGACGCCAAGAGTTTCCAAACTGTGCGCGATCTGTTGAAGCATACCGGCATTCTGGCCGGCTCTTCATCAGGCACTCTCATCGCCGCCGCGCTGCGCTATTGCCGTGACCAGGACCGTCCCAAACGCGTCCTCACCTTCGTCTGCGATAGCGGATCGAAGTATCTATCCAAGGTCTTCAACGATTACTGGATGCTCGACCAGGGCTACATCACGCGGCCCCGCGCGGGCGATCTCCGCGACCTCATCACGCGCAAGTACGACGAGGGCGCTGTCATCACCGTCACCCCCGACGATGCGCTGGTCACCGCATTTCAACGCATGCGCCTCGCTGACATTTCACAAGTGCCTGTCATCGAGAACGGCCGCTGCATCGGCGTCCTCGATGAATCGGACGTCCTGGTCGCCACTCACGAAGACAAGAACCGCTTCCGCTCGCCCGTGCGCAGTGCCATGACAACGCGCTTGGAAACGGTCGCGCCCTCGGCCGGCATCGACGAGTTGTACCGTGTTCTCGATCGCGGCTTGGTTGCTCTCGTCGTCGAGGACGGCCGCTTCCTCGGACTCATCACGCGAACCGACCTGCTCAGCTATCTCCGCCGTCAGTTGCAATAAAACATTTCCATGCCTCAACGTTTCGGGACACGAGCGATACACGCCGGACAGACGCCGGATCCATCGACAGGCGCCATCATGACGCCCATCTACGCAACATCCACGTATGTGCAGGAGAGCCCCGGCGTACATAAAGGATACGAGTACTCTCGCAGCCAGAACCCGACGCGCAACGCCTACGAGCGCTGCGTCGCCGATCTCGAAAGCGGCAGCCGCGGCTTCGCGTTCGCCTCAGGATTGGCCGCGATGTCGACCGTGCTTGAACTGCTCGACACCGGCGCACACGTCGTAGCCGGCGACGATCTGTATGGCGGCACGTTCCGCCTGTTCGAGCGCGTCCGCAAACGTTCGGCGGGCCTCGATTTCACCTTCGTCGATCTCTCGCAGGCGGGCGCGCTCGAAAAGGCGTTGCGCCCGAACACGCGCATGGTGTGGGTCGAGACTCCATCCAATCCGCTACTGAAGATCGTCGATCTGGATGCCGTCGCCTCCGTCGCACGCGAGCACGGATTGCTCAGCGTCGTCGATAACACCTTCGCGACACCGTATCTGCAACGGCCTCTCGAGCGCGGGTTCGATATCGTGGTGCATTCAGCCACCAAGTATCTGAACGGCCATTCCGATATCGTGGGTGGCGTCGTGGTAGTGAACAATACCGAACTGGGTGACCGCCTCGCGTTCCTGCACAACGCCGTCGGCGCGATCGCGGGTCCCTTCGATTCCTTCCTCGCCCTGCGCGGTTTGAAGACACTCCACCTGCGCATGGAGCGGCATTGTGCGAACGCGACCATCGTAGCCCAGCGGCTCGAGCGGCATCCCGCAGTCGAGCGCGTAGTCTACCCCGGTCTGCGATCTCATCCGCAACACGATCTGGCAGCGCGCCAGATGAGCGGCTTCGGCGGCATGATCACGATGTTCCTGCGCGGCGGGCTCGCCGATTCGCGGCGCTTCCTCGAACACTGCCGCGTGTTCGCCCTCGCCGAAAGCCTGGGTGGTGTCGAGAGCCTCATCGAGCATCCGGCGATCATGACGCATGCCTCGGTCCCCGAACAGCAGCGCCGCGAGCTGGGGATATCGGACACGCTCATCCGCCTCTCAGTGGGCGTCGAAGACGTCGAGGACCTGATCGCCGACCTGGAGCAAGCGTTGGCGTGAGCCTCTGGGATTACCTGATCGTAACCGCATCCAACGCGCGTCAGGCCGAGGCATACGAACGGCAGTTGAAGCCGCATTCCTCCGCACGTCAGGCGCTCGTCGTCACCGACATCGACGGGAAGCGGATCGGCAGCGGCGGAAGCACCATCGAGTGTCTCTTTCGCATCGCCGATCTGGACCGCTCGCGAGTACTCGTCATACACGCGGGCG
Organism: Bryobacterales bacterium; assembly: GCA_038322705.1. Classification (GTDB taxonomy): domain Bacteria; phylum Acidobacteriota; class Terriglobia; order Bryobacterales; family Bryobacteraceae; genus TMP-7. The sequence continues at coordinate 81,921 of JBBQGC010000018.1, read as the reverse complement.
GCGATTCCAAACGCCTGCCCGCGTACGGACCCGCAGGCAAAATATTCGTGCCGCTACCGGGCGGCGGCACGTTATTCGACCGCATCGCGGCAACGTTTCTAAAGCTCGAGGTCGAGCCGGGGCAAGTTGTCGTGACATCCGGCGATGCGTTGATCGAGTTCGACGCCGCGTCGCTCGATCTGCGAGGCTCGGGCGTTGTGATGACCGGGTGCCCCGTCTCTCCTACGGAAGCATCCCGACACGGCGTCCTGTGCGCTGGCGATGGCGGAAGCTTGCGGTTGTATCTGCAGAAGCCGCCCGCGGACGTACAGGCATCAGCCGGCGCGATCGGTCCCGATGGACGTGCCATCCTCGACATCGGCGTGATGGCGTTCGATGCGAAGTCCGCGCGCGTACTGATCGAGACCTTCGCTCCGTTCCGTGAAGTAGTGCTGTCGAAGGGCGTCGATCTGTACCGCGAGATCTGCTGCGCGATGGGCACGGACGCCACCGTCGAGCACTACATCGAGGCGGCGCGAGCGAGCGGATCGACCTGGGATCCGGCGCTGCTATCGAAACTCTATCCGGCGCTCCACCGCATCCCGGCCAGCGTGCGCGTCGTGCCGGAGTGCCGCTTCCTGCACTTCGGATCGACACGGCAATTGATCGACAGCGGCATGGCGCTGACAAACGGCGACAAGCTGCTGTCCATGAACAACGTCATCTCGCCGGGCGGCTCTATTGAAGGCGAGGAGGTGTGGGTGGAGGGGTGCCGCATCAGCGCGCCGTTAAAGCTCGGCGGGCGCAACGCCGTGATCGGAGTCGATGTCAACGAGCCGCTCTCGTTGCCGCGCGGCGCTTGTCTCGAAGTGCTGGCGGGCCACTCGCGCTCGGGCGAGCCGGTCCACTTCGTCCGCTGTTACGGCATCGACGACACGTTCAAAGACGCGCAATGGATGGAACGTCCGCTCCATGATGGAGTCGATCTGTGGGGCGCTCGGGTGTTCCCGGCTGAGCGTGACCCCACTGCGTACCGCAAGTGGCTCTGGCTGTTCGATAACAACTCGACGCTCGAGGAAGCCGGTCTATACAGCGCCGCCGAGATCGCGCTCCTGGCCGACCAGGACGTCTTCCACCGCCGCCGCTACGCGAAAATATAGGAACCTGCTATAAAGACTTACGTACAATCAACCGACATAAAACAAATGAGCACACAATCGAAGGACGCGCTGATCGTAATCGCCGGCGCGGGCGGGTTTATCGGAGGATCGCTGGCCCGCTATTTCCATGAACTAGGTTTCAAGCGCATCCGCGCCATCGATCGCAAACCGCTGCCCGAATGGTACCAGCGCGTGCCAACCGTGGAATGCGTGTCGATGGATCTGAGCGAGAAAGAGAACGCGATCCGCGCGGTGGAAGGCGCGGACGAGGTATATAATCTCGCGGCCGACATGGGCGGCATGGGATTCATCGAGCGCTTCCGCGTGGAGTGTCTGCGCAGCGTCCTGGTCAACACGCATCTGATCGAGGCGGCGTGGCGCGCCGGAGCCTCGCGCTACTTCTTCTCCTCATCGGCCTGCGTGTACAACACGGACCTGCAAAAGGATCCGCACGTTCGCGCGCTCAAAGAGTCCGACGCTTACCCGGCAATGTCGGAGCGCGGCTACGGTTGGGAAAAGCTGATCTCCGAAATGTTCTGCGAGGAGTATCATGCCGAGCGCGGCCTGGAAACCCACATCGCGCGCTTCCACAACATCTACGGTCCGAACGGGACATGGTTCGGCGGACGCGAGAAGGCGCCGGCCGCAATTTGCCGCAAGGTGATCGACGCCAAGGACTCGGGCAAACACGAAATCGAGATCTGGGGCGACGGCTCGCAGACCCGCAGCTTCTGCTTCATTGACGATTGCGTGCGCGGCATCGATAAGATCATGCATAGCGATAAGCTGATCGCCACGCCGATAAACCTCGGCACCAGCGAACTGATCTCCATCAACGATCTGGTCACGATGGTTGAGAAGATTGGCGGCGTTCAACTGAAACGTCATTACGCGCTCGATGCGCCAAAGGGAGTCGCGGGCCGCAACAGCGACAACACGTTCATCAAGAGCGTGCTCGACTGGGAGCCCGATACTCCGCTCGAGCGCGGCATGAAGAAGACGTACCAGTGGATCGAACAGCAGTTCTCCGATCGCAAAGCCGGGAAGCGCGTCGTGCAGGACTGACCCGCCGGTGTTCCCGTATCGCATGGCGCTGGCGGGCGGGTGGATTGACCAGCCGTTCGTCTCGCGGTTGAATCCCGAACCGCCCGGCTCGATGGTCGTGGTCTCGCTCGAACCTATTGTCCGTTTCATGGACCGTTGCGGGATGGCCACCGGGACGCGCAAGGTCGCGCTCGAGCTGTGGAACGGCACGGTACCCGATCGCGATCCGGCGTTGCTGGTTCGCGAGTTGTACGAGGCCGAGAACAGGGGCCGCCCGGATCCTTCGGGATCGCAGGATATGATCGGGCTGCTATACCCGGGCGTCAGCCGCTTGGATTACGACGCCAACATCGAGGGCGGCTACTTCCCTGCCCGTATCACATCGGACACGAGTGAAGACACCGCCCGCTGGATCGAGAGCGTCATCCATGTAATCGCCGTGAACCAGCGGCCCGAAGGCTATCATCCGCTGGGTATCAAGAACCTGGATCCGGCGTGGATAGATCGCCTCGGCCACACCGGTCAAGCCTGTTTCGCTGCGATTCAGGCGCGTGAAACCCGCGCGCTCGGCGAATCAATGAACGAGTGCATGCGTTGTTGGGAGGCGATCCTGCCGCACACGGTCGCCCACCCATTGATCGATATCGATCTCCGAGGGATCCTCGCCGATTACCAATCACGCTACGAAGGCGCGATTTACTCCGGCTGCGGCGGCGGCTACCTGCTCGTCGTGTCCGAACAACCCGTGCCCGGCGCCTTCCACGTTCGCGTCAGAACCGCTACTGCTTGACGCTGATTTCCTTGAAGTAGACCGTCGACCGGCCGTCGTGATTCTGCAGGCCGATGTAGCCGGCATCGGGTCTCGGACCGCGCACCGGCTCGTACCACTGGTGGCGTTCCGGCACGGGTTGATCGCCGCGGAATTCGTTCACCTTTTCACCGTTCAAGAACACCGTGGTGAGTTGGCCATCCAGCACGATCTCCATGGTGTTCCACTCGCCCGCGGGTTTCTGCGCGCGCTTGGAAACCTTGCTCAACGAATAGATCGCTCCGGTGCAATGCCACTCGTCGCCCGCGGCATCGATCTGCACTTCGTAACCGTTGTGAACGCCATACCACGCGTCGTGCGGCTTCTCGGCCATGCGGATGTACACGCCGGAATTGTCGCGCGGGCCGGTGGTCTTAAACACCACGCGAATCGTCTTGTTGCCGAACTGGCTCGGCTCGTACCACAGCAGCCCCATGCCGCCGTGCGTCTTCAACATCCCGTCCTCGACGGTGAATTCGCCGGGACCTACGTGCTTCCAGCCGGTCATATCCTTGCCATTGAACAGCGGCTTCCAATCCGCCGCGTATCCAGCCGCCGCGGCGAGCAGTAAAACGGAGAGCGTTCGAACCATTGCTCTATTCTACTGGAGCGCCCATGTCGAACCGGATGGGGTCGCGGAATCCGCGAGTCTTCCACGCTCCGTACAACACGCCGGCCGCGAGCCACAGCGCTCCAGCAATCTTCGCCAGATCGCGCAGGCTCAACCAGATCGCCAGACAGATCGCGAATCCGAGCACAGGCACCAGCAGGTTACCGGCAGTCTTCTCGCCCCTGACGAAGTAGCGCAGAAACGCCGCGGCGTTCACGCCCATGAACCCGATCAGCGCGCCGAAGTTCAGCAGCTCCGCGCCGGTTTCATACGAGATCATCCACGCTCCGATCAGGCACATCGCTCCAATCAGAATCACATTGCGGCTTGGGATTTGAGTGCGCGGGTCGAGATACCCGAAGAAGGATTGAGGCAGCGCGCGGTCGCGTCCCATTCCATACAACAGGCGCGCGCCCGCCAATTGACCTCCGCCGCCCGACCCGATCGACGCAACCAGCAGAGTCAAATTCACCGCCTGAAACAACAGCGGTCCGCCGATCCGTCCCGCGAAGTGGACATACGCCGTATCGACATCGGGGAACGGTTCGGCAGCGGGCCAGACCAATTGCGCCGCGTACACCTCAATCGCCGAGAGCACGCCGATCGTGATGCAAACCAGCACCATCGCAATCAGAATATTGCGCCGCGGATTGTGGACCTCCTCGGACAACGTCGAGATCCCATCAAACCCGATGTAAGTCAGCACGGCAAGCGAAGTCCCCGCCGCTACATTTGAGAATTGAAATGTTTGCGGGTCGTAGAACGGCCGCAGAAACATTCCCGGACTCATCGGCATCCCGAACACATAGCGCGCGGTCTCGACCAACACTGCCAGAACCACGAGCCCCATCGCGATGGCCAGCGCAGCGTTGGTCCGCGCCGTCGATTCGATCCGCCGCAGATTCATCACCGTGAACAGCCCCGCGAAGAACACCGTCCACACCAGGTACGGCACGCCCGGCAAGATGTTCATCGCCGCCTTGCTGCACCAGATGGTACAGATCAGCGGGTTGAGGATGTAGTCCATCAGCATGCTCCAACCGGTCGCATAGCCGAGCGCGGGATGAATCTCCTGAGCGACATATGTATACGCCGACCCGGCGCTGGGGTACGCGCGCGCCATTCGACCGTAGCTGATCGCCGTGAACAGCATCGCGACCATCGCGATCAGAATCGTGGTTACCACGTGCCCGTGCGCCTTCTGCTGCACGACGCCGAACAGCGGCATCGGCGCCGTCGGTTGTACCAGGATGATGCCGGTGAGCACGAGATCGCGCAGCCCGAGCGTTCGCTTGAGTGGCATGGAAGAAGCTTCAGCGTACCGCGTGCGGCGCGCCGGGCGGTAATGCCAGACTGGACTCGTGACCTCGCGCCCGATCATCACGCTCACCACCGACTTCGGCACACGCGATCACTTCGCGGGAGTCATGAAGGGCGTGATCCTCGGCATCGCGCCAGGGGCCCAGATCGTCGACATCACGCATGAAATCACGCCCTTCGACATCCTCGAAGGCGCGTTTACCGTCGCGGAGATATACCCCTATTTCCCGCCGAAGACTGTACATGTTGCCGTGGTGGATCCCGGTGTCGGAACCGCGCGCCGGGCGATTCTGGTCCAGGCTGCCGGCCAATATTTCATCGGCCCTGATAACGGTGTATTCACATCCGTCTACGAGGAAACATCTCATCAAGTGCGTTCGATCACAAACGCGCGCCTCGTTCTACCCTCGCCGAGTAGCACTTTTCACGGTAGGGACGTGTTCGCCCCGTGTGCCGCGCATCTTGCCTCGGACAAAGTCCGCCCGGCGGCATTCGGGAAGAAGATCGCCGACTATGTCCAACTCGGAATGATGAAGCCGCAACAGATCGCGCGCCGCGCCTGGAGCGGGACGGTACTGAAAGTAGACCGCTTCGGCAACCTGATCACGAACCTCCACTCGCGCAATCTCCCCGAGTTGCTGACCCGCCCGTTCGAGCTTGCGATCGGTCTACGCACCATCATCGGTCTGGCGCGAACGTTTGGTGAATGCGCTAAGGACGAGCCGTGCGTCATCGCCGGTAGCTCGGGTTATCTCGAAGTTGTGGTGAACCAGGGATCCGCCGCGAAGCTGCTGGGATGCGGCCTCGGCGCGCCAGTCGAGTTAACGTTCTACTCTTGACGTGAGTCGCGGCTCATTGACTCGGGAGGTGGTAAAACTTTGTCAAGCAGAAATCAGTGCATCATTCGTTCCGATGAGTTGCTCTCGCATCAGGGGTTCTATTGCTGTGGGGATTGCGAAAGTACCGTGCATCGCACTTGTTGGACTGAGGCGAGTGAGCTGTGCGCTAAAGCTCACCGGTCAATCGCCAGGACGGTGCCAGGCTGCGTGGTCATCCCACCGTAGGTGGACCGGATTGTCTGATCGCCTCGCGGGATCGAGTCTGGAACGGTCAAATTGAACTGGAACAGGCCCGGTGAGACTAATCCCGCGAACTGAACGGTCGCGTCGCGGCCCGCAATCGTAATAGCCGGCGCTCGGGACAGCGTTCCCCCTTGACTGATTGATCCGGCGGCCACGGGAGTCGCGGCGGGGCCGAAGCCGTTCGCGTAAACGGAAATCGTCTCGCCAGGCTTGGCCGGAGAAAAGGTATAGCCGGGCACGGAGAGGCTAGCGGGCCCTACGAGAGTCCCGTCCAGGTGGATGGCCGCGACGTGTAGACCGTCGCTGAAGACAAAGAAGGATGGCGCAACCGGAGCAGTGAGCGCAGTGAATGCCACACTCGAGGCGCCGTTGTTTGAGACCACGATTGGCGTTGTCGTGGGGAACGCGGCGGGAGGTGTCAAAATATTGATCTGCGTTGGACTGATGTAGTAGACGTAGGCGCTTTGACCGTTCACCGTCACGCTGACGCCGTCCAGTTGGATCGGCAGTCTGTTGTTGACGAAATCCGAAGACTTCCAGATGCGGAAATCTCCAACGGGTGCCAGATTAGAGCCTTTGATTTCTATCCAACTGTTGGGTGCGATTGTGGCCACCTCGCCTTCGGCATTGGCGACCAGAGAAATGATCGGTCCGCCGGGGCTGGTCACCGGATAATAAACCATCACGAAAAACTGTTGAATGAGGGCACTGGTCGGCTGAAATCCAGCGTCGAAATTGAAGCTCCACTGAAGCCCGCCGGGCGCGTAGCCGGTGCAGGGCGATTGACTGTTTCCGGATTGGTCGCGTTGGCACCCCCAGTAGTAGAAGGGCTGCAGATTCTGGAACGGTCCCAAGGTGCCCGTCGACATGAGCCTGCTATCGCCCTGCGCCAAGTCCAAGTCCGCGAGAAAATCGTGTAGAACTTGAGATGTCGCGGGGATTTGCCAGGCGGAGGAACTAAGATACCGGCTGTTGTTCATGGACTGTATCCACTGAGTCGCCGTATCGAACAACATCGCTCCGCCGCTGATCTTGGGCGCGGTAATCGTGCGCGAGGAAGAAGCCGGGATCGTTAGGTTGCCGGTAATGCCAAACGTGTTCGAGGCAGCCAGGTTCGCGTCGGCGGCCCAAGTGTATCTGGTGTTGCAATCGTAAACGGCATTGCCCGCCGCCGGTCCGGCCGTATAGGGGATGACGATGGCGCCCTGGGCGGAACACGAGGGAGGTGTTCCGATCGCGCCAGGAATCATGGGCAGCGTGTAAAAGTAGTTATCTTTTGTCGTGACTCCACCTTGAATGCCGTTGGCGAAGGAATAGACTATCTGTCCCCCAGAGTTGGTTTCCTGGGCCCAGTAATAAGAGGACTTCAGGTTGTGGAGGGGCCCCACTGTGGCTCCGAAGCCCGGTGCGACGCTCGCGGGAAAGCTCAGTTTGAGCCCGGCGGAATAAAGGTTCGAGAGAGCGCTGCCGGAACAAAGGGGACCAAACGACCCGTTACCCGGGCCGGTATTGGAGCAAGTGATGTCCACCATTGGTGCCGCGGGAAGCTGCCAATCATTGTGGTCTAGGTAGCCCGCGCCGTTGTTATACCCGTTCAAGGCAGCGACCCACTTCTGAGCGGTGACATAGTCCATGGAACCGTTTGGGTTGATTCCACTGACGCCTATCGCGGCGCGCATTTTCGGATCTCCAGCCAGATCCGCGTTGGCGAGCCAACAGACGTTTTGATTGGGGTCGAATACGATTGGAGCTTGGGGCACCGGCGCTGATCCGACGGTGGATACGAGCCGGGTAGTGCGGCAGGAGTTGGTTTGACCCAAGGCTGTGACGCCGGGGAGAGTCAGGAGAAAGAGACAGGCAGTTGCGCGATAGAACTGCACAATTTCTTGATCACATAACAACATAGTGTAACCCAGGCTGGCGCACAGGGCCGGGGAGACGCGGCTGATCGTGATTGTTCTACTCAAGATGCGATAGACCCAAGTCGTAGCCCTTTCCATTGCTCGATCAGCCGTTCGGGATGCGGTACTCTTGCTTGTAAATGGCGGCCAGAAATTGCGATTCGATAAGACGATGGATCGCGATCATCCCGGCATTGGGTATGCTCGCCCCTCTGAACTCGCCAGCCGAAATCATCGATTATCACCAGCATCTATACAGCCCGGAAGCAGGCGCAAGATCGTCTCCAGGACCCAAGGGCATCGACGCCGGTGACCTGGTTGCACAACTCGATGCCGCTGGGATAAAGCGCGCCGTCGTACTGTCGGTCGCATATAGTTTCTCGAATCCAAACAAGCAATCAGTTCCGAATGAATACGCGCACGTCATGCGTGAAAACAACTGGACCAATGCGCAGGTTGCGAAATACTCTCAGCGGTTGCTCGGGTTTTGCAGCGTCAATCCACTCAGGCCATATGCACTCGACGAGATCGCGCGTTGCGCGAAGGACCCGAACCTCAGCACTGGACTGAAGCTGCACTTCGGCAACTCGGATGTGAATGTTAATATTCCTGATCATCTCGCGCGAGTGCGACGGGTCTTCAGCGCCGCAAATAAGCATCACATGGCGATCGTGGTGCACATGCACTCGAACATAGATCACCATCGGCCATACGGAGCAAAGGAGGCCCGCATTTTCCTGGAACAGCTACTCCCTGAGGCTCCGGATGTGGTCGTACAGATCGCGCACCTGGCCGGGGGAGGAGGCTATGACGACCCGGCAACCGACGCCGCTCTTTCCGTGTTTGTGGAAGCGATCGAGCGAAGAGATCCTCGGATGAAGAATGTCTACTTCGATGTCTGTGGGATAGCCATACCCGGCACATGGGAGAACAAAGCCGATCTCGTAGCACAGCGCATCCGCCAGATCGGGACAAACCGGCTTCTTTACGGAAGCGACGCCGCGACTACCGGCTACGCGCCGAAGCTCGCGCTGAAACGATGGCGCAGTCTGCCCTACCCAGGAAAAGTTCGGGGAAATCGAAAACAACGTCGCTCCCTATCTCCGAAATTGGCTCGCGGCTGCGGAGCCGCAACTTCGTGGGTCGGTTCGCACTTTCAAACAAATCCGCAAGCGGAGCCGCGGCGCGTAAGACTTCAGAGCATCCGTCGTTACCGAACAAGTAACCTTGGATGGAACGCCCGGTTCCGGACTTCTGGCGTCGCGGGGCGGTCCCTCTCGCCAACGGTGCGATCGGCGTTTACGTCCAGGAGCCAGCGCGGGGGAACTCATCTGGGTAACCCTCTTGATATCCACGTCGCAGGCACTCTATGAGCTTCTCGAACCGTCGCATTTGGTTCGGCATCGCAACGAATCTGCGTAGGGTTACTTTGCGGCGGAGGCCGAGGCTGCGACAGCTATTTGGGACCGGGCTGGGCAGCCGCCTTCGCCTGAACTTCCGCGATTACCTGTGCGTTGATGACCGCTTGGTTCCTTCCCCAGGGTGTCTCGGTTTCGAAGTAACGGATCAGCACCTGCGCTTTCTCAGGGATGGTTGAGATAACCTTATGCCGCGGGTCGAGCGGCTGGCGTGGCAAGACCCTACCTTCAAACAACCCATGCAGAAGATTGTTCTGCGCTTCGATGGTAAGGTCTTGAATGTAGTTTCCGATTTCATCCATTGCTTCCTTGTATCCCTCAATCAGGCGTTTCAGCGCCGAACTCACTTCAGCAGAAGGCGGCGGATGGATGATTGTGGGCTTTCCAGGTTGACCGGGCGGCGGGTCCATAGGGAGAATCTGCAGAAGGGCGGAAAACAGTGGCGGGAAAGCCTGCCTGACGTCATAAGCAGCGGCGTTTAGAGAAACCTGAAAGACGTTCAGGCCGGGGAATGCGATTGACCAGCACTCGAATTCCACGATCAGCTCTGCCAGTTCGCGCCCAGCCTTGAAATGCAGGTCGGAGAAGGTGAGCGCACGCTGTCTCATGGGCGATGGTTGGCAACCTGAAGCCTGCTCCCGCTGGACGCTCTCGACGGCGGGAAGAATCCCGAAACGCACACATCGCAGCCTCGATGTTTGCGTCTGAAAGCGTGCGAATTCGCCAGCAGAGTCTCGTAGATCCGTAGCTTCGGCGCCTCTCGGGCGTTTTCGCGCTGTTGCGCCAGCGAATTCCTGTGCTGCTTGCGCATCTGCCAGACGACCGTACCAGCAGCTGCGATGAGGCCGAGGACCTTCAGTCCGTCACTGATCAATTCGATCGCATTTGCCTGCAGCCAGTTCATAGAAACCTGACCAGCCATTTCATGCCCTGATGATAGCTTCCTGAATCAGGCAAGGCAATTGACGTCTCGAATAATGGGCTGGCAGCCCGTTGGCGAATTGACTATCTCAGCAGGACGCCTTGATGACATATCGAAAGGACGAATTGTCGCCGACGCGTGGATATGGAATTCGGGTGATGAGTGCGTCTCGCGGGTGAGTCGCGGCCCACTCTTCCTTAGCGGCTCGAAACATACTTTGAATTGTCATGCCTGACAACAAGCTCGAACTCGTCGTCGAGGTGGACGTCAACAAAGCGAACGCCTCGATCAAGAGCATCAATACCGGCCTGTCCAGCATGGAGCAGGCGGCATCGAAGGCTGCCAAAGATGCGTCTTCCAGCATTGACGGAATGACCGCGACGCGAGCATGGTCAAGGGTGCCACCGCTGGGAATCTTCTGGCCGACGCAATCCGGCACGCCGATAAGCTTGACCGCACCCCCCGATCAGGAACCTGCACGCGCGCAATTGCCTAAATAGCCGACCCGCCTTTGGTGCACCAGGAGCCGGTCGGAGCACCCGTCGAGTTCACGTCTGGGGACGGTGGCAGTTTACGGCTCCCTCAGGTGAAATGCGGGCCTTTGTGGGTTTGCGATCCTTCGTCATCGACGACGGCGTCCAGATGCAACGATTACTGACTTGGCAAACCAGTCGGTGCTCCTGGGTCAATGCGCCGCGTCCAACATCCGGCCAACACTTCTCAGGGGCCGAGTTTCGCCATAGCGTCATCTAATCAAATGGAACGCCGCTCCCGCGTTCCCGATAGACCTGTTTCGTGCTGGTCCGGTTCTTTGCGCCGCGACGCGCCAAGGCGGCATCGCTCAATGTTTGATTGTGGCCTGCAAACGAACTTCATTTCACTCGGTTGCTGCTTCCTAAGAAGGTCTCGTGGCTTCATTGTCCAGCGGCCCCAACTTCGGGATCGTTCGTGCCTCGCGAGCAATCCGGACAGAGCGCATGTCTACGGCGGCGCCGACTCTCCGCGATCGCCGTTCTCCGGCAGTCCTGGAGTTTGGTACCGTCGCGGGTGTACCGATCCATCCGATTTAGTCGGTGAAGAAGACCCGGCGCAGTTCCGCCTCCGAGATGAAGCGACGAGCCTGCCGGAACAGCGCGTGAAGAGTCCCTCGTCGATTTCCGAATGGTTCGGAATCGTGAGAGTTTGGGTTTCGCCGCGTTCCAGAATTCGACAAACCTTGATGTGGCTGCCCCGCTGCGAAACCGGGTGGAAACCAAAGCTACTGAGTATCGACAGGACCTCGCCACCGGACAGCGCGCGGAGTTTCGGCATCAGGCGACAGCTTCGAGTTCCATGGTCGCAAGAATCGTGGGATTGCTGGCAATGCCCAGCGACGCCAGGTCCTCGCCTTCCAGGTGAAGGCTGATTGCCTCGCGGATGTTCACCGCGAGTTCATCAAGCGTCTCGGCCTGCGTCACCACTGGCAAATCGAGGCACTCGGCCACGAATTGACGCTCGCCCCGGCTGATTCGTACCTGAATCGTTCTCTTCATTTGATACCGGCCGCCTTCAGTATGCACCAGGGCGGCAATCCCCGCACGGTCCCTCCAGGATGAGACATTTCCGGATGAGCACTGTCGTCTACGACGCCACTGTTCTCGGGGCCGCAGAAACCAGCCGGCCCCCACGACAAGCTCAACTCGGCGGTTCTTGACTGGGTTCGTGGTCGTTCCTCCTGGCGGCAGCGAGGCGCACCAAGCCGCGCGGCAGTCAGGCAGAACCAAAACAGCGGATGTCGCGACGGCGGCCCGTCCAGGATGCATTCACCGCGAAGGCCAGTCCGCACACCGGCGAAGTAGCAGGCACCCGGATCGGTCGGCCCTGGACATGATGCGATACAATCGGCCTATATCGCTCAACTGTCCTCATCGCGGCATCCGCCCCGGTGGCCTGAGTGTATTGCATGAATACCAGCGGAGTACTTTCCCGAGCCTACGAATTTCGTGACCTGTGCGCGCGCCGCGTCGTGGTGGCCGATGGCGCGATGGGCACGATGCTCTACTCCAAAGGTGTATTCATCAACCGCTGCTTTGATGAGTTGAATCTGTCCGCTGCGGCGATGGTCCGCGAGATTCATCAGGAGTACGTCAAAGCAGGCGCGGAGATTCTGGAAGCGAATACATTCGGCGCGAACCGGCTTCGCTTGGGTGCGTTCGGCCTGGCCGAAAAGTTGAAGGACATCAACCACGCCGGCGTCCGCATCGCGCGAGAGGCGGCGAAGGAAGGCGTGTTCGTCGCGGGCGCGATTGGGCCCTTAGGCGTTCGCATCGAGCCGCTGGGTCCGACGTCATTCGCCGAAGCCCGCGGCGTCTTCCGCGAACAAGCCGAAGCGCTCGCCGAAGCCGGTATCGACCTGCTGATTCTCGAGACGTTCTACGATCTGAACGAAATTCGCGAGGCGATCATGGCCGCTCGCGAAGTGGTGGGGCCGGACGTGGTCATCATCTCGCAAGTCACCATCGACGACGACGGCCGCATGCCGGACGGCAGTTCGACCGAGACTTTCACGCGCCGCCTGGACGAGTTGCCCACCGACATTATCGGCCTGAATTGTTCGGTCGGTCCCAAGGCCACGCTCGACACGTTAGAGCGCATGATGCAGTACTCGCGCAAGCCGATGAGCGCGATGCCGAACGCCGGGCTGCCCGCCAAGGTCGAGGGCCGCAACATCTACCTGTGCTCGCCCGAATACATGGCGCAGTACACGCGCCGCTTCTTGTGGGCCGGCGTCAAGGTGATCGGCGGCTGCTGTGGTACCACGCCCGAGCACATCAAGCTGATTCATTCCGAGGCGCGATCGCTCAACCCGGGACATCGTTCGTTAAGCGTCACCGTCGCCGAGCCTGAGGCCAAGCTGAAGGCCCTCGCAAAGGTTCCCGTCGAAGCGAAATCCGGTTTGGGCGCCAAGCTCGCGCGCGGCCAGTTCGTCGTCTTCGTCGAGATCCTCCCTCCGCGCGGCGTCGATGCCACCAAGGAAATCGAAGGCGCACGCCTCTGCGCGAGCAAAGGCATCGATTGCATCAACGTCCCCGATGGTCCACGGGCCAGCGCGCGCATGAGCGCCCAGGTCACTTGCCACAAGATCCAACAGGAAGCAGGTATCGAGGCAGTGATGCACTTCTGCTGCCGCGATCGCAACATCCTGGGCATTCAGTCGGAACTGCTCGGCGCCCACTCGATCGGTGTCCGCAACCTCATCTGCATCACCGGCGACCCGCCTCGCATGGGCACGTACCCCGACGCCACGGCCGTCTTCGATGTCGACGCGATCGGGCTCACCAACATCGTCAACAACTTGAACTGTGGTCTCGATATTGGTGGAAACCCGATGGGTTCGCAGACCGCTCTGCTGCTCGGAGTGGGCGCGAATCCCGGCGCGTTGAACCTGGAAGAAGAGATCCGGCGCTACGAATGGAAGGTGCAGGCGGGCGCCGAATACGTGGTGACCCAGCCTGTGTTCGACCTCGATCTGCTCGAGGTCTTTCTCGCCCGCACGGCGCAATTCAAGATCCCCGTCATCTGCGGTATCTGGCCGCTCACCAGCTACCGCAACGCCGAGTTCATGGTGAACGAACTGCGCGTCCCCGTCCCCGAGCAGCACATGGAGCGGATGCGCTCGGCCGCCAACGCCGAAGCTGCGCGCCAGGAGGGCATCGCCATTGCGCGCGAGATGGTGGAGCGCGTTCACGGACTCGTGGCGGGCGTGCAGTTGAGCGCTCCGTTCGGACGCTACGCGATGGCCATCGAGGTTGCCGGGGTGTTGAACCGGACCGGCGCAGTCGCCTCCTCATAAGGACACGAAATTGGCTACCGATTTGATAGAGGTGGATCCCGAGAATCCCTCGAGCGATGACATCGAGCGAGCGGCCGCCGCCGTGCGGCGCGGCAATGTGATCGCCATCCCCACCGACGCGTTGTACACGCTGGTTGCCGATCCCCTGAACCTGCACGCTGTCGGAAAAGTGTTCGCGGCAAAAGGGCGCGAGGCGCACCGTTCCCTGCCCCTGCTGGTGTGCGATGTAAAGATGGCGCATGACCTGGTGAAGGAAACCAACAGCCGCTTCTTCCTGTTGGCCCGCCATTTCTGGCCGGGGCCGCTCACCATCATTGTGCCGGCCTCGCCCAAGGTTCCGTTGAAAGTGACCGGCAACACGGGACGGCTTGCGATCCGGCAATCGCGTTCGAACATCGCCAATGCTCTGCTCGCATGCCTGGATCAACCATTGATCTGCACCAGCGCCAACATCTCGGGCCAGCCCACCTGCCGCAGCGGCATCGAAGTCTTCGGCATGATGGACGGCCGCGTCGATCTGGTTGTGGACGGCGGTCTCTGCACCGGGGCCGGCAGTACCACGGTCGATATCACAGAGCCTTACTGGAAGGTAATCAAGGAAGGTGCGATCTCCGAGAAAGAGATCGCCGAGTGTCTGGATCGCGTCTGAGCGTTCCATCAATTCATTCAACACATGCGCAATCTATATCTGGTTCTTTGTCTGTTTGTGCCCGCTGTTTGCTGGAGTTGCCACGGGGCGAGCTCGAACTCGAGTGCTTCCTCCAGGGAGCCCTTGATCGCGGTCCCTCCTCCGCTCGCCGGAATGCCCGCCGTCTCGAACGCGGCGAACATATACTCCGACGCTGGCGCCGGCATGATGAGCCCGGTTGTGAAGGACTTTCCGGACCGCGTTTATGTTCCGAATAGCGGCAGCAACACCGTCGATATCATCGATCCCAAAACGTACAAGATCGTTGGCCATTTTCCCGTGGGACGGCAGCCGCAGCACGTCACGCCCTCCTGGGACTTGCGAACATTATGGGTGCTCAATGATTTGGGCGATAGCCTGACGCGCATCGACCCGCGCACCGGCGCCAAACTCGACACCATCAAGGTGCTGGATCCGTACAACATGTATTACACCCCCGATGGCAAGTACGCGATCGTCGTCGCGGAGCGTCTGAAGCAGCTCGATTTCTACGACGCTGCGACAATGAAGTTAAAACACTCGGTGAAGGTGGATTGCCGCGGAATCGATCACATGGACTTTTCCGCGAACGGCCGCTACATGGTCGCAAGCTGCGAGTTTTCGGGCGAACTGCTGAAGATGGATGTCGAATCGCGCACCGTCTTGGGCAAGCTCAAATTGAAGGATGGATCGATGCCCCAGGATGTGAAGTTGTCTCCTGACGGCAAAGTGATGTACGTCGCCGACATGATGTCCGACGGAGTGTATGTTATCGATCCCGAAAAGCTTCAGTTGATCGATTTCCTACCCACCGGCAAGGGCGCTCACGGTCTGTATCCCAGCCGGGACGCCAAACTGCTGTACGTGTCTAACCGCGGCGAAGGCAGCATCTCGATCATCGATTTCGCAACGCGCAAGGTCGCGAAAAAGTGGCAGTTGCCGGGCAAAGCGTCGCCGGACATGGGCGGTGTCAGTTCCGACGGATCGACGCTCTGGCTGGCCGGACGCTACAGCCGCGAGGTGTATGCCATCAACACCGAAGACGGCTCGCTGCGTGCGCGTATTCCGGTGGGCAAGGGTCCACACGGCTTGTGCGTGTACCCGCAACCGGGCCGCTATTCGCTGGGACACACAGGCATTTTGCGGTAAGTCCGGACTCAAGGGCGTCCCTGAATTCGTGCACGGCTTGCCCTCAGCGTACTCTTGGCCTTTCGGGAATTATTGACAGCAAACTGGCCTGTCGATGTCTACACAGTCCAAAAATGGTTTTGATCAATAGCGTCGGAGCGAAGATAATGTAGGGGATCGGAAAAGCGGCACCCGGCTGCACCAGCGGTCGCTCGGCCGGATGAAATGATTGAGATCAGGAGCTCAAACGCAGTTCGTGGTACTACTTTACCCTGAACCAGAGCACGGTGAGTGAGGTAATGCGCTACTACAAGCTGGACTATTCAGCCGCACTGAGTTTTATGTAATCCTCACATGAGCCAGCCTGGGATAGCCGGTATACCGGCGACGCGTACTGAAGCACGGCGGAATGAACTAAAATTGCCGCGCGCGATCGGCGACGGACTTCAACTTCGATACGCTCAATCGAGAAAGCCGCCAGCGTCATCAAGCGGTTCACGGGGAATAAAAAACAATATTTCCTTTGTCTTGATTGACTTCTGTGATTCAGTTCCCGAGCATCCCACGATTCCCGTCGTAACCTGAAAGTGGGAAAAGCAGGCGGCGCGGCGGTCCGTTATCCTGAGAGCTCATGTCTGTCTACGAGGAACACCGCCGCGACCTGGAAAAGCACGAATTCATGCTGGGAGTGGAACGCGGCAGGTTGGCCGTCACACTCGATCTGCTGACCGATGCCCTGGTATTGGTGGGACAGCACGGAGTGTATTGCCAAAGCGCCCGGCAGCTTGGCAAGCCGGCGATGGATATTCAGATGATCTCGAAGCTGATTGAGGATTCGAAGGAGCTCGTTTCAGGAGTGATGACCGTTATGAAAGAGAAGCGATCGGGAGGGTGGAAGGAGGGCGGTTGACCCGCCCTCGCGAAGTTACGGTTGAACGTGCGGGTCGATCATCTTCTGGACTTCGGTTTTGCCCATCGCGCCGACGCGCTGGTCCACCACCTTGCCGCCTTTGAACAGAAGCAGCATGGGGATGCCGCGAACCTGATAACGCTGTGCAACGGCGCCGTTCTCGTCGACGTTCAGCTTGCCAACTTTGAGACGCCCGGCATAGTCCGTCGCGATCGCGTCCACGGTCGGCGACATCATCCGGCATGGTCCGCACCATTCTGCCCAGAAGTCGACCAGCACCGGCACTTCGGAGTTCAGAACGTCCGTGTCGAAGTTTGAATCTGTGAAATCGATAGTATTTTGACCCGCCATTGTATCTCCAGTGGTATTGATGAGCGAAGCAGCCGTCAGGATTCAAGCCTGCGTGGAAGCTGGCCCAGGCGCCGGTAAAGTGCGGCGTATTCGCGGGCCGAAACGTTCCACGAGAAGTCCTGGCGCATGGCCCGTTCCATCGTGGCAGTCCAGCCGGCGCGGTCCTCGTAAGCCGCCAGCGCCACGGCGATGCAGTCCATCAGTTCGCGGCCGGAATAGCCCCAGAACTTGAAGCCTGTCCCGGCTTCAATCGTATCATCGAGACCCCCGGTGGCGCGAACGATCGGGATGGTGCCGTACCGCAAGCTGTAGATCTGGTTCAGCCCGCATGGCTCGTAGCGGCTGGGCATCAGGAACATGTCGGCGCCCGCTTCGATGCGATGGGCCAGCGCGTTGTCGTAGCCGATCTTAACGCCGATTCGTTCGGGCCGGGCCGCCGCCAGATCGCGGAACATCTGCTCCAAAGCCGGGTCGCCGCTGCCCAGAACGGTCAGATACAGGTCCTGCTGCAGCAGTTCGCCGGCCATCGATGCGACGAGATCGAAGCCCTTCTGCGCGGCCAGCCGGGAAACGATTCCGATCACCGGCCGGTTCAGGGCTCCGGTATCGAGCCCGAACTGCTCGATGAGCATGCGCTTGCACTCGCGCTTGGCGTCGAGCGAGTCCACCGAGTAGTTGCGCGGTATGTGTGTGTCGTGCTCGGGATTCCACTCGGTGTAATCGACGCCGTTCAGGATTCCGCTCAGCACATCGGCGCGCGATCGAAGCAAATCGTCCAAACCGAATCCGAACTCGGGCGTTTGGATCTCGCGCGCGTAGGCTTTGCTGACTGTGTTGATGGCATCCGCAAACACGATGCCGCCCTTCAGCATGTTCAGGTCGCCGTTGAACTCGAGGGCGCCGGTGGGCCCAAGCAATGGCGGATCGATGCCGATCTGCAGACCTTCGCTCGCCGCGAAGATTCCTTGAAAGCCGAGGTTGTGAATCGTGAGCAGCGACTTGGTACCGGCAAACGTCGGATCCAGGCGGAATGTGTGACGCAGGTAGGCCGGAACCAGCGCCGTTTGCCAGTCGTGGATGTGCATCACGTCCGGGCGGAAAATCCGGCGCGCCACTTCGATGGCGGCGCGAGAGAGTACGGCGAAGCGAATGTGATTGTCCGGGTAATCCCGGTCGCGGATGTTGTAGATGCCTTCGCGGTCGAACAACGGCGGGCAGTTCAGGAACAGGTACGAAACGCCGCGGTCTACAACGCGATCGACGGATGTGGCGTACTGCGTTCCACCGAGCCACACGGGCAGGTCGTTATAGATCCGCTCGGCGCCCTGCAGATTTACCGCGCGATAGCGTGGGAGGAGGACCGCAACCTCTTCGCCCATCTGCGCGAGCGCGGGTGGCAGTCCGCCCAACACATCGGCGAGCCCGCCGGTTTTGACAAAAGGAGCGGCTTCGCTGGCCGCCATGAGTACGCGCGACATATTTATTAATGATAGCGGCGGCAGGGTTTTGCGTACACTCAAGACGTGCTTCGCCGCTCTATGGTCTGGGCCGCTTTCATCGCCACGGTTTGGGGTGCAACGCCCGCTTACGTTTCTGCCAGACGCAAATTGGACCTGATCGAAAACGATCGTGCGCCGGCCGGCGCCGTCTATTCGTTCAGCAAAGCTGAGATCGAAGCTTGGGCGGCGGTCGAGATTCCGGAAGTCGTGCCGGACGGATTCCGCGAAGCTCGCGTCGAGTTGGGAAGCGACCAGGCGACAGGTCGCGCGCTGATCGACTTCAACCGCCTTCGGCATGCGAAGGGGGCCGCGAAGAATTGGTTTCTCGACAAACTGCTCGAGGGCGAGCGGCCGGTTTCTGTTTCCGTCGAAGTGCATTCGGCGGGCGGAATGTGTACCGTGTCTCTGCGGCGCTTGGAAGTTTCGAAGGTGGCGGCGAATGGTGCGGTGCTTGATTTCCTGATCAAGAACTTCTTCCTGAGCCTGTTTCCGGACGCGAAGATCAACGAGCCGTTCCGTATGCAGCATCGGGTGGATCGCATCGCGATCCGGCCGCTGGCGGTATACGTGACCATCGATCGTACGCGGCCGCATGCGGCGCCGGGGCCGAAGGGTACTTTCGGAACACTGCGCAAAGGGAAGTAGGGCGCGAATCTGCGAGAATAGAACCGCATGTCTCGCCCGTTTCTCCTCAAGCCGCGGTCTGTTCCCCGCGTCGAAACCGCTTTGCGCCGGATCGTCACTCCGATCCCTGTTCCGGAGTCGTTGCCGGTTCTGGAAAAGTTGCACCGCTTCGAACCGGTGGCGATGCAAGGTCAGCCGCCGATCGTGTGGAACCGCGCCATCGGATTCCAGGTGGAAGACGCCTACGGAAATTGCTGGATCGATTGGTCGTCCGGAGTGCTCGTCACGAATGCGGGTCACGGACGGCGCGAGATCATCGACGCGATCAACGCGCAGGCGTCGTTGGGTCTGCTGCATAATTACTGCTTCCCGAGCGAGATTCGCGCGCAGTTGGCGGAGCGGTTGGTGAGTCTGCTACCCGCGCCGCTCGATAAGGTGTTCCTGCTCACCACCGGATCGGAAACGGTAGAGTGCGCGATCAAGCTTTGCCGCACGCACGGAGTGAAGGTGGGCGGGCGCGGTAAAAACGTTGTGGTCTCGTTCGATAAGGCGTTCCATGGACGGACGCTTGGGGCGCAACAAGCCGGTGGCATTCCGGCGCTGAAGGAATGGATCGTCAATCTCGATAAGGGATTCGTGCAAGTTCCCTTCCCCGACGGCTTCCGCACGCCCGATACCTCGTTCGATTTCTTCCTGAAATCGGTGAGCGAAGCTGGTATCGCGGCGCCGAATGTTGCGGGAGTTATTCTCGAGACTTATCAGGGCGGCAGCGCGGCGTTTGCTCCACGCGAGTACATGCAGCAACTTCGCAAGTGGACCGCCGGGAACAAGATTCTGCTGGTTTGCGACGAAGTTCAGGCGGGATTCGGACGGACCGGAACATTCTGGGGATTCGAGCATTACGGCATCGTGCCCGACTTGATCACGATGGGCAAAGGAATTTCCGGCTCGCTTCCGCTGGCTGCGGTGGGCGGTCCAGCGGCCGTTATGGATTTGCAGCCGCCCGGATCGATGACTTCGACCCATACCGGTAATCCGGTGTGTTGCGCCGCGGCGCTGGCCTCGCTCGATCTGATCTTGAAGGAAGGCTTGGTCGAACAAGCGCGCGCGATGGGCGAACGCATGCATCAGCGGCTTCGCGAGTTGAAGAAGCGCTGGCCTCAGATCGGAGCGGTCGACGGAAAAGGGCTTGTTGCTGGCATCGCCTGCGTGAAGCCGCATAGCAAGGAACCGGATGGCGCGCTCGCGGCCAACGTGGTGCGGAGTTGTATCGAGAAGGGCGTGCTGCTGTTCAGTCCGGTTGGATTAGGGAGCGCGACGGTGAAGATCGCGCCTCCGCTGACCATTACGGCGGAAGCGATCGATGAGAGTTGTGGTGTGTTGGAGGAAGCGTTCGCCGAAGCGCTTCAACCGCTCGGGGCTGCTGCTGGATGAGCCAGCCCGGCGTGGTTCTGATCGGGGGCGGGATGATCGCTCACGATCAGATTCTGCCCTCGCTGTATCAGCTTCGACGGCTCGGTCGAATCGGGCGCATCGTGGTGTGCGCGCGCAGTGCTGAGACGCTGGAGTCGCTGGCTGCGAATGAGAACATAACGCGTGCGTTCCCACGACAGGCGTTTGAACGAGCATTGCAGCCGTACCCCGAAGTACTTGCCGCCATGCCCGCCCGCGGAATCGCGATCGTCGCTCTGCCCGATCATCTGCACCGCGAAGCGGTTCTGACAGCTTTGCGCGCCGGTCAGCACGTGATCGCCGTGAAGCCGCTCGTGCTGTGCGCTGCCGAGTCGGTCGAGATCGAGAACGAAGCCCGATCTCGCGGGTTGTTCGTCGGCATCGAGTACCACAAGCGCTTCGACGACCGGAGCTTGATGGCTCGCATGCGCTATCGCGAAGGCAAGTTCGGCGAGTTCAAACTCGGCTCGGCCTGCTTGCTCGAGAAGTGGTATTACCGGAACTCGAATTTTCAGAACTGGTGCACGGTGGACAACTCCGACGCGTTCACTTACATCGGCTGTCACTATGTCGATCTGGTCGCGTTCATCACCGGATTGCAACCGGTGTCAGTCAGTGTCTACGGCGTGCGGGATCGCTTTCCGAACGGAAACGTTGGCTTCCTGTGGACCGATGCTCGCGTGATCTGGTCGAACGGCGCGTGTCTGAATGTACAGAACGCGCTCGGTTTTCCCGATCATGCGCCGGGCTCGAACACGCAGGGCCTGACCATGTACTGTTCGAGCGAGAACGGCGGCGCGTGGTTGGCGCACTCGGATCAATACCGCGGTTTGCAATACGCGTTGGCGGACGGGACTTACTCGGAGCCCAGCCCGGATTACTTCCAATACGTCGATCTCGGCGGACCGGGGCTCGTTCCGGTTGGCTACGGCTATCGATCGATCGCCGCGCTTGTCGAAGCGTGCATTCGCGGGCCAGCCGAGCCTGAAACCGTCATTGCAACACCCGCGAACAGCAGGTATAACGAGTTAGTCATCGAGGCCGGCCGCTTGTCTATTTTGAATGACGGGCACGAAGCTCTGATTGACTATTCCGATAACACAGTGAGTCTCCGATGAACGGCGAAGCCAGCCTGCTTCGACTGCGCCGTATCGATCGTGCACGGCAGTGTAAGCTGGCATGATTCCGAACCGCTGCCGTGGGACAAAGAAGTGGAACAATTCCTCCGCGGCGTGAGTTCTGAAACCGAGTTATCCCAGGAACCCGAGCTTCTTGGTTGCTCCGAAGTTGACCAGGTTGGGAAAAACGTTAGTTAACTCGGAGTCGGGAATGCCGAACCAGGAACTTAGAGTGGCGCCGTACTGATCCACCGATGTTGTCGGAATCCAGCGGCCGCGCGTGTCGGCGTCGTCGGGTCCGCCGAGCGCGAAGCTCGGGAATTTGCCGTAGATCTGTCCGCCTTTCACCGCGCCGCCCGCCACCAGGTGATGACTGCCCCATGCGTGATCGCTACCGCCACCTGAAGTCGGCTGCAACGTGCGGCTGAAATCGGATTCGGTAAATGTTGTTACATCCTGGGCAACCTTCAATTCGTCAGTTGCCGAATAAAACGCGGCCATCGCCTGACTCAGTTGCGGGTACAGCGTGTTGTGCGTGGCAATCTCGTTGGTGTGCGTGTCGAAGCCGCCGAGCGAGCAGAAGAAGATCTGGCGGTTCATGTGCAGATCGGCACGAACTTGAATGATCTGCGCGACCTGTTGCAACTGTGCTCCGAGCGCGGTTTTCGGGAATTGTGTTTTCAAGGGAGTCACCTTGGCCAGCGCGTCGGCCAGGAGCTTGGCGTCTTCGATGCTGTTGGCGAGTGTGTGGTCAGCGGCCTGAATCAGAGAGATTCCGCTGTCCAGAGTAAGTAAGCTGTTCAAGGCTTTCCAGCGAGCCTGCGATTCAGCGGATGAGTCGAAGCCGGCGAGTTGCAGCGAGCGGCCCGGAGTTATCGCGACCGGTTGCGTTCCGGCCCCAGTACCCTGGAGATTGTTGCCGGCCAGAGATACAAACGCCGGAAATGCCGACCCATTCAAGTTGTTCTTCGCGACATAATCGGCCACGCGGCCGGCCCAACCTGTCGGGCTGTGTCCTTGCGCGATCGATGTTTGCCATTGCAACTGCTGATCGGAGTGCGAGAAGAGATTGGATGGCACGGGCGCCTGATGATTCAGGTAATCGGCGCGAGTCAGGGGCTGCACTAGCGAACCTACGTTGGCGACCACGGCCAGTTCCTTGCTTCCGAACAGGCTCGACAGTTCGGCCAGCTTGGCGTGGAAGGCATACGGCGCGCCCGAGACACTGGTAACAGGAGCGGTCAAGGCGCTTCCGGTGAGAGCCAGGTTGCCGCGGATATTCATGTACTCCTTATAGGTGGCATCGTCCACCGGCACGATCGTATTGTTCGAATCGTTGCCGCCGTATAGAAAGATGCAAACCAACGCCCGGTAATCGGGGCCGTTCGCGGCCAGTGCGGGAAGCAATCCCATGGGGCGCAACGCCAGCGATCCGACCGATGCCGCGCCGACTCGAATAAATCCTCGTCGTGTAAACATGTGTGTCTTGTCTCCCGCTTAATGAATAATGTCGTACTCGCCCGAAGTCAGAACGATATAGAGCGCCCCGGCGACTTTGCGTTGCGGCGTCGTTGCTGCGTTGATCGCATCCGATGCGGCTTTGTGCAAGTCGCTCGACATAGAGCCATCGATAAATACGGAGGAAATGTAATCAAGCAGAGCGGTGTTACCACCCGCGTACTTGAGAAATGGACTTAGGTCGACTGTTGTATCTTTGTCCAGCTTTCCGTACAGAATCGTATTAACGATGTCGGCGCGCGTTGCCGCGGTTTGCGTCGAGTAGATTTGAAACTCGGGACCGAGCAAGCCTTTTTCGGTGCGGTACTGCGGCGAGAAGTAACTGAACACGCTGGGGGCGTGGAAGAGATCCTCACCCATGGAGGCGGCCTGCGACGGGACCGAAGTCGCCGGGCCGAGAGTCGCGTTGAGGCCGCGAAGAATGCCGGTCATGAAGAGGATGGGTTCGCGAAGGTGTCCGAAGTTGCGATCGACGAAACCGCTGTCGCCGGCGCGCGCCTCGGGGTCAGTGAGAATGGTCGCGAGGACGGCTTTCATGTCGCCGCGGGTCGAGGAAAACACCTGCGAAACTCGCTGGATATAATACGGGCTCGGGTTGCTGGTGACGAGGTGTTCGATGAGTTGTTGGGAGATGAAAGGCGCCAGCGTGGGATTCGCCATTAACGCGTCGAGCAGGATCTCGAGATCGCGTTCGGCGGTTTGACCGGCGGGTAGCTTCTGGCCGTCGAAGATAATCTTTTCGCTCGTATCGTGATTGCTTTCGACTGGGAACATCTGACCGGCGTAGTAGGCGGGGTTATTCGGTTTCGGCGTGGCGCCGGGCGCGGTGGGATAAGTCCATCCGGTGAGGGCTTTGGCGAGATTCGTGACGACGCTCTGGTCGTAGGTTGGCGTGGTGGTGGGAGATCCATCCGGATTCAACTTGACCAAGCCGAGCGTGAACAACTGAAGCAGTTCGCGGGCATAATTTTCGTTGGCCGCGGTGCCTGCTTTCGGATTGCCCTTGTTGTTGTTCGCCATGTTGAGATAGCGACCCATGGCGGGATTGAGCGTGACGGCTTTGATGATGTCGCGGTAGTTGGTGAACGCGTTATCGCGGAAGATTCTCCAGTAATGAGGATAAGCGTACGCATCGCCGACTCCGGAATCCACCGACACGACCCAGATCTGGCTGAGGGCGAAGGCCACGCGCTGGCGCAGTTGATCGTCGCCGGCGAGCGCGTTATGGAAGAAGGCGCGCTCGACGGGCATCAGATCGCGATTCGTTTTGCCGTCGGCGCCGAGCTCGGGCTGATCGGGGAGATCGGACGGAGTTGCCGCGAACTGTGCATAGAGCCACTTGGCGATGCCAATCTGCTTCAATTGCGCGATGGCGGAGGGGGTGGGTCCCCAGGTAGCCTGGTCGAGAAAGCGGCCGGCGGCGCGATCGCTGAGCGCGGTTGTGCCGTCCGGAGATTGCGCCAGGGCGACCCCGGCGAGTATGGCGGCGGTTACGACTGTTTTAGATAGATTGTTCTTCATCGGTCACCCGTCAAGTTTCTCATTGTTATAACAAACACGGTCCGTGCAAAAGAGTGGCGCTGTTTTGCGAATTTTAATTTGACTTTCCGCGCTGGGCGCACTAGAGTGAACACCATGCCTGGGACAGCTTCAGCCACTACGCGTGTATTCGCGTTTCTGCTTACCGCAGCCGCCGCATTTTCGCAATCGAGCACTGGATCGTTATCGGGCAGGGTCATCGACCCGAGCCAAGCCGTGGTGGCCGGCGCCACCGTCGTCGCTCAAAACGACGCGACCGGCGTTTCCACAACGGCGACGACCACACCGGAAGGCTTCTACAGTTTTCCGAGCCTGCCGGTCGGTTCGTACACGGTACAGGTGGAGCATCCCGGGTTCAAGATGCTGCGCCAGAGCGGGATCGTGATTGCGATCGCGACGCGCGCCAGCCTGGACCTTGCGCTGTCGGTGGGCGAAGCCACGCAGACGGTGCAGGTGCTGGGCGAGCCGCCGCTGATGGCGACCGAAACATCGGATACAGGAACTGTTTTTCAGCCGAAGTTCATGAAAGACGCGCCGCTGTTCGTGAGCGGCGGATTCCGGAATCCTGAGAACTTCATCAGCTACGTGCCGGGCGTCAACAACGGCCAGCAGGATTCCAGTATCAACGGGGGCGCGCGGCGCAGTAAAGAGATTCTGATCGACGGCGCGAGCCACACCAATCCGGAGAGCGGCGGAACGGCTTTCGTTTCGAACGGCGGCATCGGATCGGTGGAGATGTACGAGGAGTTCAAGCTGTTGACGAGCAACTTCTCGGCCGAGTACGGGCGAACGGGCGGCGGTGTTGAGATTTTTGTCACGAAATCCGGCACCAATGCGCTGCACGGGGCGGTGTTCGATTTTCTGCGGAACGACAAGCTGGACGCGGCGGGCTGGGGAGTGAACCAGCGGCGTCCGTTTCTGGGCAAATCGAAAATCCGGCAGAACGAGTACGGCGTATCGGCGGGCGGTCCGGTATTCATTCCGAAACTGTACGACGGCCGCAACAAGACATTCTGGTATTGGACCTGGAACGGGTACCGGCAGAATAATGGCGGCGGCGTGGGGATTGCGAGCGTTCCGACGGCCAAGATGAAACAGGGCGATTTCTCCGAGCTGGGATCGCGCCTGATCTACGACCCGGACACGCTGATGAACGTGAACGGCACGCTGGTACGCACCGCGTTTCCGAACAATATTATCCCCGCCAACCGCTTCAGCGCGGTGTCGAAGAAGATTCTCGCGCTGATTCCGGACCCGACTGGACCCGGAGTTTCGAACAATTACAACACGACGAGCCTGACAACCGTCGACCGGAATATTTACAGCATCAAACTGGATCATTTGCTCTCCTCCCGAAACCGTATTAGCGGCCTGTATAGCTGGCAACGGCTGAATGTGTTCAGCCAGAGCGGCTTGCCCGGCCCATTGTCTAGCGGCCTGGTAACTCAAGACAAGCCGGACATCACTCGCGTCAATCACGACTACAATTTCACCCCGTCGCTTCTGAATCACGCCACATTCGGACTTAGCCGGTATCAGAATGTCTTCGGCCAATTGCCCGATCATTTAAAGGACTGGGCGACCCAACTCGGACTGAAAGGCGTCGCGACCAACGGCTCGCAATCGTTCCCGATTGTGACGTTCACCGACAGCTTGACCGGCTTCGGCAACGATCCAAAAAATCGCGGCGCACAGCAAAACTGGACGTACGAATTCATCGACGGCCTGAACTGGATCAAGGGCCGGCATGAGTGGAAGTTCGGCTTCGAATGGCATCGCGGCCGCACGTTCCAGGATCCTTTCGACGACGCCTACGCTCATGGCAGGTTCAACTTCAACAGCCTGCAAACGGCGAATCCGGCTGCGCGCTCCTCGACGGGCTACTCATTCGCCAGCTTCCTGCTGGGCGGCCCAAACGACGCAAGACGCGATTTCAACACCAAGGGCGTGGACATCAAATACGGTTATCGCGCGCTGTATGTGAACGACAACTGGAAAGTCACTTCGCGGTTGACTCTCAATCTCGGATTGCGATACGAGATCTTCATTCCACGCACCGATACCAACTTGACACTCTCCGCATTCGACCCGACGCTTCCCAATCCCGCAGCGGGGAACCGTTTGGGCGCACTTTCGTTTGCCGGGACCGGGCAGGGACGCAACGGCCGGGTTCGTTTCGGCGATATTTACTGGAACAACCTGGGTCCGCGCATCGGCGGCGCTTACCAACTGACGCCCAAGACCGTGCTGCGAGCCGGTTACGGCATGTACTATTCGGCAGCGAACGGCAATACGGGCGGCGGCTGTTTCCCCTGCGGATGGGGCGTGAGCGCATCGCCGACGCCGACCTCACCCGACGGCCTGTCGCCGGCATTCAACTGGGACAACGGATTCCAGTTGCCCGCGGGATTCATCGCTCCGCCGATCATCGACCCGTCCTATGCGAACGGCCAGACCGTGCTGGTTGTGTCGAAGGAAGACGGACTCGCCGGCCGGATCCAGAACTGGCAATTCAACGTGCAACGGGAACTGCCGTGGGCCTTCCTGCTGGACGCAGCATACATCGGCAGCAAGGGCACGCGGTTGAACAACTACGTGCCGTACAACCAGGTTGATCCGAAATATCTCAGCCTGGGTTCGCTGCTCTCAGCTTCGATCACCGATCCGCGGGTTGTGGCGCAGGGCTTCACGCTTCCCTACCCCGGCTTCACCGGGACACTGGCGCAAGCTCTGCGGCCGTACCCGCAATACAACAACATCATCAATACCTATCTCGGACAAGGCGCGACGCGCTACGACGC
This sequence comes from Bryobacterales bacterium, assembly GCA_038322705.1. GTDB lineage: Bacteria > Acidobacteriota > Terriglobia > Bryobacterales > Bryobacteraceae > TMP-7. Next base: position 54,238 of record JBBQGC010000018.1, on the reverse strand, counting down.
TCTGCAGATAAAACTCGAGAAGCGGTACAGCGCGCTCGCATTGCTGGCGGGCTATACGTGGGAGAAGAACCTCTCCATCAACGGCGCCTACACGCAGACGGGCAACGGCATTGCGCCGCAGGACCAATACAATCTCGGGGTGGAGAAATCGCTTTCAATCCACGACATTCCACACACGCTGAACCTGGTTTACGCTTACGACCTGCCGTTCGGACGGGGCCGCAAGTTTCTGAGCGGGGCAGGCGGTTTCGTCAACTCGGTCATCGGCGGTTGGACGATCGCGGGCATTCATCAATATCGTTCCGGTACGCTGATTCAGATCAGCGCACCCGTGAATACACTGGGCGCGGGGGTGCTGTATACCGCGGCGTTGCGCGCCAATGCTACTGGCCAGCCGATCCGCACCGGAGTTAGCCGGACGGACCTGGATCCGAACAATCCGAATGTCCGGTGGATCAATCGTGACGCATTTTCGATCCCTGGGCCGTATCAATTCGGCACCGCGTCGCCGTTTTTGAATGACCTGCGCAATCCGCCGTTCTTTACCGAAGCGTTGTCTCTGGTCAAGCGATTCAAGTTATTCGAGCGGGCCGATATCGAATATCGCGCCGATATATCGAACGTGCTCAACCGGACCTCGTTCGGCGGAGTGAACGTGAATTTGAATGACGTCAATTTCGGGCGTGTTACTGGAGTGCAACAGGGGCCGCGCATCATTCAAATGGCGTTGCGAGTCAATTTCTAAGTGGGCGGGTAAGTGGAGCGGAGTTGGCTGGCGAGGAAGGGGCGGCGGACGCCGAGGTTGCGCGCTCGGGTTGGTTTTCGCGATTTTGCGGGGCAGGCGTGGTGGTTCGAGGGCGGCCGCAGCCGAGCGTTTGGAGGGTGCGGGAGCGTTGCGCGCATTCGAGCTGTTCCATGGCGCGGCGGAACGCGCTTTCGCACGCCGCTACGTGGCGCGCAATGGTTTTGAATGCCGCGAGGTTGGTGGAGAACAGTTCGAGCGGATCGGTTTTTGCGAACAGGCGTTTTTCGAGTTCGAGGGCCTGCTGATAGCGCTGCCAAGCTTGGGCGGCGGCGGTGAGGAGCATGCGCTCGTACGGGGTCGCTGGGTTGTGAGTGCGCGCGATGTCATCGCGGATGCCATAGACCGGGTCGAGCGACGGCGGCTCGGCGGTGGCCTGTGCTGTGGCGTTCATTTGTTTCTTCCTACTTTAATTGTAGGGGGTGGGTTCCGAATGTTCGGATTTGTGAAACAGGCGATGTGATTTGGATTGTGGAGGTTGGGAGCTTTTGCAAGCCGGGAACGGGATATTCGGGCGAGACATTTCTGGGTAAAATGCCTCTTGCATGGCGATCCTGGACCGGTGGTGGGATGCGGGGGCTCGACACTCTTCCGGTCAGCGTACCGCGGCGCTAGCAGTGTGTCTGTCTCCGGATTTCGAAGCCGGCGGACACAGGCGACAATGGCAATATGCGATCGTTCAGCGACGAAAAGTTCCAGATCGCGCTCGTGCAGATGAGCTGCTCGACCGATGCTGGCGAGAATCTCGATAAGGCAAAATGGAAGATTCGCGAGGCGGCGGGAGGAGGCGCGAACGTGGTGTGTCTCCCCGAGTTGTTCCGCTCGCAATACTTCTGCCGCGAGGAGAATGCCGACCTGTTCGCTCTGGCGGAAACGATTCCCGGTCCATCGACGGATGCGTTGGGGCCGCTCGCCAAAGAACTCGGTGTCGTGATCATCGCTTCGCTGTTTGAGAAGCGCGCGCAGGGACTGTATCACAACACAGCCGCGATCATCGGGGAGGATGGCCAGATCGCCGGCCTGTACCGCAAAATGCACATCCCCGACGATCCACTTTATTTCGAAAAGTTCTATTTTACGCCAGGCGACCTTGGGTTTCAGAATTTCGATACGCGCTTCGGGCGCATCGGAGTGCTGGTGTGCTGGGACCAGTGGTATCCCGAAGGCGCACGGCTCACCGCATTACAAGGCGCCAACGTTTTGTTTTATCCGACTGCGATTGGTTGGCATCCGTCCGAGAAGGCCCAACATGGCGTCGCGCAGCTTGATGCCTGGCGGACCATTCAACGCGCGCACGCGATTGCCAACGGCGTGTACGTGGCGGCGGTGAACCGGGTGGGCTACGAGGGTCCGCCGGAGCACGGCCTGGAGTTCTGGGGCTCGTCATTCATAGCGGATCCGTTTGGACAGGTGATCGCAAACGGGTCGACGGACCGCGAAGAGATCCTGGCAGCCGAATGCGACCCGCGGCGGATGGACGAAGTGCGCAAAAACTGGCCGTTTCTGCGCGACCGGCGGATCGATGCGTACGGCGGAATGACGAGCAGGTGGCTGGGGTGACGCCGGGTCAACTCGGGTTCCGCATGCCTGCCGAGTGGGAGGCGCACAAGGCGACTTGGCTCGCGTGGCCGCACGAGGAGACCGATTGGCCGGGCAAATTCGAACCGATCGCCTGGGTGTACGGCGAGATCGTCCGCAAGCTGGCCCGCGCGGAGCGGGTGCGGATTCTCGTGCCTGGCGCGGAGGTGCGGGACAGAGCCGAACAGGTGCTAAGTAAGTGCGGCGTGTGCCGGGACGCGATCGAGTTCTTCTCCATCCCGACGGACCGGAGTTGGACCCGCGACTTCTGCCCGATCTTCGTGAAGGGCGCGGCGGGCGTCGCGGTGACGAACTGGATGTTCAATGGCTGGGCGAAGTACGACAACTGGGAACGCGATAACGCCGTGCCTCCGGAGATTGCGCGCCAACTCGGAATGCGCTGCTTCGATGCGGGCATGGTGCTCGAAGGCGGGAGCATCGACGTGAACGGATCGGGCGTTTTGATGACGACCGAAGAGTGTCTGCTATCGAGTGTGCAGGCTCGCAATCCCGGACTCGATCGAACGGCTATCGAGCGCGCCTTCGCGGACTACCTCGGGATCGGCGAGGTGATCTGGCTCAAACGCGGGATCGCCGGCGACGACACGCACGGGCACATCGACGACCTGGCGCGCTTCGTTTCCGCGGACACGATTGTCACGGTGGTGGAGCAGGATCGGGGCGAGGCGAATTTCCAAGCGCTGGCGGAGAATGTGGAACTGCTGCGTGGGCTGAAGAGCTACCGCGTTGTCACGCTGCCGATGCCGGAGCCGGTGTACTTCGATGGTCAACGGCTGCCGGCGAGCTACGCCAATTTCTACATCGCGAACGGGCTGGTTCTGGCGCCGACGTTCAACGACGCCAATGATCGGGTCGCGCTCGACACTCTGGCTGAGTTGTTTCCCGATCGGGAGGTGGTGGGGATTGCGTGCAGCGATCTCGTGCTGGGGTTAGGGACGCTGCATTGCATGACGCAGCAGGAACCGGGGGGTGGCGCTTGCTGACGCGCGCGGCTCTGATCGATTGCTGAGTTACGCTTGCTTACGCGCGCGGCTCTGTTGGCGCACGCGGTTCGGGATCGATTGCGGGGGCCACGCGGTTGGGGATCGATTGCGGACGCGGTGCGGTGGGGATCGATTGGTGACGCGACGCGGTTCGGGATCGATTGCGGACGCAGCGCGGTGTGAGATCGATTGCGGGGGCGATGCGGTTCGGGATCGATTGCGGGGGCGACGCGGTGGGGGATCGATTGCGGGGGGCGACGCGGTTCGGGATCGATTGCGGGGGCGACGCGGTGGGGGATCGATTGGTGACGGGGCGCGGTTTGGGGATCGATTGCGGGCTTGGCGCGGTGGGGATCGATTGGTGACGCGACGCGGTGGGGATCGATTGGTGACGCGGCGCGATGGGGGATCGATTGGTGACGCGGCGCGATGGGGGATCGATTGGTGACGCGGCGCGATGGGGGATCGCTTGGTGACGCGACGCGGTTCGGGATCGATTGCGGGGGCGACGCGGTGGGGGCGTCGATTGCGGGGGCGACGCGGTTCGGGATCGATTGGTGACGCGGCGCGGTGGGGGCGTCGATTGGCGACGCGACGCGGTTCGGGATCGATTGCGGACTTGGCGCGGTGGGGATCGATTGGTGACGCGACGCGGTTCGGGATCGATTGCGGACGCGGCGCGGTGGGGTATCGATTGCGGACGCGGCGCGGTTTGGTTTGGTTCGGAGTGATGCGCTACAGCACCGGGCCGATACGCCAGGGCACGAACTCCTTATGGCCTAATCGCTCGGCCGCGGTACGCTCGCCGCTTGCGACGCGCAACACCAGATCGAGGATCTCCTTGCCTACGCCAGCAATCGTTGCCTCGCCATCGGCAATGCGGCCGGCGTTCAGATCCATGTTGTCGCGCATACGCCGGAATGTCGCGCTATTGCTCGCGATCTTGATGACCGGGATCGTGGGAAAACCGATGGCGCTGCCGCGGCCCGTCGTGAATGCGATCAGATTCACCCCGCCCGCAGCCAAGCCCGTCAGAGAAACGGGATCGTACCCGGGCGTATTCATGAAGACGAACCCGGGCGTGCGGATGCGCTCCGCGTAATCGATCGCATCGGTCATCGGCGACGTGCCCGCTTTGGCGACCGCGCCCAAGCTCTTCTCGAGAATGTTCGTCAGTCCCCCTTCTTTGTTGCCAGGGGACGGATTGTCGTCGAAGCTGCCTCCGAAGCGGCTGAGGTACGCCTTGTAGTTGCGGATCAAGGCGAGCAGTTTGTCGGCGGTTTCGCGATTTCTGGCGCGTTTGACGAGCAGATGCTCCGCGCCGAAATTTTCGGGCGTTTCGGCGAGCACCGCCGTCCCGCCGAATTCCGCCAGGCGGTCTGAACACCATCCGAGCGCTGGATTGGCGGTGATGCCGGAGAACGAATCGGAGCCGCCGCAATTCAGGCCTAAAACAATATCACTCGCCGGCGTTTCGACTCGCGCTTCGGCCGCGGCGCGATCGATCATGGCTCCGATCTCTTTCCGCGCAGCCTCGACCGTGGCACGCGTACCACCGCTCTGCTGTACGGTCATGCCGACGAGCCGCTCCACCGGCGGCGCGCCCGGACCGAGATAGTGCTCGATCTGATTCACCTCGCAGCCGAGCCCGAGCACGATTGCCGCCGAGACATTCGGATGATCGAGCACCCCGGCGAGCGTGCGCCGCAACTGGTCCGTGTCGGGTCCGAACGCGTGGCCGCAACCCTCGCCATGTGGAAACGCTACGACACCGTCGACATTAGCCGGCAAGCGCTCGCCCGCGTAGCTTGCCGCGATCAACTCCGCAGTGTGGGCCGCGCAGTTGCTGGCCGCGACCACGGCGATGTAGTTGCGCGTGCCGACTCTGCCATCCTGGCGGCGGTAACCCGCGAACAGGGGCGCATCGGCGCGGCGGGCAGGCACGGGCGATTCTGTATCGGGATATTCGTAGTCCGCGCGGGAGTCATCGAAGGCGACGTTGTGGGTGTGAACATGCCGGCCCGCGTCGATCAGCATGCGCGCGCGCCCCATCGCCTGGCCATAGCGGACGATATTTTCGCCGGAGCGGATGGTGCGCACCGCGATCTTATGCCCGGCCGGAATCTGATCGAGCGCCGTGACCGCCTGGCCATCGATTTTCAACTGCTGCCCCGGCGCAACCGGCACGCGCGCCACAGCGATGTTGTCATCGGGATGCAGGTGAATAGTTGCGTTTTCAGCGGTGGGCAGTTTCGCGATTTCGAGTAAGGACACGTTGAACCTCTATCGTAATAAGACAGTTTCTGTGATCTGCTCGCTTGAGTGGACGTGCAGTTTGCCATCGACGGGATGGACCCAAACGCCCTCGCCGGGAGGGACCACGATGGCGGCCGGACTGTCCACAATCACGAACGGACCGAATTCGACGCCGGGAAGCAGCTTCCCGATGTGGATGTGGGCGTGGCATTGCGTGCGTACACGGTCGCCATTGTAGGCGACGGCCCAATCGGGGCCCCACAGCGATTTTGCTTTTTCGATCGCCTGCGTCCACAACTCCGTGCGCACTTCGGCGGGCAGCTCCGAGAGTGAATGCAATTCGCGCGTGTGCATGCGAGGCATGATGAGCCAGCGATTCGCCTTGCGCGGGTTGATGTCGCGGCGGAAGAATACGATCGCATCGGCGGGCTCCTTCTCCGCCTCCGCACACAGGCTGCATTCGCGCGCCTTCATGGTTTCGGGCTGCGCTGGATCACAATGGCAGGGCGTTTCGGCATTCGCGAATCCCGCGCACAGCAGGGCCGCAAATGCGAGTGACCTGAAAGACATCATTGCTCGAGATACGTGTAGCCGTTCAGCCCCTCTTCATAGAATCGCAGGAGCCGGCCTGATTCCTCGTAGCCGATTTTGCCATCGCGCAAAGCGGTCTCGACATCCAGCCGAAACTCCTCGAGCAACGATTTTGCGTTGAACTGAACGTAGTCCAGAACCTCGCGCACCGTGTCGCCGCGCACCACCGTGTTTAAAACAACTTCGCCATTGTCTGCGAGCGTGACGTGCACCGCGTTGGTATCGCCGAACAGGTTGTGCAGATCGCCGAGTATCTCCTGATAAGCGCCGACCAGAAACGCACCCAACACGTACGGGCTGCCGTTCACGGGATGTAGCGGCAAGGTGCGCTTCACATCGCGGCGGTCGATGAACTGGTCGATCTTGCCGTCGGAATCGCACGAGATATCGCCCAGGATTCCGTGGCGGAACGGCTCCTCCTCAAGCCGGTGAATCGGCATGATCGGAAAAAGCTGCTTCACCGCCCAACTGTCGGGCATAGATTGGAACAGCGAAAAATTGCAGAAATACGTCTCCGACAACAGGCTATCCAGCGGCTCCAACTCTTCCGGGTAAGGCTCCAGATCCTTGGCCATTCGCTGAATGCGATGACAAATTGCCCAATACATGTTTTCGGCGGTGCTGCGCTGCGCGAGCGGCAGGTAACCGAGGCTGAACAGGTTCAGCGCGGAATCGAGAGCCTGCTGCGCGTCGTGGAATGACTCGAGCAGATTCTTGGAACTGAGCGAGCGGTAGGTCTCGAGTAGGTCGAACAGCGGCTGCTCCACTTCCTCGGGCAGATCCTTCGGCACTTCCTCCTCGCCGAATCCGGTGACGCCGAGAACGTTGAACACCAGCACGCTATGGTAAGCGGCGACTGCGCGGCCGCTCTCGGAAATGATGGTCGGGTGCGGCACCTCGGCCTCATCGCAGACTTGCTGGATGTGATAGACGACGTCGTTCGCGTATTCCTGGAGCGTGGAGGTGACGCTCGATTCGAAATCGGTTTGCGAGCCGTCGTAATCGATGCCCAAGCCGCCGCCGACGTCCATGAATTGCAGGCCAGCGCCGGCGCGTTTCAACTCCACGTAGACGCGCACAGCTTCGGTGACCGCGCCCTTGATCTGGCGGATATTCGTGATCTGACTGCCCAGGTGAAAGTGCAGGAGTTGAAGGCAATCCTCCATGCCGAGGGCCTTCAACTGTTCCAGGGCGCGAATGGCTTCGGTGATGGTGAGGCCGAATTTGGAGCGATAGCCACCGGAGGATTTCCACCGGCCCGATCCGCGGCTGGCCAGCTTGGCGCGCAACCCGATCACCGGGCGGACGCCGACGCGCTCCGACTGTTTGATGATGAGATCGAGCTCGGTGAACTTTTCGACCACGGGAATGATTTGGCGGCCGACTTTTTTGGCCAGCATCGCCAGCTCAATGTATTCCTCGTCCTTAAAGCCGTTGCAGATGATCGGCGTCTTGTTATCGGCGATGGCCATCACCGCGAGCAGCTCGGGTTTTGAGCCCGCTTCCAGGCCGAACCCGTAAGGGCGCCCGAACTGGAACACCTCTTCGACCACCTGGCGCTGCTGGTTGACTTTGATGGGATAGACGCAGCAATAACCGCCCTTGTAGCCGTGCTCGGTGATGGCGCTCTGAAACGCTCCGAACATTTCCCCCAGGCGATGTTTTAGGATATCGGCGAAGCGCACAAGGATCGGAAGATAGATCCCGCGCAGCTCCAGCTTTTCGACCAGCTCCATCAGGTCGATTGAGCGGGCCGAGTCTTTCGTCGGGTGGACGAGCAAGTGGCCGTTATCGCCGACCGAGAAATAGCCCTTTCCCCAGGCGGCGACGTCGTATAGTTCCGCTGCATCGGCGGTGGTCCAACGCTCGGCCGGTTCCCGAACCGGCGCGGTATCTGCGACTTTCAAGTTCAACGGCCCGGCCTCCTTGAAGCTAGACACTCCCGGCTCTTGCGGACGGAGTGTGAAACTTCAGTGTCCTTCTAATTCCATCGAGCGGCAAGTACAAAATTTCGACGCTCGCGCGCGTACAATGTTCGCATGCTGCTACAGAACAAGACGGCGCTGGTGACCGGAGCGAGTAAGGGCGTGGGAAAGGGGATTGCGCTCGAGTTGGCGCGCGCCGGGTGCGATGTCGCTGTCAATTTCAATACGGACGCGGCGGGAGCGGACGCTACTGTCGCGGAGATTGCCGCGATGGGACGGCGGGCGTTTCCGGTGCAGGCCAACGTCGGATTATCGGCGGATGTGGACCGCATGTTCGCTTCCGCGTTCGGCGAATTTGCGCGGCTCGACATCCTGGTGAATAACGCCGGCGTGCAAACGTGGAAGCCGCTGCTCGAGCTGGAGGAGAAAGAGTGGGACCGCGTGATCGCCACGAATCTGAAGGGCTGCTTTCTTTGCACGCAGCGCGCGGCTCGTCACATGAAAGACTCGGGCGGGGGCGCAATCGTCAACATCGGCTCCGGCTGCAACAAGCTCGCGTTCCCGAACCTGGTGGATTACACGGCGAGCAAGGGCGGCATCGAGATGTTCACCAAAGTGGCCGCTGTGGAGCTCGGCAAGTACGGCATTCGCGTGAACTGCGCTGCGCCGGGCGCCATCGAGATCGAGCGGACCAAGCACGAGGCGGGAGATTACTCGGGCACGTGGGCCAAGCTGACGCCGCTGGCGCGCGTGGGTCTGCCGGAGGATGTCGGCAAGACGGTCGTGTTTTTGGCGAGCGATTCCGGGCAGTTCATTACAGGCCAGACCATCTGGGTGGACGGCGGGCTGTTCAGCATGCCGCAATGGCCGTATTGACCGGCCCGGGTCAATTTTCGGTGATCGTCAGATACTGATCGGCATTGACGTTGGTGAGCCGCTGTTTTGCGCCGCTCGGCCATTCGACGTCGATCGAGTTCACCTTCGTCTGACTGCCGAGGCCGAACGTCAGCGCGAGTTCGCTTTGCGAGCAGTAGCTCGATCCTGACCGCACCATCTGCCATTGACGGCCGCCGGCGGAGTCGATCGTCACCTTCGCGCCGATCGCGCTTCGGTTCGACTTCGTCCCTTGCAGTTTCAAATGCAGCCAGTGGTTGCGATTGCCGCCGTCGTTGCGGAACAGGTAACCGGGGCCGTTATTGGTGCTGACAACGATGTCCAGATCGCCGTCATGATCGAAGTCGCCGTACGCCGCTCCACGCGCCACGATGGCACGCTGAAACTCGGCCGATTGCTGCCGCGTGACGTCTTCGAACTTGCCTTTGCCTTGATTGCGAAACAGAAGCGGCGGCTGCCGGTATTGTATTTTCGGCTGGACGCGGCCGATCTCTTCATCGATGTGGCCGTTGGCGCAGAAGATGTCCGGCCAGCCGTCCAGGTCGTAGTCGAAGAAGAATAGTCCGAAGGTCAGGCTCAGCAAACTCGCGCGGCCCAGCGCTGATCGCGGAGCTTCGTCGACGAACAGCGCGTTGCCCTCGTTGTGATACAGGCCGAGCATCTGATTCGAGAAGTTCCCGACCAACAAATGCGGGCGGCCCGAGCGATCGTAATCCGCGACGTCGGCGCCCATCGCTCCGCGTGCAACGCCATCTTCGCCGAAGGCAACACCGGCCGAAACAGCTTCTTCGGAAAATGTTCCATTGCGATTGTTGCGGTACAGCTTGTTCGGCTGTGTGTCGTTCGAGATGAACAGATCGGGCCACCCATCGTTGTTATAGTCGAACACGGTTACACCGAGCGATTTGCTGGTGGCATCGCCAATGCCCGCGCGCTGCGTGACATCTTCGAACTTGCCGTTCCCCAGGTTGTGAAACAGCTTCGATGAGCGTCCTTTGTATGACTCGGGAGTGCAGTAGGATTTCGTGGAACCGTCGAGCGAGCACCACAGATCGCCCTTCTGCGTCCAGTTGACGTAGTTGGCGACGAACAGATCCAACTTGCCATCGCGATCGTAATCCACCCACGCGGCGCTGGTTCCGAAGTCGGCGTTGCGAATGCCCGACGCGGTAGTGACGTCGCGGAAGTGGCCGCCGCCCTCGTTGTGAAACAGGCGGTCGCCCTCGAGCGCGGTGATATAGACGTCATCGCGGCCGTCGTTATCGTAATCGCCCACGGTCACGCCCAAGCCATAGATGTTTAGGTCAAGCCCGCTTCCCGCGGTCGCGTCGGTGAAGCCGCCCTTGCGATTGTTGATATACAGCCTGGCCGTGGACCGCCGTCCCTTAGCCGTCCAGTCCTTCGAATTCACGAAGAGAATATCGAGCCAGCCATCGCCATCCGCATCCAGGAACGCGACCCCCGAACCCATGGTCTCCGGCAGATACTTCTTCCCTGCCTTGCCTGCGTTGTGTGTGAACTTAATACCCGCTGCGGCGGTGACATCGGTGAAGCGGACCGCGGGAGACGATGGCGCCGTTCCGGCCGCGAGAAGGATCGCAGTACAGAAATAGATCGCGGCTCTCACGTGCGGCCTCCTGCCTTCAACGGCACGCTCTCGTGATCGTGAATCATCTGGCGCTCGTTGTTATCCTCCGGGCTGACCATGCGCGGCTTCGCGGTGATGGATTGCGAGGACTCGTCGGCTTTGAAGCGACGGAACAACGTCTCCTCACGCTGCGCCTTCTCCGCCTGTCCGAGACCACGGTACACGAGCATCAGCGTGTAGTGCGCCTGAAGATCTTCGGGGTCGACGCTCAATGCCGTCAAGAGGGCCTTCTCCGCCCCGGCGTAATCGCGCTTCAAAAACAGAATTCGGCCGATTTGATTCGCGACGACGCGGTCGCGCGGGTACATGCCGGCGGCGGTGCGAAGCGATGTGAGCGCGCCATCGTAGTCGCCATCGGCTTTCTGAATCATCGCCTGGAAGAAATGCACGCGCGCCAGCTTCGGGTCCAACTGCATGGCTTTCGCGATGTAGGGCTTGGCGGCCACGGTCTCACCTTCCTGAATCAGCGCGCGCGCAACGTTCAGCCAACCATCGGCATACTCGGGCTCGGCTTCGGTCACCTTCCTGAACGCATATTCTGCGCCCTTCAGATCGCCTTGCAGAAGCATGCCGATGCCCCAGTCGTTCCATCGCTCGCGGTCTTTCTTCGCAACCGCCGGTTCCCATTTCGGCTCACCGAGTTCGAGCTTGGTCTCAGTCTGAGCCACTGTGATGATGGGCAGATCGGGAATCTCGCCCTTGATTTTGCCCGAAACATTCTTCGGAATATTGTTTTTGTTGAAGTTGTAGACGCGATTGTCAAAACTCGCAGTGACCAGTTCGGGAGTGGTGCGCTCCGGCTGGCCAGCGTAGGAAAACTGCGTGTAGTAATGCGAAAATTTGCGGTAGTTCAGACGCGCCTGGAGCGTGATCGGACCCTCGGCATCCTTCGGGATGGTCACGCGGAAGTGGCCCACATCGGCGGCGCCGGGCGGAATCAGTCGAACATAAAGCGTACTTCGCGTTTGAAACGCATTCCGCTTGTTGATCATATTGCCTTCGCCGTCGATCTGGTAGGAGCGGTAGAAATGCGCGCCGCGCTCGACCGGGCCGCGGCCGCCATCGTCCACACGTCCGCTCCAGAAGATCACCTTGCCGCGCGCGTCTTTGGCGATCAACTCCAGCCAGACGTCGAACGAATCCACCGTTCCACCGGGGAAGAAGTGGCCGATTTTGCGCGTACGTACGACAGTGTCGACGCGAACCGTCGATCCCGGAGCAAAGCGCGCTTGGGACGTATCGAGCGGCGCCGCGACCTTGCCGACTTCGCGGATCAGAACCGCACCACCCTGCTCAGCCTCCTCACCGACGGCGAACGTGGACATAAGCTGCGGGCCTTCGGTATTTCGCCGGCGCATCTGCGTTTGCCCTTTCGCGTCGTCTACCGGTGAAGCCGCGAAAATGTCGACGGTGATGAATCCCGACTTGAGGAACTTCTCCGTTGCCTGCTTCTGCGCCTGGTCTTGATTGACGTGCGCGACGGCCATATTCGCGGCCGGGAAACGATGGGAGTGAACCTTGCCGGCCCGATTGCCGGGATCGTGTGAGTCGACCAGCGGCATATGGCAATCCGAGCACACCTGCGATTTCGGCGGATAGTAGAACGAGCGCGCGCCCTGTCCCGAGACGCCGCTTGCCTGCCAGTTGTCGTAATCGTTGAAGCCGCGCAGCCAACGGTACTGGTTCACCGGAACATCCATGTGGACTTTGTGACAGGCCGAGCAGAACTCCGAATTCGATTGCATGAACGGCCTCAACATCACGTTGCGATGCGGCGCCGGGTTGAAGTAAGTCAGAAAGCTGTCGACGCGGCGGATGAGCGGATTGCGGCTCGACGCAAGCTCATGCAGCTTGGGATATTCGATGGTGAAATCGGCATTGCCCATCGAACTTCCCACATGCACGATCGCATGGCAGGAGAGACAGCCCAAACCATTTTGGGCCTCGTGTGTATCGATCTGTTCCTTGATGGGCCGGTCGAAGCGCCCGTTGAAAAAGACGGCGTGATCGTGGCAGCCGGCGCACCACTTGGTGGGTTTCGTTCCAACCACGTCCTGCATGTATTCGATCGACCTGCGGTAGAACTGGTTGTTGAACGATGCGAAATGGTGTGCGGAGCTGTTCCACTGCTCGTAGATGTCCTTGTGGCACTCGCCGCACAGCTTCGAGTCCATGAAGAAGTTCGATGGAATCGTGCCGCCGGTGTTGGTGTTGGAAGAGGAAGGCCAGAACGGCGACTTCGGGCCAGCGCCCTCGCCTTCCATCGACGTTGGCACGATCAGCGGGTTCTCGATGCGCGCGCGAGCGGCGGCACTGCTGCGTTTCAGAACCGTTGTGAACAGCGGCAACAACAGAGCCACTGCGCTACCGGCCAGCAACGCCCGGTAGATCTGCTGTTGGTTTGCTCGCCGCGCCCACGCGATCAGCACGGCGGTTGCGGCGATCCCAAACGCGACGTGGGCCTCGAGCACCCAGCGGTGATCCCGCGTGTTGCCGATGATGGCAAGCACGATCCCGAGCGCCGCGGGCAAAGCCATCATTCGCGGAGCGGTCTGCGCGATTCGAATCAGCGCTACCGTGAGTACCAGGCCGAGCACGAGGTGCAGCACCGCGTTGCCCATATAGAAGAGCGATGGCGTGCCGAACGCAGCCACATACCCGGTGTTGATCAGGAATACGAAGGCGAGAAAGGCGAGCAAACGCGGCTTCATCGTTGGGCCAGGGAACGAATCAGACGCAGCGCAGGGCGCGTATTGTACTGTTCCCGATAACTTCGGTGTAACACATCTTCGGGATAATGTTCGCTTAGCGCATACGGGTATTGCGTCATCGCGTGGAATGGAAGCGGCTCGACGGTCTGCGAATGCGCTGTGTTGGCGTCGCGGTCCTTGGCCCAACCATCCACCTTCATTACGAAATCGCGACGCCATCCGCGAGGCAGCGGCGGCAGCGAACGGGCGTTGAAGCGCAGCGCGATCTCATCGCCGGCGCCCATGATGACGTAACGGTCGTCCACCGATTCGACTAGCTCCCGCACATCGCCGTAACGTGTGTAGCGCCCCGGAGTCGGATTCCAATAAGACAGAGGCGACGATACGTCATAGAAGAACTCCTCCGGCTGCTTGCGCTCCGGATGGATACGCGAATCCGAGAATCCGCGGAACCGCACGTTGGCCGAAGCCGCGCCAAGCACCGTCTCTCGAACGTTGGGGCGCGCATCCGACTCACTTAAGAAGATCTCGTCCCAGTACACGCAAAGATTGGTGATGATGCGAACCTCGCGGCTGGTGGAAAGAAATTTTCCGGTCAAATCCACCGAGATGGTTTTCGGTTTGCCATCGGGCATGCCCATATCTTCGATGACGGTCTGCCACTCGCCCTTCGCGTTCTTCACCTGCAGATACGGCGCGATCAACCCGGCTTTCGATTCCTGAGCGGCGGCGAGAAACGTGGAGCCGTCGGCCCAATCCACCCAGCCGCGCAGGATCAGCACCGCCCGGTTATCCGAAGCTGCGCCGGAGAAATCGAGAGTCAGCGAATGCAGTTCGGCAATCCCGGATTCCGTGCGCTGGAAATCGGTCGGATAGCGCCGATCGGCTGCGAGCAGCAACGGCAACACATCGTGCCCGCGATGATCTTGCGCGCGAACCGGGTACACACGGCGTTTCGCACCGTAGTAGCGGAACTCGGGATAGGGCGGCGCCTTCCATTTCTCGTTCAGAAAAATCTCGACCCCGGCCGGGTGATCCACGGCTGTCAGACGAAGCTGGTCGATATACGACACCTCGCTCAATTCCTCGGTGACGCGGATCTCGTAATGCCCGTCGCGTTCGGAAAGCGCCTCCGCCGGAATCTGAATGTACTCGTCGTGATCGACCGGAAAATATGTTCCATCGCCCGACATGGCGCCGAGCGGGGCGATGCCTAAAACATCGGTGATGAACTGAAACTGGCTTCCGTCCCAGGTCCAGATCATCGGACAGGAACCGCTGAGCCGCTGCGCTTCCTTATACGTGTAAGACTTGTTCGCGGCCTGGCGCATTTCATTCTGGATGAGACCGTTCGGCCACGTGATGCGGACCGTGTCGGCGGCGGTGTAGTTGCGCAGATCGAAGGTGAGAGGAACGCCGTTGTACACCCTCTTCTCGTACAGAGTGCCGGCCTTTATTTCGACCTCCGACCCTTGTGCCAGTTTCAGATTCTTGATTCCATCCAGACGAACTCCAATGAAATTCGTCTTCGTCTTGCCCGCGTTGATCTCGACGCCCAAGGCGGAGACGCGATCGATGCGGCCGTCGGCGTTGAAATCCGCGAAGTCGAACTCGCGCGCCGCGATCTCGAGTTTGCCGTCGTGATTCGAATCCACAACACCAAGTTGCCGGGCGTTGGGTATGTCGAAGCTGCCCGCCGAATATTTTCCGCCGAGCTGATCGCGATACAACACTGCTGCGCGGTTCCCGTAAGCCGCGGCAAGATCGAAGGTCTTCGTGTCCGGAATCAAGCGGAACGCCGTGCCCGCGACGGCGTGTCCTTTCACAAACGGAAAATCGGAAGTGCGATCGGCAAAACCCGCCTTGCCCTGATTGCGCATGAGCGCCGAATCCGCGCCCAACAGGAACAGATCGAGATCGTAATCGTGATCGTAATCCAGCCACACCGCGGCTTCGAAGCGGCGCTGCGGCAACCCTGCGTCCTGAAGCGCGAAGCGGCCTCCCGTATTGCGATACAACATCGGCCCCGCCGCGGTGAGAACGCAAAGGTCCATCAAACCGTCGTTGTCGAAGTCGCCTGCCGCAGCCGAGATAACGCCGGTCAAATCCCCGAAGCTGGAGTCGGCAACGGGCTCGAGTCCGTGGCGGTAGAGAATCAATTTCCCGCCCGCCCAACCGAGGACGTCCGGGCTGCCTTGGCCGAAGGCGTCCAGCAACAACCAACCGTCCGCGGGCTGCGCGAACGCGTGCAGCTTGTATTCCGGCTTTGCGGCGGCGGCGGGCGGTGGCGCGTCGATGGGATCGTAGATCTCCGCGTACTCGCACCACTCCATGTCTTCCGGGATCGCCGCGCCTTCCTGGCTTTGCTTGAGGCGCTGAAACTCCTTGAGTTCCGCCGCGGCTTCGTCCCTACGCCCGGACGTGCGGTACACGTTGTAGAGCTGAAAATGTGGAGCTGCGAGCGTATGGTTCAAGCGCACAGCGGCCTGGAATTCGCGAACTGCATCCTCGGCGCGCGACTCCTGCTTATAAAGAACACCGAGGTTGTAATGCGCGACCGGTTCGTTCGGCGCGAGTTCCACGAGGCGCTCGAATTGCGGAAGCGCCTTTTGAGAGTCGCCATCCTTCTTGAATACGATCCCCAGATTGAACCAGGTGTGGGGCAACTCGGGCCGCGCTTTCTGAACCTTCTCTAATTGCGCGACGGCTTCACGAGTCTTGCCCGCGCGCAGCAAAGCCAGTCCGTAGTTGAGCTGCTCCCGGATCGACGCAGGCGCCAGCGACAGCGCTTGTTTGAACTCGTCGACGGCCTGCGTCTGCGTGGTGGGATTCTCGTAGAACGCCTTGCCGAGATTGCGATGATGCCAGAGCTGAATCTCGGAACCCGGGCGCGTGTCGGCCGCCAAAAGCAGCAGCAACGAGGCCGAAAACGCGATGTAACGCATGTGTGTTAGCTGGTGAATGCCGCCGCCGACCGCTCGTTGACCAGCAGCCGCCGGATGGTGCGCAGATCGTTCAAAATCCGCCTGCTTTTGTGGACGTGTGCATCCAACAAATGCAGCTTGTAAAGGGCCAGGTCGAGAGCCTGCACGCGCCGCTCTTCATCGTCGTCGATGGCGGCGGTGCGGTCGCGATGCACGTCGGAGACAGTCTCCTCGATGCTTGCGGTCAGAAGGGCCAGAAACTCCTGTGCGCTCTCGATGGATTCAAACGGCTGATCGGACATTTTCTTATTATCGTTCAATTGCACCGGCGGTATCACGGGCTGCTAATATACGGGTCAAGTGCGACATAGAAGTGGAGGCTAGCAACCGTCCGACGCTGAGCCGCGACCGCAAGGAGGCGGTTAGCTGCTCAAAGCTCTTCGGCGACGAACAGGGCCATAGGCTCGCCCTGCTCCTCGAAGATATATTTAAGTGCGTGCTTGACATCCTCGTCCTTCCACAGCCAACGGGTGCTCCCATGACGCGCCTAGCGTGTTCGATCCGGTCCGTCGCGTCCCATTCGGTTCAGATCACGGCTGCGTACGATTTGAACTCGTTCAGGATTCTCTCAGGCCGGATCTCTGCCTCTACACTGACGTGCACATGGCTGGACCTTACGTGAGCAGCCAGCAGGTTCCAGCCTCGGTGCGCGCAGTCGCTCTGGATTGCCGCCAGCACCACTGCCCGGCTCGCATGGTCGAGCACTTTAGGATCCTGGAGCATGTTGCGACGTTCTGCCATGAAGCGTTTCGAATCAGGCTCCAACATACGGCCGCCAAACAGGTTGTGACGCCGATCCACCGATCCCGATTCGTCGCCGTGCAGGCGCGTACTGTAGCAGGCGAACGTAATGAAGTACCTCAAGAACCGCTTCCTTGCGGTCGCGGCTCAGTCTGGCGTACCAGCAACGCTCAGATTCCCTCGACTCGCCGATATGCCGACGAATTTACCACTTTCCATGCGCATCAACAGACGAAGATTCTTTAAGACCAGTGCCGGTGCGTTGATGGCTGCCCCGGCGGCGCCATCGCCCATTACCGATGCCGAACGCGAATCGCGTATCGAAAAGGCGCGGCGCCTGATGGTGGCTTCGAAGATCGACGCCGTGATACTGGAGCCCGGAAGCAGCATGACTTACTTCACCGGGACGCGTTGGGGCCGCAGCGAGCGGACGTTCGCGCTCATTATGCCCGTCAGGGGTGAGCTCGCGTATGTGGCCCCTGCCTTTGAAGAGGGCCGCGCGCGCGAAGTGATTCGCTTCAGTAAGGACCTTCGCGTCTGGCAGGAGGACGAGAGCCCGTATGCACGGATCGTCGACGTGCTGCGCGATCGCGGGATTCGCAGCGGCCGCATCGGCTTCGAGGAGACCGTGCGGTTCTTCATCTTCGACGGGATACGGAAGGCCGCCCCCGCATACGAGTGCGTGAGCGCCGATCCGGTAACAGCCGGTTGCCGCATGATCAAATCGCCAGCCGAGATTGCGCTGCTGAAGCGATCAAATGAAATTGCGCTGGCCGCGATCAAATCGGCCGCTGGCACGATGCGGGATGGGATGATGCAGGGCGAGTTTTCGGCCAACCTGAGCAACGCATTCCGCGCTGCGGGCGCGCCGGGCGGCGGACTCGTCCTTTTCGGCAAATACTCGGCCTCGCCGCATGGCACGATCGAGCCGCAGAAGCTGCGCGAAGGAGACATGGTGCTGGTCGACGCCGGTTGCAGCGTGGAAGGCTACGTCTCCGATGTTACCCGGAGTTTCGTCTTCGGCAAACCTTCGGACCGGCAGCGCAAAGTCTGGAATCTGGAACGGAAAGCGCAGGACGCGGCCTTGGCGGCATCCCGGCCTGGCGTGGCTTGTGAAGCGGTCGACGCAGCGGCACGCAAGCTGATCACCGATGCGGGATTCGGCCCTGGTTACAAACTTCCCGGGCTGCCGCATCGTACCGGACACGGCATCGGACTCGATGGGCACGAGTGGACCAATCTGGCGCGCGGAAACAAAACGAAGATGCAGGCGGGGATGTGCTTCAGCGACGAGCCCACGATCGCTATACCGGGAGAGTTCGGCGTGCGCCTGGAGGATTGCTTCCATGTGACCGAGGGTGGGGCGCAAATGTTCACGCCCCAGAGTCCCTCGATCGATGAGCCGTTTTAGCGGACGGTAGTTGCGACTTCCTCGCGCTTCGACACTTCGCGAGCGCCGCTCTCGATGCGCATGCCGTAGAACGAGCGGTACACGAAGACCATCGAAATCGCCAGGAATATCGCGGCCAGGACATTGGTCAGCATCGGGCCCTGATCCCGAGTCAAGCTAACCGCAAGCTCGACCGCGAGCAGACCGAACAACGTCGTGAACTTGATGATCGGGTTCATCGCGACCGACGACGTATCCTTGAACGGATCGCCGACGGTATCGCCAACCACGCAAGCATCGTGCAGCGGAGTGCCCTTGGCTTTCAACTCGGTCTCGACAATCTTCTTTGCGTTATCCCACGCGCCGCCCGCGTTGGCCATGAAGATCGCCTGATACAAACCGAAGAGCGCGATCGAAATCAGGTAGCCGATAAAGAAATACGGCTCGGCGAACGCGAATGCCAGGGTCGAGAAGAACACGACCAGGAAGATGTTGAACATGCCTTTCTGGGCGTACTGCGTGCAGATTTCAACCACCTTTTTCGAATCGGCAACCGAGGCCCTCTCGGAACCTTCCAGATGGATATTCGCTTTGATGAACTCGACTGCGCGATACGCGCCGGTGGTCACGGCCTGCATCGACGCGCCGGTGAACCAATAGATCACCGCGCCGCCCGCGATGAGGCCAAGCAGAAATGGCGGATGCAGAATGGAAAGGTAGCGCAGCAGTTCGGGCTTCAGGCCGTTGGTGAGCGCAACGATGATCGAGAAGATCATGGTCGTGGCTCCCACCACCGCGGTACCGATCAGCACCGGCTTCGCAGTGGCCTTGAACGTATTGCCTGCGCCATCGTTCTCTTCCAGGTTCTCCTTCGCGACTTCGAAATCCGGTTCGAATCCGAAATCGCGCTTTACCTCCTGGCGGATGTTCGGAAGGGTCTCGATCATCGATAATTCGTAAACCGACTGAGCGTTGTCGGTGACCGGGCCGTAGCTATCCACCGCGATCGTTACCGGTCCCATGCCGAGGAAGCCGAACGCCACCAGACCGAAAGCGAAGACGGCGGGCGCCATCATCAATGCGCCCATTCCCAGCGTGCTCACCCCATAAGCGATGCTCATCAGCAGCAGAATCGTCAAGCCCAGCCAGTAGGCGCTGAAATTGCCGGCCACCAGTCCGGACAGAATGTTGAGCGATGCGCCGCCTTCGCGGGCGGAGGTGACGACTTCGCGGACGTGCCTGGAACTGACGGAGGTAAACACCTTCACGAACTCAGGGATAATCGCACCGGCCAAAGTGCCGCACGTGATCACGCTCGACAACTTCCACCACAGCGATGTGTCGCCCGCCAGATCGGGGATCATGAGGTACGAAACGATGTAGGTGAGGACGACGGAGACGATGGAGGTGAGCCAGACCAAACTGGTCAGCGGCGATTCGAAGTTGAACTTATTCAAGTTGCCATAGCGCGCTTTGGCCAACGCTTCGTTGACGAAGTACGATAGCCCGGAGGCGATGATCATCATGACGCGCATGGAGAAGATCCACACCAGGAGTTGCACTTTCATCGAATCCTGCGTGACCGCAAGAAGGATGAATGCGATGAGAGCGACGCCGGTGACGCCGTAGGTTTCGAAGCCATCCGCGCTAGGCCCGACTGAGTCGCCCGCGTTATCGCCCGTGCAATCGGCGATGACTCCAGGGTTGCGGGCATCGTCTTCTTTGATCTTGAACACGATCTTCATCAGGTCTGCGCCGATGTCGGCGATCTTGGTGAAGATACCGCCAGCAACGCGCAGCGCCGCCGCGCCGAGCGACTCACCGATCGCGAAGCCGATGAAACACGGCCCGGCATAATCGCCCGGAATGAACAACAGGATGAACAACATAATCAGCAGCTCGACGCTGATCAGCACCATGCCGATGCTCATGCCGGCTCGCAGCGGAATGGCGTAACACGGAAATGGTTTACCGCGCAGGCTGGCGAAGGCGGTGCGCGAGTTGGCGAATGTGTTCACGCGGATGCCGTACCAGGCAACGCCGTAGCTGCCGCCGATGCCGATAAAGCTGAACAGAAGTACGATCGCGACTTTCAAGGCGCCCATCGCCGGCTGATAAAGGAAGCCGAAATAGAGAACCATGATCGCCCCGATAAATATCTCGAGGATGAGCAAGAACCGGCCTTGCGTGGTGAGATAAGTCTTGCAAGTCTCGTAAATCAGCTCCGATATCTCGCGCATCGAGGAATGCACCGGAAGGTTGCGAAGTTGGGTATAACTGACGAGGCCGAACAGCAGGCCAAAGATGGCGACAACAATGCCGCCCATAAGCAGGTGGCGGCCGTTGATCCCCTGAAAAGTGGCTTGGCCCAGATCTGGCAAGATGAGATTGGCCTCGCCTCCCCCGTGCTCCGCGGCAGGCGCCGGCTGTTGGGCCCAGACAGCGCCCGACAGACACAAAAGCAGCAGGAGGCTGAGGATGATTCGATGCATGTTTAGTTTCATACGGTGTCGAAGGCCGCAGCGTGGGGCCAGTAGCCCAAAATATCGCACATGCGTATCCTGAATCAATCCCATTCAGCAGTTCTGCGGAATTTAACGCGATTTATCTCGCGCAATGGGACCTACGCACGCCGCTACGGCGCGTATGTAGTCCGCCGGCGCAAGCAGGATCTGCGTTCCGCGCACTCCCGCTGAAACCGAAATGACATCGAAAAGCTCGATTGTTTCATCCGCGTAAACCGGGTACGCGCGCGACTGTCCGATGGCTGTCACACCGCCGCGAATCTGGCCGGTGAGCGGCTGCACTTCTTTGAGCGGCACCAATTCGGCTTTGCGGTCGCCCGTGATTCGCGCCAGGGCTTTCGCGTCCACTTCCGTGTTGCCGGGCGCCACGGCCATGCAGATCCCGTTGCGGTCGCCGCGAACGACGAGAGTCTTGAAGACCTGTTCGGAGGGAAGCCCCACCTTGGCGGCCACTGTCTCCGCCGAGAGATCGTCCGGGTCAACGTCGTACTCGCGCAATTCGTAAACGATTCCTAACCGGTCGAGATAGCGGGTCGCATTGGTTTTCATGCAGCAGATGTTAGATCACTCGCGCTATGCTTCGCGTTATGGAAAAGGTGAACCTCGCGGCAAAGCTCGCGCAAATTCAGGATCGCTGGAGCCCGCGCATCGTCGCCGAACTGAACGGGCAACACGTGAAGATCGTGAAGGTCGCCGGCGAATTCGTGTGGCACCACCACGACGAGGAAGACGAGTTGTTCCTGGTTCTAGAAGGCGTGCTCGAAATGCAATATCGTGACCCGACAGGGCACGCCCAAAGCATCGAGTTGCAAGCCGGGGAGATGATTGTCGTGCCGCGCGGCGTCGAGCACCGGCCCAAGGCAGACCACGAGGCACACCTGCTCCTATTCGAGCCCGCGGGTACTCTGAACACGGGAAACATCCGATCGGACCGGACGGTCGAGGCTCCTCAACGGTTGTAGGCTTACTGAACGAAAGTGGCGCTCTCATAGCTGTTCCGCACAGCAAGGCCGTCGCGCATCAGATCGATGCCGGTCATGGCAGTGGCGGTTCCGCGTTCGCCGCCAAGCTTGACGCTCTACTGCAAGCACAATCGCCTCAGCTTCGCCTGCGTCAAGATCATGAAGCAACTCTCGGACGCGGTTCTGGTCCTTCGGAAATGCGATCATCCGCCAAGAGATGCAGTCAACATCGATCGGTGGGACAACATCTTTCTTGGCGGCCAATTCCGCGGACACTGCTGGCGGAATGAGTACCTGCCCATGCAACGAGGGAAGAATTTCGAGGCGGCCTCGATTCCGTAGTGGATCGGAATCTGGCGATCCGCCAACACAGCCTGGAACGCGACCTGGCCCATCTCCGCGAAACGGTTCGACTTGCGCGAGCGTCAGCCGCTCCTGCTGAAATAACGTCAGGGCAAGCTCTTGCTTCAGTTCGGGCTCACTAATGTGGGCCGCCGCGAGTACTTCATCTGGAATGACGACCGGCATTGCTTTGATGAGTATTATATTGTGTCTCAGCGGCTGGCCTGCACTGCGAGTAGTCGGATGGGGAATGCAGGATTTGGCTGAGCAGCGCTTGGCGGTACCCAACCGTATGGAGCATAGCCTATGTGCCTAAACAACTACGGCGTTCCAGGAAGTTTCGCAAGTAGCTGATTTGCCTATTTCTGGAAACCGTCTGAAGGCTGTGGAGCTGGACAGTGTGGTCCCCGGCTCCGCTGATAAGGACGCAACTCCTCCAAGTGCCGGCGCAAATAGCCGAGCAATAGGCGGCGTTGGTTTGAGCCTGCTCCTTCCGCCTCGACCAAGCTGGGCTCCGCCAAATTCACGCGATCGTAAATGGCACGCCAGCGCTTTTTGACGGCGTCGTCGGTCAGGTGATAGCGCGTGGCGAAGTCCTTGTCCGACGTATCGAGCAACGCCGATTCAAGCAGTTGTTGCTGCCCTATCGAAAATCCAAATCGCGGAGGAAGACGATTAAATATGAAGGACATCGCGTACGCTGGGTTCGCCGCTGCCCGTTCGCTAGTGTACTTCAGCAGAAGATTCTGTGTGCCGTCTTCAGCAACTACCTTGCGATGCAACTCGAGCCCCAGGTTCGCGAGAACTTCAGCCCGCTTCTGATCGCTAACTTCCTGCCAGAAACCCGTCAAACCGAATCCCGAATGCGCGAAACAGAAGCTCTCGTACCCGATGCGAAACAACAGACCGCCTTGCGCCTCCGTATACTCGCCCACGTCTGGCTGGCATAGTAAAACAGCTAGGATCAAGTCTCCTGCGGTATTTGCAGCGGCGATTTGTTTCTGGGAGAGAAAGAGCGACCCACCGTGGAGAACGCTGTTGAACAGAAATTGCCGGAAAGGCGTCGTCGGCATTTGCAGGGCAGTGGACAGCGCTCCGGGATTGACGAACGCGCTGAGCCCGAACCAGCGCAGCCTCCCCGTCGAAGTCTCGTCTATGACATAAGCTTTAACGACCTGTCTTTCAATCAGCTTTGAAATCAGGTCGGGCAAGTGAGAGCAGACCGCCTCCCCAAGCGACTGGCACTCGGCTTTAATGAGTGGGGCCGCGGTCCGAACATCGGCCACGCAGCCGCGCCGATATCGAAGGTCGACCATCCTTGAATTGTAACCATAAGGGACCGCCAAGCTGGACTTTTACCCCAATCGGGTATTGCGTCCGGTGACACACCTGCCGTATCTTGAGGCAAGTTATGTGCGCAGCCGTGAGTTGCGGAAACCGCTGGCGGCACTCGAGGATACCCGTCAGCGCGGAATGGCGAGTTGACCAGGAAGCGGAGATAACATGAAACCTGCATTTTCAGATGGCGTGATGAATAGCGAAACGCTCCAGGCTAGTATGCGTGGAGAACTGCTCAGGCCGGATCATCAGGAGTACGACAGCGCACGCCAAATCCACAACGGCATGATCGATCATCGCCCGGCGTTGATCGCTCGCTGCGAGGATGCGGAGGACGTGGTGCGAGCGGTCAACTACGCCCGCCAGCACCAGATGTTGATTTCCGTATTGGGCGGAGGCCATGGGGTCTGCGGTTTTGCGGTCTGCGATCACGGGCTCATGATAGATCTTTCGAGGATGAACAAGATCCACGTTGATCCGGCTCTGGGCACCGCACGCGCCGAAGCAGGCGTTAACTGGGGCGATTTCGACCGCGAGACCCAGATCTTCGGCTTGGCGACCACCGGCGGATTGGTAAGAACAACGGGGATCGCGGGTTTGACACTCGCCGGCGGTTACGGATTCCTCATGCGTAAACACGGACTGACGTGTGACAATTTATTCTCCGCCGATGTGGTTGCTGCGGATGGCAGTAGATTGACAGCGAGCGCGGCACACAACCCGGATTTGTTCTGGGGACTTCGGGGCGGCGGCGGCAACTTCGGTATCGTCACCTCATTTGAGTATCGGCTTCACCCAGTGGGGTCCGTATACGGTGGCTTGGTAATTTACCCTATCGAACAGGCGCGAAAACTGATCCGGCACTATGACGCATTCATAGCAACCGCGCCAGACAATCTCGGCCCGCTCTTCATATTGGGGACTCTGCCCGATGGCACAAAGGCTGCTATCCTCCTTCTTTGCTATTTGGGATCGCGGGAGGAGGGCGAGCGTTGCCTGGCGCCGCTATTAGCGGGTGGAACGCCCATCGTTAATCAGCTCTGCGAAATGCCCTATGGGGCAGTCCAGAGTATTGTCGAGAACTTCAACCCCCGCGGAATGCGAAATTATTGGAAGTCGACCTATTTAGACACAATCACCGAAGAAGCAGCGGATATGATGGTCGACCGGTTCCTCGCGGCTCCGAGTCCGTACTCTCACCTCGTCCTATATACTCTCGGCGGGGCGATGGCGCGGGTCAAACCGGAAACGACGGCGGTGGAACACCGGCATGCGCGTCACTCCATGCTCATCGTCAGCATGTGGGAAGGGATGGCTGACGACGAAAAGAACATGGCATGGGCGCGACAGCTTTTCGGCGGCATGGACCGCCATTCACACGGTGGCTATTACACCAACTTTGAATCTGATGCTGGCGCCGAACGCATTCACTTGGCCTACGGTCCTGAAAAGTTCAAGAAGTTGCAGGCTTTGAAGGACAAATATGATCCGACAAATTTCTTTCGGTTGAATCAAAACATTCGGCCTAGCGTGTAGTCGATTCAGAAGTGCCTTCGCATCCGGTCTCCAAGGCAAAAAAACCAAGGTAGGGGCGCTATTTGTCATACCAGTGAAATGTCTTTTGCGTGATCTTCCAATCGCGTTCTCGCTTGAGCAACGTGGAGAACTCCGTAGTACTCGCATGCGTACCGGCCAACCTTCCGGACCAACCCTCAACCTCCAAGTGCCCGGTCGCGATGCTCTCAAAGATCTCGATTCGTGCGAACCGTGGCCTAATCAGGAAAGGTGCGAAGGGCGGCGATGCCCTGGTAAACGGTCCGGGCGACACGATGGGCAGCTTCTGCACGTGAAGGAGGAAGGGCCGCCGTTCGACCGGCCTGAATCGTGATATACCTGCTCGACGCGAACGTTGTTGGTGACGCCGGAGACGATTCGAATTGGCAGCGACCGCGCTGAGATTCGGATTATACCAATATAGGTATTATGAAGAGAGATGGACAAACCGCCATCCCTGAAGCCCCTGCACTGGGTTGGTAGCTCGAAACGGGATTTGGTAGAACGGAAGCGAGTCTCATAGGTGCGGGGATCACTGCCCTGCACTGGGTTGGTAGCTCGAAACGGGATTTGGTAGCCTTGCCCGCACCCGTGGCGGACCTCTTTGGATTCGCGCTTTACCTTGCGCAGGACGGCAAGAAGCACGATCAAGCCAAGCCCCTCAGTGGCTTCGGTTTTGCAGGTGTCCTGGAGATTGTCGAAGATGGGATCGGAGCAGGTATCGAGCGGTCTACACTGTACGGTTCGAGCGCGTGGTGTTCGTGCTGCATGTGTTCCAAAAGAAGTCCAGGCGCGGAGCAGCCACGCCCATTGCAGATATCAATTTAATTCGCGAACGTCTTAGAGTCGCGGAGCAGATCGCAAAGGAGTTGTCGCGATGAACAAACAGCGAATCGTGCCGCGCACCGCCGTCGAGCGAGGCTCAGGCAATGTATATGCTGACCTCGGTTACCCGGACAGCGAGAGCATGCTGGTAAAAGCCCAATTGGTGGCCAAGATCGCCGAGATCGTCCGGCGGAGGGCTCTTACCCAAGCTCGCGCGGCGGAGATTCTCGGGTTAACGCAGCCGAAGGTTTCCGCCCTTCTGAAGGGGCAGTTTCGCGGAATCTCGGAACACCGGTTACTGGAATGCCTGACGCGATTGGGCCGGGACGTCCACATTGTGATTAAGCCGGCGCCCCGGAGCCGGTCGAATGGCCGTTTGACGCTTTCCGTGGCGTAGGTCTCGCAGGGGCACAGCTCTCCGAAGGTGGCTCATCACTGACCACCCACCTCTGCTCACCGGCAGCCAATTGCAAATAACCGGCGCGCTCACGCCAATGGTCGATGAACCGAACTTCGCTCAGTAGGAGGTCGTATACTTTGACAGGTATGACTCGCAGCGACCATCTTTCAATTTCACAAGTAGCAGAGTTGCTGGCGCATAGCGGATACGAGGTCACCGAAAGCGGCGACAGCGTTTTGCGCGTGCGCGATCTGGAGACCGGCGTGACGCTTCAAGCCGCTCTGGTAGGCAACGTTTTATACATGACCGTCAATCTGACGACGGTCCCTGACAAGGAAATCACTCCCGAAGTCATGCACAAAATGCTCTCGGGACACAACGGCATTTCGACATCCGCGTTCCAACTCTACGAGATGGGCGACGGCAAAACCGCGATCACGCTGAACAACTTCTGCACGATCCAGAACATGGGCGAGGAGGACCACGACGACATTCTGAGTTGCGCCGGCTATCTTCGCGCCGATGTATTGGAAGCGCGGCACCTGCTCAGCGGCGCGGCGGCAGCGCAGTAGAAGTCCCCCAGGTACGAGACAATAGGAGAAGATATGGGATTCCTTTCCGAGATGTTCGGCCGCGGAGGACGTGTGGTCCGTGGCCAGGTGAACCAGGGCATCGACGTGGTGGAGGACGCCACTTTCGAAGCGACGGTGAAGCAGACCGTGCGCGACATGCGCGGCGAGCTGGCGAAAACTATCAACGCGTCGGCAATGGCGATGAGCAATCATAATCGCCTCGAAGCCGAATACGAGAAGTACGCGCGGCAGTCCGAAGATTGGCTCGCCCGCGCCAACCAGGCCCTGGACGCAGGCAACGAGGATCTGGCAAAGAAAGCGCTGGCGAAGAAGGCGGAGTCGGATCAGCAGATCGCGTCGATGAAGCCGGGCGTGGATGCGGCTCGCGGAGCCAGCGAATCGCTGAAACAGAAGGTAGGGGAGTTGAAGCGGCGCATCGATGAAGCGGACCGTACGGCGACGACGCTGGTCGCGCGCAAGAATGCCGCGGTGGCGCAGCGCAAGGTCGCCGAAGCGCTTTCCGGAGTGGCCCAGGCCGATAATGCATTTTCAGCTTTGAAGGGTTTCGAAGAGTCGGTGTCGCGCGAGGAAGCCAAGGCCAAGGCGTTCGACCAACTGGCGAGCGCCGGTAAGGACGAAGGTCTCGAAGCCGAGTTCGCGCAATTGCAGGGCGGAACCGTGGATACCGAACTGGCCGCGTTGAAGGCTGCGCGCCAGCAAAAGGCGCTGCCCCCGACAATGGCGAAGCAGATCTCGGCGCCCGAGGCGTAATCGAGCGCGGGGACGTCCGGCAAACGCCGCGGCGTTCCTGCGCATCACACATTCATGATCACCGCCATGATCCTTGCGATTTTAGGTGTTCTGCTGATTATCGTGATCGCCATGATGTTTCGTGGTCCCGCCCGTCCAGCAGCATTGAGCGCGCCCGCGCGGCAACCGGCTCAGGTTACAGCGCCCGCCGCTGAAACGCATCCGTGGGACGCCCATCGCGGCGACGTGATCTCGATTCGCGGCGCGGCAGAGGATTTTTCGGATCTCGACTTCACGGTCGACCGGCGTAGCGCCTACCAATCGGGCACGCACCGCTGGGTCGATTTGAGCGGCGAGTTCCGGGGCCGCAGAGTCTATCTGGAAATCTACGGACGGCCCGCCGCCGAGGCGATGGGAATCTTGGACGCAAAGAAGCTGGCGCTGCCGGATCTCGGGTTGAGCGAACAGCAGCTCGCGGATTTCGATTCCCGGCAGGATCCGAATGCGTCCATTACATATGTGGGCAAGCCGTGGCGCTACGAATCGAGCCGCGAGTTGGGCTATCAGGAAAATGAAACGGGTGAAGTCGAAGGTCTGTATCGCTGGCTATTTCGCGAACAGAACGGCGATCGTTCACTGTGCATCGAGAAGTGGGAGGGCGAACCGTTCGATGTCCGGATCGCCCGGCGCGTGAACATTCAGGACATCACTGTGTATCCGGCCGCCTGAGGTGCGGCGTGCCATGAACCGAAGTGCTCTAGGAGCTCTCGCAGTCATCATCATGCTCTTGATGGTGATGGTTTCTGTAGCGGGCTTGGATAATCTTCCGCGGCAACTCAAGTCGGAGGTGGACAACTCCGCGCGTCAACTCGAGACGGAGCGTTCCGCCTTTGTTCAAAATCAGGACGCCATCGCGCGCGATCTGGCCAGCGAGCCTGCGTTGTTTCGTACGAAAGCGCTGCAGTTCCGGAAGAAGTTGGATGACGGCAAATCGTGTCTGGCGTCGGCTGCCGCCGAGCTCGCCACGTTGCAAAATCTGGCCAAGCGCAACCGGCGTTCGGAAACAGCGCAAGTTCGGAGCGAGCTGTCGAAGTTCGACTCCGTTCGTAAGGGTTGTTCGACCGCGGCGGACATGCGCGCCGAAGCCGACCGGTGGGTTCAGTACAAGCGCGAGTTGCCGCAGCGTATCACGGCTCTGAATACGAGTTACGAGGCGGTGCATGCGTTCGACGTGGATGCGGCCGCCGCTTCGGCCAAGAAAGCCGAGGCCGATTGGCCCGCGAAGCGCGAGGATATCGAAACGCGGGTCGCCCAATTGAAACAGGTGAAGTCCGAGGCCGAGCAGGCCTGGGATGCGTCGGCGAAGCTGCGCTCGGAAGCGAAAGCGGGCCCGAAGGACGAGTTCGATTATGCCGGATTGTTTCAAACCGCGGATCGGCTGGACGATGCTTCACGGCGTTTGACCAGCGGTACCGAGAGCGTCAATCAACTCGCCGCGCAATTGTATACGAGTTGGGACAAGCTGCTCTTGGATGTGGACGATAACCACGGCTTGCGGGAGAAGGTCAGGCTGGTTCGGACCAAGTATAAGGATGCCACGCTCGCCAACGGTGAAGCCTCGAGCGAGGAGCATTGGGAAGAGACCGAAGCGGCTCGCAAGCGCGATGCGGAAAAGCAGATCGGGATGGTCGTCGCGCGCAAGCCGGCGGGCAAGTACGATTCCGAAGTCGAGCGTGCCGTGCAGCCCCCGGCGATCGCCTATGTCGCGCCTCCGGGACAGTCGAACTCCTATGGTTCCTGGCAGAACGGCGCGTGGAATTGGCTGCCGCAGTACCTGATCCTGAGCCATCTGTTGAACGCTTCGCGCGGCCCGATCACTGCGCCCGATTACGAAGGTTACTACCAGGCGCGGCGGCGCGGCGAGACCTACTACGGCCGCGGCGACGGATTCCAGTGGTGGCACGGAAGCCGCACGTTGCCCTCGACGGGGGGCGGCGGAGTCAGCGCATCCCGCTCGTCTCCAGGCAGTTCGGGTTCGACCGGCGGGGGTTTCTATAAGGAACGCCCCAAGACGTACGGCAACTCGGGCGGCTACAGCGGATCGCAGTATCAGAACCGCGGCTCGTATTCGGGTTCGCGTTATCAGCCCCGCGGCGGCTTCAGCCCAGGATCGTCCGGGTCGCGTTCTTATTCGCGCGGCGGCGGGTTCGGCGGCGGCGGCGGACGTTCATTCGGACGCGGCGGACGCCGATAGCCCGTAACCATCATCGTGGCGCAACCGTCTGCCTGATCAGCCCTGACCGGGTCAACATGCGCCACATCTCTGTATTCGCTCTCGCAACGTTACTGCTATCCGAGATTCCGTTGCTGGCCCAGTATCCCGGCCAGTATCCTCCTGGAGGCGGCGGTTATCCAGGTCAATATCCGCCTGGACAATATCCGGGCGGATCCGGCACGGGCATCCCCTTCCCTCGCCGCGGCAAGAAGAAAACGACAACCAAGGAATCCGCCGATCCCGTCAATTTGGAACAGATCACAGGTGTGTTGCGGCAGTTGGAAGACAAGACGATAATCGTCACCGCCGACGACCATCGCGATCTCAGCTTCAAGCGCTCGAGCACAACCAAGTTCTTGAAGAAGGGGGAAGCGATCGCGCCAACGGTTCTCAAACCCGGCGATCACGTGATGGTGGAAGCGAGCAAGGACGATGAAGGTTATCTCAGCGCGGTCCGGGTGAACCTGGAAAAGGAGGGTACGGCAGCCGAGCGTGAGCAGGCGTCGCGGCCGGTCGAGGTGTCGGCGCGGATGTCTCCCAAGAACGATGACGAGGACCGTCCGATCCTACGCCGCAAGGACTCGAAGCCAGCGGACGTGCCAGAGAAGGCTGCGGAAACCAAGCCGCGCGCTCCCGAACCGGCCAAAGCCGAAGAGCCTGCTTCCCCGCCCGAGCGAGCCGATGTCCCCGTAGTCGAGTCCGATGTGCCGATCGATACTTCGGATCCAGGCGCTCCGAAACTACGGCGAGGCGGACGCGCGACGTCGCACAAGGCTCCGGCTGAACCGGTGCAGGTCGCGTCGAACGACAGGCCGACGGTACGGCAGTCGGAGAGGCCAGTTGAGGCAGCTCCGAAGGTGGATCCGCGGATCGAGAAGGCGCGCGAAGCGGCGATGAACTTCACCGAATCCCTGCCCGCCTACGTATGCACCGAGCAGATCGCGCGCTTCGTCAGCACCACTCACAAAGTGGACTGGCGTCCTGTGGATATCGTGTCGACTGAGGTCATTTACGAGAATCACAAGGAGCAGTACCGCAACATCGCGATCAACGGCAAGCCCGCGAAAAAGTCGATGGAGGAGATGTCAGGCTCGTGGTCGACAGGTGAATTCGGCACCGTGTTAGCCGACCTGTTCTCCCCGGCAACCGCCGCGGATTTCAAGTACAAGAGGCAAGCCAAAACATCCGGCCGCGATGCATTCTTGTTCGATTTCGAAGTGGAGCGCGAGGGTTCGCACTGGCGCGTGCAAGTGCCATCGCAGTCGTTGATGCCCGCCTATCGAGGAAGCGTCTGGGTGGATAAGGCGACCAGCCGCGTGTTGCGCATCGAGATGGAAGCCGTGCAAGTGCCCAAGGAGTTTCCGCTGGACAAGGTCGAATCCGCGACCGACTACCAGTTCGTGCGCATCGGCGATCGGGAGTTCCTGTTGCCCATCCATTCCGAGGTGTTGAGTTGCGAGCGCGGATCGAGCGATTGCAGCCGCAACGTGATCGACTTCCGCAACTATCATAAGTACGCGGGCGAATCGAACATCACCTTCGAGAACAAGTGATCCTCGCCCGAGTAGAACCCGACTCCGATACAATCTGAGGACATAGGAGAACCTCATGCTGACTCGCCGTGAAGCGATCGGCGGACTCGCTGCCGCCGCCCTGTCCATTGCCAAGCCTGCGCCCGCCTCGGCGGTTGCGATCGCCCGTTGCCGTTCTTACAACGAAGATCTGTACGGCAAACTCGGCCTGATGTTCGATCAGATCGGCGGCATCGGCCCGCTGGTGAAGAACAAGACTGTCGCCGTGAAACTGAATCTCACGGGCAACCCGAAGCGCTTCCCGATCGACCCGGCGATGCCGTACCGCAATCAGCCCGATACGGTGCTGGCCACCGTCCGTCTGCTTGCGAAGAATGGAGCGCGCCGTGTGCGCATCATCGAGACCTTCTTCCCTGCCCGCCAGGATATGGACCTCTGGGCGCGTTACGGCCTGGATCTCGCCGCGATCAACAACGCGGGTTGCAAAGTGGAATGGGAGAACGCCCAGAACCTCGGGCAAGGCAGCAAGTACGTTCGCGTGAACGTTCCGGGCGGCGGATATGTGTATCCCGCCTACGATCTGAACCATTCCTTCGTCGATTGCGATGCGTACGTGTCTCTTTCGAAGTTGAAGAACCACTGGATCGCGGGCGTCACCATGTCGCTGAAGAACAACTTCGGCATCACGCCGTGCTCTCTCTACGGCGGCGATTGCGGTAAGGATGGCAACGAGGATCCGCAAAAAGAGCGCGGCGACGTGTGCCACAACGGCGCCAAGACACCGCCGCAAGGCGTTGCGCAGGAGATTGACCCAGCCTCGCCGCGCGACTTCGGCTATCGCGTGCCGCGCATTGTCGCCGACCTGGTGGCCGCGCGTCCCATCGATCTCGCCATCGTCGATGGAGTCGAGTCGATTCGCGGAGGCGAGGGCATTTGGAATCCCGGAGTGCAGATGGTGAAACCGGGACTGCTGCTTGCAGGCAAGAATCCGGTATGCGTCGACGCGGTTTGCATGGCCGCTATGGGCTACGATCCCGGAGCCGATCGTGGGACCAAACCGTTCATTCGCGGCGATAGCGCATTGAAGCTTTGCGAGGCAAAGGGGATCGGCACAACCGATCTGAAGCGCATCGAGGTCGCGGGCCTCTCCATCAAGGATGCCCTGTATGACTACGGGCCGGGTCCCGTCGGCCACACTGTATAACATGAGCGACGAAATCAACAACGAAGCCGAGCCCGACGAGGTGCAAGACGCCGAGTTCCCAATACCGCCGGCAAGCATGGAGTTCCTCGTGCTCTCCCTAAAAGCCCAAGCCGAGATGCAACTCGGCCTGCTGCACTTTGGCGATGAGAAGGACCGTCCCGCGCCGGACTTGCGAGTGGCTCGCCACACCATCGACGTCCTCGCAATGCTCGAAGACAAGACGCGCCACAACCTGACCATGGACGAGCAGCGCCTGCTTGAGAATTCGCTGACTGAGCTGCGGTTCCGTTACATTCAGGCGATCGAGGCGCGGAGCAAACAGAACGTAGAAGGATCGGCCCAGGCCTGATGGAGCCTGAGGGCTCAATCAAACTCACCGTACTCGGCTCGGGCACCAGTTCCGGAGTGCCCACGATCGGCTGCGATTGCAAAGTCTGCACGTCAACCGATCCACGCGATAAACGGCTGCGACCGTCATTGCTGGTGCAATACGGCGGGCACAACGTGGTCATCGACACGACTCCCGACTTCCGCCAACAGGCCTTGCGGGCGGGTCTGCGCCGGCTCGATGCGGTACTGTACACGCACTCGCATGCGGATCACATCATGGGCCTGGACGATGTTCGCCCGTTCAACTTCATGCAGCGCGATCACATCCCGATCTATGCCGCCCCGGAGGCGATGGAGACGATTCAGGCCTGCTTCCGTTATGTGTTTGAGACCAAGCCCACCGAATCGTCGCGGCCCAAAATTGTGAGTCATGTGTTCGACTCGAGTCCGATCGAGTTGTTCGATGTCGCCTTCGAGCCTCTACGGTTAAACCACGGCCGCGGTACGACGTATGGGTTCCGCTTCGGCGCCTGCGCATACTTGACCGATCACAGCGACATTCCACCGGAGACCGTCGAAAAACTGTATGGACTCGACGTGCTGTTTCTGGATGCTTTGCGGCACAAACCACATCCCACGCATACAACGCTGGCGCGCGCGGTCGAGTGGGTGAATCAGTTGAAACCGAAGCGGGCGTTCTTCACGCACATGTCACACGACCTGGGGCACTCGCGCACCGAGGAGTTGCTGCCCGAGCATATCCGGCTGGCCTTTGACGGACTGGAATTGACGTTGCAGGCTCCTTGATGGGCGATTTCCGAATCTATCGCGGGCTGGAGGAGACTCCGGCCAACTTCGGGCCATCGTCGCTCACCATCGGGAACTTCGACGGGCTGCATGTGGGACACCGGCGCATCATGGCTCGCGTGGTGGAAGCCGGCTGCGCGAATGGATGGCGACCGAGCGTGCTGACGTTCGATCCGCATCCGGCGAAACTCGTCGCGCCCGCGCGTGCGCCCTTGTTATTGACGACGCCGGACCAACGGTGCGATTTGATGCGCCAGTCTGGGATCGAGCAGGTGTTGATACTGCCTTTCACTGAAGCGCTGTCCCAATTGACTCCGAAGCAATTCATCGAGACAATCGTCGCGGACCGCCTGCGCGCGCGCCTGGTGGTGGTCGGCGAAAATTTTCGATTCGGCGCGCGACAGGCGGGGGACATCGAAACGCTGCGGGAACTCGGATCGAGGTACGGGTTTGCCACCGAGATCGTCAGCGGGGTTCGACAGCGCGGACATATGATATCGAGCAGCGGCGTGCGGCAGGCGATCCAAGCGGGCGATGTGAGCCGGGCGGCGCGCTTTCTGCAAAGGCCGTATTCGCTCGAAGGCGCCATCGTGTCGGGGCACGGAATCGGATCGAAGCAGACCGTCCCGACATTGAATCTCGAGACGCATGCCGAACTGCTGCCGGCCTCCGGCGTTTACGTGACACGCACGTACGACCTCGACTCCGAGCGCGTTTGGGATTCGATCACGAATGCCGGAAACCGGCCAACATTCAACGGCGATTCCTTCACAATCGAGACGTTCCTGCTCGATCCGCTCGCGGGCGAAACTCCGCGCCGCATTCGATTGGAGTTCTTGCGGCGCATCCGCGAGGAGCGCAAGTTCGCGGATCCCGGGTTACTGCGGGCTCAGATCATGAGGGATGTTAGCCGGGCCAAAACCTTCTTTCGACGTCTGCGCCGGTGGGTGGCCGCAACGGAAGGGCCGCGGAGTCCGTCTGTCATACTGTAACTTCATGCCAGGCTTTCCATTTGCCAGGCAGCTACCGGTCGCGTCTGCGTTGCTTTTGGCGTTTCCCCTCGGAATTCAGAGCCAGGATGGAAACGGGCATGTGACCGCCGCATCGCTGCCTGTAAGCAAGACCCTTTATTACACGGTGGAATGGCGTCTAATCACGGCGGGAAGCGTGAAGCTGCGAGTCACGCCGATGGGTAGTGCTGAATCGCCGGGCATTCACTCTGAACTGCAAATCGCCTCGGTCGGGCTCGTCTCGAAGCTGTACAAGGTCGAAGACAAATACTTCGGCAACTACGACCGCGGCTTCTGCGCCATCAGTTCGCAGATGCTCGCGTCCGAGGGACGGCGGCGGCGCGAGACGAAGGTGACATACGATGCCGCCCGGAACAAGGCGGTCTATCTCGAGCGCGACCTGATCAAGAACACGACCGTGCGATCGAGCGAGATCGATATCCCGCACTGCGTTCAGGATCTGGTGGGCGGGTTGCTCGCGATGAGCCTGTCGCATATCGAGGTCGGTAAGTCCGCCGATTTCCCGGTGAGCGACGGCAAGAAGACGGCGATGGTTCGCGTCGAGGCGCAGGAGCGCGAAGACGTCAAGATCAACACCACCACTCACAAGACCGTTCGCTACGAGGCATTCCTGTTCAACAACGTTCTCTTCGCGCGAAAAGCGCGCCTGTTTATCTGGCTCACCGACGATGCCGAAAAGACTCCAGTTCAAATCCGGGTCCGCATGAACTTCCCTGTGGGAACCATCACGTTGAGTCTCGATAAGATCGAGCAGATATGAGAATCGCAGTACTGTGTTTCGTGAGTTTGGCGGCGCTCGCGCGCGGCCAGGGTTCCGGCGCGCTGATGAATGCGCGGGATACGAACGAGTTGTTCAGCCGCGCGGTTCAGTTGATGGAAGCATCGGCGGTCGCGATGCCGGAACTGAGCCGGGCGGGTGCGCCGCTGGTCGAGAATGCACGTCAGGCTGCGGCGAACTTACGCCAGCGCTCGAACAACACTGAGTTCACTTACCGATTTCTAACCAGCCTGCGGGCGTATTTGACGCTGGCTGACTCGGTTCCGCGGCCGTATCCGTTTCCGGCGGAGGCAAGCAAACAGTTGGCGGAATTGCGCGAGGCGTGGAGCCGGACTGACGCTCATTTCCGGGCGTTGCTGCTGGCCCGCGAAGCCCAGTTGAGGAGTCCCGACCGCGACAATGCCGGACGGTACGCGGAAGCGAATCAGCGGTTGCCGCAACCTGCTGCCGGTAAGCGCAGGGTTGTGTTTCTGGGCGATTCGATCACCGATGGATGGCGTTTGAATGAGTACTTTCCCGATCACGATTTCATCAATCGCGGCATCAGCGGTCAGATTACCGGCGAGATGTTGGGACGGTTCAAATCGGACGTGATCGATCTCAAGCCCGATGCCGTTCTGATTCTTGCGGGCACGAACGACCTCGCGCGCGGCGTGAACATATTGACGATCGAAAATAACTATTCGATGATGGCCGACCTTGCCGACCGGCACAACATCAAGTTGATCTTCGCTTCCGTGCTGCCGGTGAGCGACTACCACAAGGATCAGAACCCGGCTTTCGAACATACTCCGAGCCGGCCGCCGGTATTGATCAGGGCGCTGAACGATTGGATGAAGAACATCGCCAGTCAGCGCGGATACGTGTACCTGGATTACTACTCCGCGATGGTGGATAACAACGGGCAACTCACTGCCGATCTGGCCGACGATGGACTGCATCCGAATAGCAAGGGTTATCGCATCATGGCGCCGTTGGCTGCCGCAGCGATCGACAAGACCGTGGGCACGTCGTCGCCGCAACAGAAAGCCAAGCGGCGCCGTCTGGTAACAAAGGAACCATAGATGGCGCGCCGCCTGACACTGCTAATTATCGCGGCTGCATTCCTTGCCAGCGCGCAAGCCAAGCTCACGCTCACGGTCGAGCAGTTGAAGGAGTTCGTGCGCTCGAGCGTTGCCTTGAAACATCCTGACCGGCAGGTTGCGGAGTACTTGAAAAAGGTGAAGCTCAGCAACCAACTGGATGCGACGACAGTCGAGGACCTGCAGGGCTTGGGCGCCGGACCGCGAACGCTGGAGGCGTTGAATGCTCTTCGCGATTCCTCGGCGTCGTTGCCGAAGCCGGCTCCGCCGCCGCCCAAGCCCGTCTACGTTCCGCCGCCTCCGCCCTCTTCGATCGAACAGGCGGAGATCCTGCAAAAGGCGAAGGAATACGCACTGAACTACTCGTCGCGCTTGCCGGACTTCATCTGCACGCAGGTCACACGACGTTACATCGATCCTTCGGGCATGGAGTTCTGGCAGTCTCAGGACGTCATCACGGAGCGGCTCAGCTACTTCGAAAAACACGAAGACTACAAGGTGGTTCTCTACAACAACCGGCCCGTCGAGATGGCGCACGAGAAGTTGGGCGGCGCGACATCGAGCGGCGAGTTCGGTTCCATGCTGCGCGAGATCTTCGAGCCGGAGACTCAGACTGAGATCGAGTGGGAGCGCTGGGGCAAGCTGCGCGGCAGAGTGATGCACGTGTTCTCGTATCGAGTTGCGCAGAGCCGCTCGAAGTACAGCATCTATTCCGAACAGGCGCACCAGCGGATCGTTCCGGGCTACCACGGTCTGATCTATGTCGATAAAGAGTTGCTGGCGGTAATAAAACTGACATTGCAGGCCGACGACTTACCGGCGGGCTTTCCCATTCGCGAGGTGAACTTGAGTCTGGATTACGATCATGTGGATATCTCGGGCCGCGATTTCATCCTGCCCTTGAAGGCCGTGCTGACATCGCGCGAAGGTTCGAAGTTCCTGATCAAGAATGAGGTCGAGTTCCGCATGTATCGCAAGTTCACGGCGGAGTCGGTGATCACCGCAATCGATGTGCAAACGCCCGAGGCTCTGCCAGCCGATGCGACGAAAGAGCAAGGCACGCCGGCGCCGAAAGCGGGTCCCGTAAAGAAACCGTAAATGCATCCGAACGGCGGCGGTCTTCCCGCGGGCGATCCCCTCTGGTATAAAGACGCGATCATCTACGAGCTTCACGTGCGCGCCTTTTCTGACGCGAGCGGCGATGGCATGGGGGACTTTCGCGGGCTCACGCAGAAGCTCGATTACCTGCAAGATCTGGGCGTAACCGCTCTGTGGATACTGCCATTCTCGCCATCGCCATGGCGCGACGACGGCTACGATATTTCCGATTACACCGGAGTTCACCCGTCGTACGGAACGCTGCGCGACTTCCAGAACTTCATGCGAGAGGCGCATCGCCGGGGGCTGCGTGTGATCACCGAGATCGTTGTTAATCACACCTCCGATCAGCATCCCTGGTTCCAACGCGCCCGCAGATCGCCTCCCGGATCGAAGTTCCGCGACTTCTATGTTTGGAGCGACACGGCGGAGAAGTACCGCGATGCGCGCATCATCTTCAAGGACTTTGAAACATCGAACTGGACCTGGGATCCGATCGCGAAAGCGTATTACTGGCATCGCTTCTACTCGCACCAACCGGACCTGAACTTCGACAGCCCGCAGGTGCGGGAAGCGGTGAAGGAGTTCGCGGACTTCTGGCTGGATATGGGCGTCGACGCCTTCCGGCTGGACGCGATTCCGTACCTGTACGAGCGCGAAGGTACGAATTGCGAGAACTTGCCTGAAACGCACGAGTATCTTCGCGAGCTTCGAGCGCACGTCGATGCGCGGTATCCCGGCCGGATGCTGTTGGCCGAGGCGAACCAGTGGCCCGAAGATGCGATCGCCTATTTTGGCCAGGGCGATGAGTGCAACATGGCATTTCATTTCCCTCTCATGCCGCGGCTATTCATGTCGATCCGCATGGAGGACCGTTTTCCGATCCTCGAGATTCTGGGCCAGACACCCGCCATTCCGCCGAATTGCCAGTGGGCGATATTCCTGCGCAATCACGACGAGTTGACGCTCGAGATGGTGACCGACGACGAGCGCGACTACATGTATCGCGTGTACGCCCAGGACAACCAGATGCGCATCAATCTGGGAATCCGGCGCCGCCTGGCACCGTTGTTGGGCAACGACCGGCGCAAGATCGAATTGATGAACGCGCTGCTGTTCTCGATGCCGGGCACGCCCGTGCTGTACTACGGCGACGAGATCGGCATGGGCGACAACATTTACCTCGGCGACAGAAACGGCGTCCGCACTCCGATGCAGTGGAGCGCCGACCGCAATGCCGGATTCTCGCGCGCAAATCCGCAAAAGCTATACCTCCCGGTAATCATCGACCCGGAATATCATTACGAGGCCGTGAATGTCGAGGGCCAGCAGAACAACCCGCACTCGTTGTTGTGGTGGATGAAGCGAATCATCGAGCAGCGCAAACACTATCAGGCGTTCGGACGAGGCACGCTCGAGTTCCTCACGCCCTCGAACCGCCGCGTACTCGCGTTCATACGCGCTTATCAGGACGAGAAGGTGCTCGTTGTGGTCAACCTTTCGCGGTTCCCGCAGCACGCCGGGCTGGATCTGTCGCGCTTCAAGGGACTGACGCCGGTTGAGATGTTCGGGCGCGCGCCGTTCCCGGTTATCGGAACCAGCCCGTACATCGTCACGCTCGCGGCGCACAGCTTCTACTGGTTTTCGATCGAGAGCAGGGTTCGCGCGCGCGTTTCGATCGAAGGCGGAAGTACGGATAACGAAAAGCCCGTGATCGAAGTGGAGACGCTAGGGCAACTGGCGGA
Organism: Bryobacterales bacterium; assembly: GCA_038322705.1. GTDB lineage: Bacteria > Acidobacteriota > Terriglobia > Bryobacterales > Bryobacteraceae > TMP-7. The sequence continues at coordinate 14,564 of JBBQGC010000018.1, read as the reverse complement.
GCGAAGCGAGCGCTCGTCGATCCTGACGCTGCTGCCGCGATTCCTGCAAACACGGCGCTGGTTTCTGGGCAGAGGCCGCACCATCCTGAACATCGAAGTGGTGGACGTCATCCCGATTCCGGATAGCGCGGCCAATCTCGCGCTGGTGCGGGTTGAGTATGCCGAGGGCGATCCGGACACGTATCTCATGCCCGGCTCGCTAGCGACTGGAGCGGAGGCGGAGCGGTTACTGGCTGAATCGCCCGACGTGGTTTTCGCACGGATTCAAGCCCGCGATGGGCAGCACGGCGTCTTGTACAGCGCCGCGTGGGATCACAAGTTCGCGGATTCATTGTTGGGCGCCATCACGCGGCGGCGGCGCTTGCGGGGCCGCTCCGGCGAGATCGTGGGCGCCCACGACACGCGCGTATTCCGGCAGGTGTGGGGCGCGGACCGGCCGCTACTAGAGCCCACCGTGCTCCGCGCCGACCAGCGCAATACATCCATCGCGTATGGCAACCGGTTCGTTCTGAAGCTATTCCGGCGTGTGGAGCCTGGCACGAATCCGGAGATTCAGATCAGCCGCTTCCTGAGTGCCCACGGCTTCTTAAACTCTCCGCCGGTGGCCGGCTCGCTCGAGTATCGGACAAACGGCGGCGATGCGATGAGCATCGGAATTCTACACGGCTTTGTAGCCAACGAAGGCACGGCGTGGCGGTACACTCTGGATTCGCTGGGCCGCTTTTTCGAATCGGCATTGACGCATACGGAGCCGCTGCCACGCACCGCGCTGCTGCCCTTCCCGCCGGAGGTTCCGGAAGGCGTGGGCGAACTCATGGGCGAGTACGCGGAAGCTGCGCGCCTGATGGGACAGCGCACGGCCGAGATGCACCTTGTACTCGCGTCCGGCATCGAGGCGGACTTCGCGCCCGAACCCTTCACAGACCACTACCGACAGGGTTTGTATCACGCTTTCGTGGGTGAAGCAGGGCGCACGCTTTCTGTGCTCGAGGAGGCTGCCCCAACGCTGCCCAAGGCGGCCCAGGTTGAAGCGCGCCGGGTGCTCGAGCGCGCCGAGGAGATTCGTGCGCGATTCCGCCCTGTGCGCGATCACCGCTTCGAAACGCAGCGAATTCGCATTCACGGCGACCTGAATTTGAGACAGGTGCTCTATTGCGGAAAGGACTTTGTACTGATCGATTTTGAAGGTTTGCCGTCGCGATCCTACGGCGAGCGGTCGATCAAACGGTCGGCCTTGCGCGACGTGTGCGGGATGCTGCGCTCGTTCCACTACGCGGCGTACGCGGTGTTGTTCGGATTGGTGCCGGGCATCGCGGCGCCAAAGCCTGAGTCGTCGGCGGCCTTTGAGCGATGGGCCAGTTTCTGGGCCTCGTGGGCTGGCGCATACTTCCTATCGGGGTATTTGCCAGTCGCGGCGAAGGGCGGTTTCCTGCCATCGGATCCGGACGAGCTGAGAACCCTGCTCAACATTTATCTGTTATCGAAGGCGCTCGTCGAGACGGCCACGGAGTTGAATGACAGGCCGCAGTGGGCCATTATTCCATTGCGAGGAATTCTGTCTATCCTGGATGAGACTTCCGGTATAGAACTACCATGAACGCGGCGGAGTTCAGCGCGAAGCCTAAGTAAATCGGTATCGCCCAGCGGTTCGATCGCGCAGCCTCGCGCCAATTGCCGTGTCCCATGGCGATGAAGCTCGTCGTCGCGCCGCACAGGAAGCATTCGCGGCCATACAGGCGTTTAGATTCGCACGGCGGGATGGCGCTGGCGATCGCTGGATTGCGCAGCGCAAACGGCGCGGCTAACCCCACCAGCGTGGCGACAGTGATGCCCAGCCACACCAGGCGCAGCGCCGCTCGGAAATCGGGGCTCACTCACATCCCAGCTTCGACAGCGCCCGAATAGAATGCGGCCAAGTCGCTCTTCAATTGCTTCAGTTCGTCGACGTTGAGATAGATCATGTGGCGCGAATGATAGTAGGTAATTCGATGTTGCCACGAAGCTTGGGCTCGAGCTCCATGTGAGCCAAGTCGTATTCGGTGATGAAGAACGGCGTCGCGAGATCGAACAGCCCATTGACGGAAAGCACTCCAGCCGGATTCGGGTAAATTTGCAAAGGCGTGTATTGTCCGCCGAGCGCGAGACAACCTCCGGAATCGGGGTCTGCGCGAAGCAGGGCCGTAGAGGCGAGCGCGGCAGAACCGAGGAGGGAGTTGCGGCATGTCGACGTGCCGTGCGTTCCGCAGCCGTTCAAAATCTTCGCCACACGTCTTCCTTTGCCTCAGCAATTGAATACGAAATCCAGTTTGTCCATCAGCGCCCACTGGAGGTGCGCCAGCCACACGCTTCTCTGATTCGTTCCGCGCCTGGCTAGCAAGGCGGTGATTTCCTGATCGGTGGCGTACCGCGTCAGCGTCGTGAGATAAATGCATCTTTGTCGGACAGCATGCTCAGCGAGATCCGGGCCGCGGTATTGATCGGATCGTACGCCCCATACGGCTCCGAGCTGCGTTGGTAAACATCGTACTGGTTTACCATGAACAGCATCCCAAGTAATGTCGGGCTCGAATCCCGATCGATCGCGGTATCCTTGCCCCGCCCGAGACTGCTCAGGAAGTACGTAACCTTGTGCAGGATCCACCCGCGACAAGTCCCAACCATCCGGCGGGTCGACAATGCCCGAACCGAAGAAGTAGGCCCACAGATGGTTCATCGATGCGCGCGCGAACTGGCGATCTCCGGTCACCAGGCGGACAAATTCGCCGCGCCAGTTCGGATTTGCGGGTGACTCGTCCGTCAACAAAAACACCGGCTTACTGACGGCGGCGTTGGAGCGCTGCGGACGGTTGCCGGGATTGGTCGCGGGGACCGCTCGGTGTAGATTCCCTACGTACGTCCTGCAGCAGATAGCTGTAGTGGCCGCCGTCGTTCTCGCCCTGCTTGAAGAATCGGTGCGGGCGAGGAATGCGCTTGTCGCCCGCAGCGGTCAACATCTCTTTGACAAACTCGTTGTACGGCCGATCCCGTGCGACGAAGTCGGTCAGCCAGTTGAAGTCGAGATTCCTGCCCGCCAAGTGAACGTTCGAGAGATAGCCGCGCGTCACCTTGAAAGTGTTGAAGTACAGCCGGAATTGAGAAACGTAAGCGTCGGAGGCAAGCAGTTGTTGACGAGCTTAGCCCGTTTAACGGCGGACGTAGCGCTGAGGAACGCCGCTGCCTGCTCTGGTTCCGGTCTAACATACGAAGCAGCGCCTATGTGCTGTAAACTGAGAAATTAGCCATGTTGTCCATTGTCATCCCGATCCACGACGAGGAGCCGGCTATCTTGCCGCTGTACGATCGGTTGACATCGGTGCTGGAGTCGCTGCACAAGCCTTACGAGATCATCTTCGTCGACGACGCTTCCACCGACCGCAGTTTCGATCTGCTGGCGAATCTGGTGGAGACCGATCAGCGGTTGAAAGTGATCCGATTGCGGCGCAATTTCGGACAGACCGCGGCTCTTGTTGCCGGCTTCGACGAGGCGCAGGGACAAGTGATTATTTCGCTCGATGGCGACTTACAACACGATCCGGAAGATATCCCGGCGCTGCTGAAGAAGATCGACGAAGGCTACGACATCGCGAGCGGATGGCGCAAGGACCGTTTGGATAACGCGATGACGCGCAGGATCCCATCGCGCATCGCGAACTGGCTGATGGCGCAGGCCTCGGGTGTTCAACTGCGCGACTTCGGTACGACATTCAAAGCCTATCGGGCCGAAGTGCTGAAAGATATCAACCTCTACGGCGAGCTCCACCGCTTCATTCCGGCGCTGGCCAGTTTCTATGGCGCGCGCGTCGTCGAGGTGCCGATTCGAAACTCGCCGCGAGCCAGCGGTGCTTCGCATTACGGCCTGGGTCGGACGTTTCGCGTGCTGTTCGACATTCTCACCGTACGCTTCTTATTAAAGTACTTCACCCGTCCGATGCACTTCTTCGGGTCGTTCGGACTCGCCGGGCTCGGACTAGGCGGGGCGATACTCGGCTATCTCGCGATTCACAAAATCTTCTGGGGCCACGACATCGTCGAGGAGCACGGGCCATTGATGGTGGCGGGCGCTTTGCTGCTGCTGGCGGGCATCATGATGTTCTGCACGGGTCTGCTTGGGGAAGTTCTGATTCGCACCTATTTCGAAAGCCAGGGACGCCGGATCTATGCGGTGCGCGAAGTGCGCACGCGGCGCGAGCCGCAGGTCACCGACGGAGCCCGCTAAACACTTTGATAAAAGCCATCATTTTCGACTACGGCGGCGTGCTGTGTTATCACCCGTCGGATGAGCAGGTCGCAGAACTCGCCGCGCTGTGCCGGCTGCCCGTCGAGGATTTCCAGAAGGCATACTGGTCGCTCAGGCCCGCCTACGACAGCGGTGACTTGACTCCACGCGAGTATTGGGGGCGCACCGGCGATTACACCGAGAGCGAAATCGAAACCTTTCGCGATCGCGACGTGCAGTTCTGGGTACGGCTGGACACACGCATGATGGATTGGGCGCGTGAGCTGCGAAGGGCAGGCTTTCGAACCGGCCTGCTATCGAATCTGCCGCCCGATCTTGGCTGTTACCTGCGCGAAGTGAGTCTTGTGACGGCGAACTTCGACCATCACTCGTTCTCCTACGAACTTCGCAGCTCCAAACCAGCGCCGGCAATTTACTGGGACGCTCTTACAGGGCTGGGCGTGCAGCCGGAGGAAGCGTTGTTTCTCGATGACCGTGCGGATAACGTCGCGGGGGCGGTCGCGTGCGGCATGCACGCACTGCAATTCGAGAGTCCGCAGAAGCTTAAGCTGCAACTCGCACAGCTAAGTGGCCGAACTGGCAGCCTTATGCCCGTCGGCACTCCGCCAGTAATCCTCGAATAAACCTTTCATCGCCTCCCCCATGCCGGCGTGATCGAAGACGACAGAGGTCCACGAGGGTTTCGTAATCACGGGATCGAGCAGCGCGATCATACCGCGCGTGTTGTCGAACAACGCGAGCTTCATGGGCACAGAAGCCAGTTGGCGCACATCGACACCTGCGGAAATGTAGTCGCCCAGGCGCTGGATGTGGCTCGAATCCAGGGTGCCTGCTTGAAGCAGCAGGCGGCAATTCACGCCTCGCAGCCGGGCCTGTTTCACGAGCTGTTCATCGAGCGGATCAACCGCGTATGGCGGGCGCGAGAACTCGACGTAATCGCTCTGAACTTCGCCGAGCATTTTGCGATACTGTGCCCCCGTCTGTGCCGGCTCGCTGACGATGCGCAGATAATCCAACGTTCCACGGCCGCCTTGCCCTTCCGAATACGAGGCCATCAAGTCGTCAACCAGCCCCCCGGCAGCACGCGACTGCTCGACTAATTCGCGCTGCAGAGATTGCGCGCGCCGCTCGAGGTAGGAAGGCACGGCCAACGTCGGCTCGACGGCGGAGAAGAGTTTCGTCTTCTCCTGCACCACCTGAGCAAAGCCTTTCTCGACCAGGCTGTCGAGCACTTCGTAAATCTTCTGCCGCGGCACATGAGCGCGCGCCGCGAGCTCCAGCGCTTTGAAACGCGGATGGCCAACCAGTACCAGATAGGACCGCGCCTCGTAAGCGTTGAGCCCGAGTTGCTGCAATCGTCTCCAGAACTTCTGGAAATCGGTGTCGGGAAGTTCGTTTTCCATCGTGCCGCTCCGAACGGCGTCCTTCACGTTTTGAACTGCTAGAGCATATCAGAAGTGAACGGGTCAGGATTCGAGCAGCCGTCTGTTACAATTCTGCTAGGTCGTAAGCCAAATGATCTCCCCTGGCCCTGACTTCCCCCAGACACTAGGTTCCCTTCGTTTAGACCGGCGGTTTTCCGCGCTGGAAACTGAACACAGAAGCGTGAAGGACGAACTCCGCAATAATCTCATCTGCAAAATTCAACGCGGCGAGGCTCTGTTTCCAGGCGTGCTGGGCTACGAAGAAACGGTGGTGCCGCAGGTGATCAATGCGATCCTGTCGCGTCACAACTTCATTCTGCTCGGCCTTCGCGGCCAGGCGAAAACGCGGCTGATCCGCGCGTTGACGACGCTGCTAGACGAATACACACCGTACATCGCAGGCTGCGAGATCCGCGATAATCCATTTCGCCCGATCTGCCGCCGCTGCCGCGCGCTGGTGGAAGAGATGGGCGGTGAGACTCCGATTGCGTATCTCGACAGAGAACACCGCTATGTCGAAAAACTCGCGACACCCGACGTCACCATCGCGGACATGATCGGCGATATCGATCCCATCAAAGCGGCCCGCGCCGGACGGAATATTTCGGACGAGCTGACCATCCATTACGGGTTGCTGCCGCGCGCCAACCGCGGTCTGTTTGCGATTAACGAACTGCCCGACCTGGCGGGCAAAATCCAAGTGGGCCTGTTCAACATCATGCAGGAAGGCGACGTCCAGATAAAGGGCTATCCCGTTCGTCTTCCGCTGGACGTAGCGCTGGTGTTCACGGCCAACCCGGAAGATTACACGGCGCGCGGAAAGATCATTACGCCGCTCAAAGATCGAATCGGGAGTGAGATTCGAACGCATTATCCGCCGACAGTAGAGCAAGGCATGTCCATCACGGAGCAGGAATCGTGGACGCGACGCACGTCGCCGGTCGGGATCACAGTGCCACGCTACATTCGCGAAGTGATCGAGGAGATGGCGTTCCTCGCACGCGACGACAAAAAGATCGATAAACGTTCCGGGGTCAGCCAGCGTCTGCCGATTTCGGTTTTGGAGAACGTGGTGTCCAATGCGGAACGGCGCGCGTTGCGGTCCAAAGATGATCACGCCGTGCCGCGCATCGTCGACATCTATGCCGCGCTGCCGTCGATCACGGGCAAGCTGGAGTTGGAGTACGAAGGCGAGTTGAAGGGTGGCGAGGCTGTGGCCCGGGAGTTGATCCGCCAGGCCGTGGGCAAAGTGTACACCTCGTATTTCGGCGAGATTAACGTTGCGCCCATCGTGCAGTGGTTCGAACTGGGCGGCACGTTGAAGTTGGATGAATCGGCGCCGGCCTCACAAATGGTCCGCCAGTTGATGTCGATTCAGGGGTTGATGGACAAACTCGGGGCCCTGGGGTTAGGCGTGAGTGAGCCCGATGCAGTGCGTGCGTCGGCGGCGGAGTTCATCCTCGAAGGTCTGTATGCGCATCGCCGGATCAGCCGGGGCGAAGAGCGCGGCTATGCTGCCGGTGAGAGGAAGCGCGAGGCGGCCGAGGAACCGCGCCAGCGCCAGAAGCGTCAGTTCAATTAAACCGTTCCGACCGGTCCAGGAGCCGTCCCGATGAAGATCAAGTATTCGCGCTACACCGGAGACGACTACGGACTCTCGGCTGAAGATTTGATGAAGGCGCTTTCCGACTTCTTCCTGGAGAGCGGGTTCAACAACTCCTACATGCAGATGAGCGAGTGGAACCAACACACGCTCGAAGATTTGAAGCAAGCGATCCTCCAAGCCCTCGAGCAGGGCGACGCGTTTGACGCCGATCAAGCCGAGCGCATCCAGAAGGCGCTCGAGAACATGCCGCCGGAGAAATTGGACGAACTGCTCGAGCGGTTGGCGCAAAAGCTTGCCGACGAAGACTATCTGAGCACGGCGCAGGATCCACGATCCGACTCGGCCCCGCAGGGCGGTGGCGAAAAAGCCGACCCAAGAAAGATCAAGGTGGAGATCACCGACAAATCGGTCGATTTTCTCGGCTTCAAGACTTTGAAGGATTTGCTCGGGTCACTGGGGAAATCGAGTTTTGGGTCGCATGACACGCGCGATCTTGCCACCGGCGTAGAGGCAAGCGGGTCCTCGAAGCTATATGAGTTCGGGGACACCCTGAATTTGGATGTCACCGAAACACTATTCTCAGCAATTCAGCGCGATGGACTGAGTCTTCCTCTGAATCTGGAATATCGTGACTTGCACGTACATCAGTCGGAATATCAAAGCTCCTGCGCGACTGTATTGATGCTGGATTGCAGTCACAGCATGATTCTGTACGGAGAAGACAGATTCACACCAGCTAAGAAGGTCGCACTGGCGTTGGCGCACTTGATTCGGACACAGTATCCAGGCGACAGCTTGCGCTGTGTACTGTTCCACGACTCGGCCGAGGAATTACGGCTCTCCGAGCTAGCTCGCGTGCAAGTCGGGCCGTATTACACCAATACTCGCGACGGACTCGTCCTGGCACAGCGTCTGCTTGCACAGGAAAAGAAGGACATGAAGCAGATCGTGATGATCACCGATGGAAAACCGTCGGCGCTGACTTTGGAAGATGGCCGCATGTACCGCAATGCGTTTGGGCTGGATCCTCTGGTGATCAGCCGGACGCTCGAGGAAGTGAACCGTTGCAAGCGGCAGGGCATACTCATCAACACGTTCATGCTGGCAACCGATTTCGGACTCGTCAATTTCGTACAGAAGGTGACCGAGCTATGCAGGGGCAAAGCGTACTTCACCACGCCGTACACGCTCGGCCAGTATCTGCTAATGGACTACATGAATCGGAAAACGCGCACGATTCATTAGGTTCCAGCTCCGAGTAGTCCCGCCCGCTCCAGTAAAGCCGAGGGATCCGGATCGCGGCCCATAAATGCGCGGTACAGCGCTGCCGGATCGTCGCTATCTCCGCGTTCGAGAATGCGCTCGCGGTATTGACGTCCGACTTCGCTATTGAAAACACCTTCCATTCGGAAGCGCGAGAACGCGTCGGCTTCCAGCACCTCGGCCCACTTATACGAGTAATATCCAGCGCCATATCCCACCGGACTACCGAAAAGATGAGTGAAGCCTGCGATCATGGCGTAATTATCGGCAAGCGGCGCGGGCGAGAATTGCTGTAGAATCCGGCGCGCGTAAGTCAACACATCGCCGTCGGCTTGTGGCCGGTAATCGCGATGCAGACCGAGATCGGCAAAGCCAAACCCCAACTGCCGCATTTGCGCGTTCGCCGCGCGGAAATTACGGGCACGCCGCATCTTCTGAAACAGATCTTCAGGTATCGGTTCACCCGATTGATAATGGCGGGCAAACAGATCGAGTGACTCCCGCTCCCAACACCAATTTTCCATGATCTGAGAGGGTAACTCGACGAAATCCCACGCGACATTTACTCCCGCAAGACTCCGCACTTCAACCCGGCTCAGACAATGATGCAGCAGATGACCGAACTCGTGAAATATCGTTTCCACTTCGCGATGTGTCAGCAGCGCAGGCGCGCCCCCGACAGGCGGAGTCAAGTTGCCGCAAATCAGACCGAGGTGACGCTGTTCCGGATCGACGGCCGGGAGACCGGTGATCAGGCTGTCCATCCACGCGCCACCGCGCTTGTTGTCGCGCGGGAACCAATCGGTGTAAAAGCCGCCGATCACCTGGCCGCCTTCATCCTGAATGTCATAGTACTTTACGGCAGGATCCCAACCCGGCACATCCTTACGTTCGATGACACGAATCCCTAACACACGCCCGAAAATGTCGAACATGCCCGTGACAGTGCGATCAACCGGGAAGTAGGGGCGCAACGCCTCCTCGTCGAAATCGTAGAGCGCCTGGCGCTGTTTCTCGGCCCAGTAGCTGATTTCCCACCCATTCAACTGGCGTCCCCCCGCGAAGGCCTGCAACTCGGCGTTCTCTTCATGAAAACGTGGTTCCGTTTTTGCGCGGAGGTCATCGAGAAACTGCTGTGCACGGGCGCCCGTCTGCGCCATGCGGTCTTCGAGCACGAAGTCGGCAAAGTCTCTGAACCCGAGCAGGTGCGCTTTCTCGCCGCGCAGTTCGAGGATACGCGCGAGCACCTGGCGATTATCGTGCTCGCCGGAAATCGCCCGCTCGTTGTAGGCGGTGTACACCCGGCGGCGGATATCGGCGTCATCGAGATAAGTCATCAACGCGATGTAACTGGGTGCGTGCAGCGTGAATCGCCAGCCCTCGACACTCTTGGAGGCAGCGCTCTCGCGAGCAGCGGCAATAGCTGTGGGTGGGAGTCCGGCGAGCTGCGATTCATCAGTCAGCACAAGATCCCATGAGTTCGTGGAATCCAAAACATTTTCTGAGAACTTCGTGGTGACCGTGGAGACCTCGACGTCGATCTCCTCCAACCGCTTCTTACCGGCGGGATCGAGGTCGGCCCCATGACGCCGGAACTCTTCGACTGTCTTCTTCAGGTATCGCGCGCGAGCTCCGGTGAGGGCCGCTGCGTCTGACGTCGCTGCGTACGCCTTAATGGCTCTCCACAATTCCGCATTCAGCGGAAGGCTCGCGAAAAGCGCCGCGACGTCTGGTTGAACCGCGTTGTGTGCTGCTCGCAATTCGGGCGTGGTGGCGACGCCTTCCAGGTGCCGCACGATATTCATCGCGTACTCGAGTTGCCGGGAGAAGGAATCGAGCGGCTCCATCGTGTTCTGGTAATTGCGCGCGCCGGAGGCAGCAGTGATCGCGTCAACGCTTTTGCGCGCGTCTTCCAGCAGGGCATCCACCGCGGGTTCTACGTGCTCAGCGCGAATGAGATGGAATGGGATCCGGTAATTGAACGATAGTAACGGGTTCGTCATCGTGTGCGTGTTAGACTCAGAATATCAATGAATCCAGATATTCATCTGGTCATCAGCTTGCAGGGCTTGGACGCGCGGATCGCCGGTCTGGAGAAAGAGATCGCGGCTCTCCCCAAGCACATTGCTCAAATTGAAAAGGCATTGGACAGCCACCAGCGCCGTCTGGAAGCCGACCGGGCTGCACTCGCCGCGAATCAAAAAGAACGCAAGAAACTGGAGGGCGACGTCCAGGCGCAGCAACAAAAGATCTCGAAATTGCGGGATCAGACATTGCAAGCTAAGACAAACGAGCAGTACCGTGCTTTCCAGCATGAAGTAGAGTATTGCGAAAATGAAATCAAGAAAGCTGAGGATCGCACGCTCGACTTGATGGGCGAGTCGGAACCGCTCGAAGCGAATGTCAAAAAGGCTGAGACGGCGCTGAAGGCGGAGAAGGAAGAGGTCGAGGCCGAGAAAGCCAAGGCGCGCGAACGTACGTCGGCGGACCAGAAACAGTTGGACGAACTGCGGCAGGAGCGTGAGGGCGTGGCATCGACGATTCCGGCGAGTTTAATGAAGCTGTACGAAAAGGTGCGCAAGAAGTGGCATGGCGCGGCGCTGGCCGAAGTACAGGATTCCCGCTGCACCGGTTGCTACATCGTTCTCCGGCCCCAGCACTTTCAGGATCTGCGGTCGGGCAATTCGGTGATCACTTGCGAGAGCTGCGGCCGCATCTTGTACTACAATCCTCCGACAGATGCTGAAAAGGAAATGGCCGGCGGCACGCGCGTCAATATGACCTAGTCGGCTAACCTAAGCGCGGACCAGGGCCGGGCCTTCGAGCTTAGAGATGCGTTCGGCGTGGTTGTCCAACTTAGCCTCGATTTTTTCCAGGCGGCGGTCGACGGCATCAAATCGCCGGTCCACGTCATCGAACCGCCGATTGACCGCGTCGAACCCGGATCTCATTTCGGAACGCAAGCTCACTACCATATCGTCGATCCGCTTATTGAGATCGTCGATTCTCTTGTTTTGAGAACGGTTCGAGAACCACGTTGAGAAGACGAACGTCAAAATGATCGGGAACGCGACGGTAAAGAAAGGATTGCCTGAGATTGCCTGCCAGCTCACCTCTCGATTGTACTAGCTTTCCGAAACGGTCTAAGCGCGGACCAGGGCCGGGCCTTCGAGCTTGGAGAGGCGTTCGGCGTGGTTGTCCAATTTGGCCTCGATCCTTTCCAGGCGGCGGTCCACACCGTCCAATCGACGGTTCACCGCTTCGAAGCCGGCTTTCATTTCGGAGCGCAGATCGTCGATTCTCTTGTTCTGCGAATGACTCGAGAACCACGTGGAGAAGACGAACGTCAAAATCATCGGCAACGCGACGGTGAAGAAGGGATTGCCTGAGATGGCTTGCCAGTTCACACCTAAATCATACTAGATTCCCAAGCAATTCTAAGCGCGGACCAGGGCAGGGCCTTCGAGCTTGGAGATGTTTCGGCGTGGTTGTCCAACTTAGCTTCAATCCTCTCCAGGCGGCGGTCGATGCCGTCGAATCTCCGGTCCACCGCTTCAAATCTCCGATCCACTTCTTCGAATCTTCGATCCACCGCTGCGAAGCCGGCTTTCATCTCGGAATGTAAGCTCACTGCTAGGTCATCGATTCGCTTGTTCTGAGAACGGGTCGAGAACCACGTCGAGAAGACGAACGTCAAGATCATCGGCAACGCGACGGTAAAGAACGGATTGACTGAGATCGCCTGCCAATTCACACCATAATCATATGGCTCGCGCAGGTCCGAGCGGACGCCGCCGTCGAATCTTCGATACGTCGGAGCCGGGTTCTCACTTCAGAACGGAAGCTTCGCCATCTCGGAACGTAAGCCTCGTCGATTGTACTCGCTTCCCCGCCCCGTATCCTACACTTTAAATGTGCTGAACGATGCCGCGCTGTTGAAGCATATCGCGGGGCTGCCGCACGCCCGCGCCAATTTCAAGCAACTGCTCCGCGAGCTGAAACTCAAAGGCGAGGCGCGGCGGGAGCTTCAACAGGCATTGGACCGGTTGACCGCCCGTGCGCAATTGGTTGAAACCGGCCGCGACCAGTACGTCCTCCCGGAGCTCAATCGCGACTTCGTAACCGGCAAGCTCCGCGTGCACCGCGATGGCTACGCCTTCCTGATCGCCGACCGACCCCTCGAGCACATTCAAGGCGATGTTTTCATTCCGAAAGATTCCGCCTCCCAAGCCATGCACGGCGATCGCGTGTTGGTGCGCATCCTGCGCATCGAAGACAGCGGTCGCGCCGACGGCGAAATCGTACGCATTTTGGCGCGCGCGCACGCCACCGTCGTCGGTGAATTCCGGGTACGCAAGCGCGGCAACTTCGTACGCCCGTTCGACGACCGCATCCAGCAGTGGATTCAGATTCCGCAAGGAATGGAGATCCCGGAACCGCGCGAGTCACCCGACCGCGTGGGCGTGAAGCCGGTCACCGTCAACGGAGCCGCGGACATGGACGGGATGATCGTCAACGTAGAGATCCTCGACTTTCCGGAACACGGCGAAGACGCAACCGGCAAAGTGATCGAGATCCTCGGCGATCGCGACGACTTCGGCATCGATGTCGAGATCATCATCCGAAAACACCAAGTCCCGCACGAGTTCCCGCCCGATGCATTGGCGCAAGCTCGCGCGGTCGAGCTCAATGTGGACAACGCCGGACTCGCCGGACGCCGCGATTTTCGCGAACTGCCCATCGTCACTATCGATGGCGAAACAGCGCGCGACTTCGATGACGCTGTATGGGTAGACAAGCTACCAGGAGGAAACTATGCGCTGCACGTTCACATTGCCGATGTGAGTCATTACGTGCCGCTGGGCAGCGCCATCGATCGGGAAGCGGCGTTGCGCGGCACGAGCGTATATTTCCCGGACCGCGCTGTTCCCATGCTGCCGTTGGAATTGTCTACCGGGATCTGCTCGCTCAAACCGCACGTGGACCGCCTCGTGGTCTCCGCGTTACTGGAGTTCGACCATCACGGCGACGTCGTGTCGCAGCAGTTCGTCCGCGGCGTGATCCGCAGCGCGCACCGCATGACATACACCACGGTGCACGCGCTTCTCGAAGGCGATGCGGCGGCCCGATCCGAATACGCGGACATGATTCCGCGCTTCGAACTCATGCAAGAACTGGCGCTGATTCTCAACCGCAAACGAATCCGCCGCGGCTCCATCGATTTCGATTTACCGGAGCCGCTGATCGAGTTCGATGAGTTCGGAGAAATGGTGGGGGTGTCGCGCAGTCCGCGAAACGTTGCACACCGCATCATAGAAGAGTTCATGCTCGCGGCCAATGAAGCGGTGGCCGGACATCTGGAATCGCTCGGCATCCCGTCCATCTATCGCATTCACGAAGTGCCCGATCCCAAACGGGTGCTCGAGTTCGAGGAGATTGCCGTCACCTTCGGCCACTCCCTCGGCATGGGCGCGATGCCTGTGCGCCGCTTTGGAGTGGTCGATCGCAAGCGGGACGGCCGCAAGGTTCGCCGCGACGTTGAAATCGCCGACCCGCGGTTCGACATCTCGTCGCGCAACTACCAGAAGCTCATCCAGCAGATCGAAGGCAAACCGGAAGAGCGCGTGTTGAGTTATCTCATGCTTCGCTCGTTGAAACAGGCGCGCTACAGCGCCGATAATCGCGGCCATTTCGCGCTCGCAGCGGAGACGTACACCCACTTCACCTCGCCCATTCGGCGTTACCCGGATCTGATGATTCATCGCATCCTGACCCGTCAACTCGATGGCAAGACGCCGGAGTTCAGTGAGGAGCAATTGAACGCAATCGCCGCCGAATGTTCCGACACGGAGCGCCGCGCCGCCGAAGCCGAACGTGAGCTGGTGGAGTGGAAGAAGGCGAAATTCATGATGGACCGCGTGGGCGATGAGTTCTCCGGCTTGATCATCAGCACCACTCGCTTCGGTTTTTTTGTCGAACTGGACACGCTGTTCAT
>JBBQGC010000017.1:0-89036 GCA_038322705.1 Bryobacterales bacterium | reverse complement strand
TGCGTTCGACGACCTGGCGTTTGAACTCCAGGGTGTGCCGACGCCACTTTGCTTTCTTTGCCATGGTTTTTTCTCCATTCGATGCAAAGTGCGTCTTTTCGGCGTGTCTCACTTTAAGGGGACAGTCCATAACGCTGCTGCTCGCAACCGTGATCACCAGTCCCGATTTTCTATCCGAAGGTTCCCGGCAGTTATCGGCGTTTATCTGCGGCCCAATCAGGTTGAGAGGACCACATTTCCACCATCTCAGGTGGGCTGCTATCGCGGCAGTAAAATTGTCACTGCACGCGCCGCAGCCCGGCCAATTTGTCCAGGTAGGGTTTCAACTCCTCGTACGACATTTTCCCCGGATGATACAGCCGCACAATGCCGCGTGAATCGATCAACACGACAGTGGGCGTGGTACTCGCGCCGTAATTCTTGAAGTTCTCTTCGCTCACCGGCGTTTGAAATCCGGGGATCCGCGCCGCGTAATACTGTTCGCGTACCTGGGCGATGTACTTCAACTCAGCCGCCGCGGGCGCCTCGTTGCCCTGCTCGACGTAGCCGTAGCGCTGCGTCGGTCCTACGATCGCGATACGTTTCCCGTACTCCTTTTCAATTCGCGCCAGCGCGGTGACGTTGCTCTTGCAGTCGCCGCACCAGTGCGCCCAGAAGAACAGCAGCACCGGTTTGCCTTTGAGCTCGGCCCACGTCAACGGTTTTGGGCCAACGTACTGGCGTGTATCCAGTGCGGGTGCAGGCTTGCCCTCGAGCGTGAGCAGGTTCAGATTCTTTTGTATGCGCGCGCGGATGGATGTGTTCTGGAACTTGCGCAGTTCGGCGCGCAAGTAATCGACCGCGGCCGACCGTTCGCCGCGCGCGGCCAGCACATTCGCCGAAACCTCGATCGCCGCGCCGACAGCGACGGGCAGGTAGCGATCGCTATCGAGCGCCCGCCCGTGCAACTGGCGCACCGAGAGATCGTACGCCTGGCGCGCATACGATTCGGCAGCATCGTATGCTTTGGCGGCCAGCGCGCCGCGGCTCAACCAGGAAAGCGCTTCCAGACTCTCGGGGGTGTCGCCATTCTGCTTGCGATACGCCTGAAGACGCGCCTCGGCACCGGGCAGATCGTCGCGCGCCAGCGACTCCCGCACGTCCTGAATGATGGCCGGCGAGGCAGTGGACGCCGCCGCCATCAGGGCGTAGGAGATCAGCCGTTTTTGCATGTCTATGAGACGCGCGCCAGAGGTCTAAGGAAGCAGGCGGCCGCCATCGACGACAAACGTCTGGCCGGTGATATACGATCCGCGATCGCTGGCCAGCAGCAGCGCCGTTTCGGCGATCTCGTCCGGCTGCCCGACGTGCTGAATAGGCTGTTTGGCGAGAATCTCGTCCACCTTGCCTTCGCCCTTCCAGTAATACTCGCTCAACGTGGTCTGAATCAGGCCCGGCGCGATCGCGTTCACACGCACGCCCTTGGGCCCCAGCTCGAGCGCGTACGATTTCGTCATCATGATCAGCGCGGCCTTAGTCATGCTGTACAGCATTCCGTACTGCTGCGGGCGCAGGCCGGCGATCGAAGCGATGTTGACGATGGATCCCCAGCCCCGCTCGCACATGCCCGGCGCCACCGCCTGAATCAGCCGGAATGCGCTCTTCAGGTTGATGTCCACCATCTTGTCGAACTTGGCTTCGTCGGTTTGGAGCACCGGCTCCTGCGCGATGTTCGTCGCCGCGTTGTTTACGAGAATATCGACGCGCCCATATTCGGAATGAACCGTGGCGAGCAGCCGATCGAGGTCCGGCGCGCGCCCCACGTGGCATACGCACGGCAGCACCTTGCCCGGCACGCCGCCAGTTTCCGACGCCACCTGCTCCAGCGTCTCCTGCTTGCGCCCGCAAATGTAAACGGCGGCGCCCTCGCGCGCAAACAGTTGTGCGATGGCCTTCCCGATGCCGCGGCTTGCGCCGGTAACGATGGCGACTTTGTCCTGAAGAATAGGATTCATATCGATAGGAGACGTTGTGTATAGCGCAGGCTGGCTTCGAGGTCGTCGCGCTCCTTCTGCGCCGCGGCTTCCTTTGAAACGGCGGGCTCTGGCGCGCGCGGTGTGCCTTTCTCAACCAGACTCAGATACCGGCTGAACTCCCAGGCCGGCGTGGTCCTGTACGCGTCCCAAAACTTCGGATCGAGATAGGGGTAGATGCGCGGCCCGGTGACGATGACTTCCAGCGATAACGCGCGCCCGGGACACAGCCGCTGATACTTGCCGACGTAATCGTCGATGCCGACATTCCCCTCGCCCATGCGCACCCATGCAACCGCGGCGCCCTGCGGAACGCGCCATACCGCCGTATCGCGAATGTGGCTGGTGAGCACATAAGGGGCGAGCATTTCGAGCGTCAGGTGCGGGTCCTCCAACGCCCACAGCGGATTGCCGGAATCGAGACACGCGCCCACGAAATCCTTGCCGGATTCCTCGATCAGACGTTTCAGCTCACGCGCCTGCATGTCGCCCGCGTGATTCTCGACGGCGATCTTCAGCCCGCTATCCTGGACACGCGTGCGCATCGCTCGCAGCACCTTCACCGTGTCATCGATCCGCGCGTCGATTCCGCCGGGCGAAGTGCGGTCGGCAAACGTACCGAGGAAACAGCGCACGATCGGCGAGCCCGCCACTCTGGCGGCGTGCAGCATCCGTGTGATCTGCTCTTCCGCCGTGCCTTGCTTCGGATCGAAGGCTTTCGAAGTGGGACAGATCGAACGCATGCCGATCTCGATCTCGATTCCCTTCTGCTCGGCGTGCGCGCGAACCTTGCGCAGGTGCTCGTCCCCGAGGCCGCCGAGAAATCGGATCTCGGAAAAGTGAACGACCTTGGCCTTCCACTGCGCGCAATAATCCAGAAACTCGAACGCGGTCCAGGGCTGGCTGCGCAGGCTGAACAGATCGACGCCCAGACGGACCGGAGCGGCGGAGGCCAGCATGGCGGGCGCGGACCCTGCCAGCGCCAGAAAGCTGCGACGGTTCATTTCCTGTCCATCATGGCACAGGGCGGAAGCGTTATCCGCGCAGTCGCGCAGGCGCCGAAAGGATTGCCTCGGTTATCAGCGCCGGATCGTTACCGTCGCTCGATCGGATTTCGAGGAGTAGACGCGCGCCAAAGGCCGGGCCCGCGGAGCTTGCGTTAACGGTGACCGCAACGTTCAGCGGACGAAGAGCCTCCGCCAACCCGCGGTTAATCGCGCTAGCCGCGACGGACTGCACAGCGCATCCTCGCCGCCTGAGAGCCTCGATCCACTCAACGACGATCGTGGGATCGCAGGGTTCAAGCGACAGCTCGAAGTCGAATTGCCGGGAGCCCAACCGCCCGATATGGCCGTGCAACGCTGCGCACTGCTCCAATTGATCGCCGGCCGCCGCGACGCTGAACCGCGTGTACCCAGCCGCGCGTCGCACAATTTCGCGAGCGGCATCCAGTCCGTTGGCGAGCGAGACGCGGATTCCGGCACTGAATCCGTCGCGCCATCCAGCCCGAATCGCGCTCCACAGCGCCGCATCCAAAAACGTTTCCGGATCGCCCGCCTCGCACACGACTCCCGCCACGTTCTGACCCGATTCGCGCAACATGCGCCGGTACGCGTTGAATGCAGCGAAGAGATCGGTAGCGGGGTCCGCCGTGACGATTGCGGCCAGGGGTTGAAGGCCGCGGGCGCGTGGAAGAAAGGCGCTGTCCACGTCTTTGGCGTACGTTCGAATAGCATCGCCATCCGAAGCTCCAAAAGGGATCGCGTTGATCACCAGTTCCGGCCCGTGTGCGGAACGCGTGCGCGCGATCAATGTGGCGCGGGGATAAAGCGCGCTGGCCGGCGCCTCGGACGATGCGATGCGCAACAACAACGGGACAGGCGGGCCAGCGCTCAACGCATCCATCGCGATGAAGAAGGCCGCGCCGTGAATCGGATCGCGGGCGAGCGATCCGGCAAAGGGCCGCAGAGTTTCGAACCCGCCCGCGTTGGCCCGGGCGCCGATACGCTGCCGGACCTCATCGCGTAACGGGCCCGGCCGCACCGATCCGACGATGAGATCGCCCAGCGCTACCGCTTCGGCGGCACGAAACGGCAGCTCGAGCGGTATGGCCTGCAACATGGCGATATTTTAGAGTGACAGAGTTTTCAGATAGTCGCGGAACGGGCCGCCCAAGTCGCTGCGTTTCAACGCGAACTCGACAGTGGCCTGCAGGAAGCCGAGCTTATCTCCCGCATCGTAGCGCGTGCCCTCGAACTTGTAACCATATATAGGGCGGCTGCGCAGCAGGTGTTTCAACGCGTCGGTGAGCTGAATCTCGCCGCCGCTGCCGGGCTCGACCGACTCGATCGAATCGAAAATTTCGGGCGTGAGCACGTAGCGTCCGATGATCGCCAGGTTCGAGGGCGCGTCGGAAGGCTTGGGCTTCTCCACCATGTTGCGCACGCGGAATAGCCGCCCCTTCCCGCCATTGTGCGACACCGGCTCGGCGTCGACGGCTCCGTAGGACGATATCGCGTCGCCGGGCACTTCCATCAGCGCCACCACCGAGGCGCCGTAGAACTCGTAAACGTCGAGCAATTGCCGCAACGCCGGAACTTCGGCGTCGATCACGTCGTCGGAGAGAATGACCGCGAACGGCTCCGGCCCCACCAGTTCGCGCGAGCGCAGCACGGCGTGACCTAAACCGAGCGCTTCCTTCTGCCGGACGTAGGCGACGTTGATCATGTCCGAGACGTTGCGGACGATGCTCAACAGGTCCTTCTTGTTGCGCGACTCCAAAAGCGCCTCGAGCTCGAAGCTGACATCGAAGTGGTCCTCGATCGCCGACTTGCCGCGGCCGGTGACGATGATGATATTCTGCACGCCCGAATGGATGGCTTCTTCGACGCCATATTGAATGAGGGGCTTGTCGACCAGGGGCATCATCTCCTTGGGTTGCGCCTTGGTGGCAGGCAGGAATCGGGTGCCCAATCCAGCGGCAGGGAATACGGCCTTGCGGACCCTGGGTATCATCGGTATCCATTGTAGCGTCGGGCCGATCTGTCGCTTTTGACACTGGATCTCAGGTGGTACCACGTACCCGCCAGCACCGGCGGGACCACTGAGGGCATTCTGCTCGACTCCGCCACGTTTACCGTACCCGACAGCCTGACTACCCGAGATACAGCGATTTCCGTTTCTGTTCCACCAGCTTGATGAAGTTGCGCTTAATCTTGTACTTTGCGCGCAAAGCTTCCAGGTGGCGCAGGAAGTCCGTATTCCGATCCATACGCTTCATCGCAGCCGCAGCCTTTATCAGCAGGCTGACCGAGTCCTCATAGCGGCCATTGCTGGTGGCGGCGATGGCGCCTTCCGCCTGCTTCAGATAAATGGGCGCAGCGTCCTCGGGATATTCTTTCTCCCGCGATGCCGCGAGTTGAAGCCACAGTCGATCCGAGCATCCTCCAGCCTGTGCCTCGCGCCAGGCTTCCTCGCCACTGCCCTCGTATAGAAAGATCTCGACCATCGAGGAATGATCGTCGTCTGGCGGCATCCAACGTGCACGGCTCTGCCCGCGCGCGTTCTCCTTGGCCTTGGCGATCCGGTGGCGGAACTCGGTCAAGGCGCGCTCACGCCACTCGGGCCATGTGCCCGACTTCTTCGCGTGCTGCTCCAGTGTCTTATAACTATCGAGCACCGGCCGCTCTGCAAATTCGGCCCACATCAGCGTCATTGCATCGTCGTGACGCCGACGGCGGTGGTACTCTTCAGCGGCGAATTCACGGAGCCGGGCATCCGTGCGATCAGGGAACGCCTTCAGCCCCTTCTCCGCCCAGAGCAGTGCATTGTCGTGTTGGCGGGCTTCGCGATAGACCTCGGCAATCTTCCAGTAGTAATACGCGCTGGACAGGTCCCGGCTCATCACCGCTACGAGTTCGACAATATCGCCCGACGCCCGCGCCAGCGATTCCATGATGTGCGTGATGTGGAAGTGCTGGCCCCACGCGGAGCCCTCGGGCGTGGCGGTGCAGGCGGGCACCTTCGCCCACTCGGCCTCGGCGAGTTGCCGGTAGGTCTTCATGCCCTCGACTCCGAGAATCTTCGAGTACTGTGCCGCGGCTTCATAGAAGACGTCAAAGTCGCTGTGCAACTCCCAGTGGAAGAGCCGCTTGGCCAGATCCACCGGATCGGGCCGGGCGTCCTTGCAAGCCCGGTAATGAATGTTCTGCAAGCGGTCGCGCAACAACGCAAAGTGGCCGTCGGAATCGTCAACTTCCTGGATGGCTTTCAGTACAGATTGCAGCGCCGACTCGCACAACCCGATTACGGCGGCGGCCTGCCCGTCCTTCAGCAACTGTTCAATCGCATCGATGGCATCGTCGACGCCGTCCGCCCAGCCGCTCGCCTCGCGATACTCCACGAAATCGTCCACCAGCACTGCTCGTTCGAATGCCCGTAAAGCAGCGGTGGCGCCGGCATCGGGCCCGGACCGGCGGGCAGCATAGAGAATGAGCCGTTCGTGGAGCCGGTCGTCATCCTTTGCCCAATCGAGCATCATTTTCACCAGAGTCTCCTGGTCTTCATGCCGGAGAATCTTGCCGGCACCAGCCAGGGTGATCTCCTTGGCCTTGCGGCGCGCTGGTGGCTTCATCGGGTCGCCTCGCCCGCGCTCAACGTCACCTTATAGCCGTAGCTATCGCGCACGATCGCGCGCAGGCCGCCGGCGTCGAGGTCCAGCGATTCCACGCGGCCGTCGCGGAAGCAGTTGCATCCCTGTTCATAGGGCTGCCCGCCTGCAAGACGGCGGACCACTGCGTCATTCATCACTTGCGCAAAGCTCTTCGCCACGTTCTTCATTATCCGCAAGATCGAAGAGTGGGGAGCCGTTGTACTGAGGAACATCTCTGCAATACTGGTGCTTCATGAACGACGGGTTGTGGCCGGGCGAGCAGTCCCAGTATCTTGACCCCGCTACCGGCGCGGTGGTGCACCAGATGACCTCGCACCCGTCCATCAACCACCCAACCTACTTCCTGCAGCGCTCCTTTACGGCAGGCAATCGGAAACTGATCTTCACGTCCTATCGCACGGGAACGGCGCAGTTGTTCGAGACGGGATTCCCCGATGGCCCGATCCGGCAGTTGACCAGCGGCGGCGCCATTCACCCGTTTTCTCCCGCGATTCTGCCCGGCGGGCGCATTCTGTTCGTCCGCGGCGGTGCGATCTGCCTGCTCGACCCTTGTAACGGACTGGATCGCGAGATTTCACGGCTCGACGGCGGCCAGTTGGGCGAGCCCTCATTTTCGAAAGACGGAGAGTGGATCGTCGCGGCATATAAGATGGATGCGCAGAACGGCCTGTTCGTGGGCCGGCAGGACGGTTCCGGCTGGCACACGATCCCGTTCGAACGCACGGTGATCCACCCGCAATTCCACCCGCTTGAGCCGGAGTGGATCGAATTTGCCGGCGATCCGGCTCCGCGCATGTTCCGCGTGCGCCGCGATGGGTCGGGGATGGAATGTCTGTACCGGCATGGCAACGATGAGTTCGTGGTGCACGAGACGTTCCTCGGCGACACGGGCGATCTGGTGTTCACGGTGTGGTCGTTCGCGCTGCGCCGCATGAACTGGGAAACTCGCGAGATCAGCGAGATCGCCGCCTTCAACGCCTGGCATATAACGCCAGATCGCCGGGGCGAGACCATTCTGTGCGATACCAATCACCCCGACGACGGGTTGTTTCTGGTGGATGTTCGAAGCGGCCAGCGCAGGTTGCTGTGCCTTTCGCAATCGAGCAATCAGGGGTCGCAGTGGAAGAAGAGCCGCTACGCATTAGCCGCCGATTTCGAAGCCGCACGGAGCGCCGCGCAACATAATTTGAGTTGGATGGAGACGGCCGCCGACACCGTGTATGGTCCGCAATGGACGCATCCGCACCCGTCGTTCTCGCCGGATGAACGGCTGGCCGCTTTCGCGAGCGACCGCACCGGGACTGCGCAAGTCTACGCCGTCGAGATCCCCACTCAGATCACTTCATAATGGCGCAGGACAGCGTCCCACTCGCCGCGCGAGCGCAGGAGAAGTTCGGCAACCTCGCGCACCGCCCCCTGCCCGCCCACCGCTTGGGTGACATAGTGGGCGCAGGCCTTCACCTCGGGCCTGGCGTTGGCGGTGGCAATGCCCAGCCCGGCCCGCCGCATCACCACCACGTCGGTGAGATCGTCGCCAATATAGGCAACCTGCTCCTTGGGCACGCCGGACAGGGACAGGATTTCTTCGAGGATCGGGATCTTCTCGGTATGGCCCTGGTAGACATAGGTGAAACGGCATTGCCGCGCGCGTTCCACCGTAGCAGGCGAATTGCGGCCGCTGATGAGCCCGGTCCGCAGACCGCTGTTCACCAGCCACTGCAACGCGATTCCATCCTGTGAATCGAAACCCTTAGTCTCCACCATGGCTCCATCCGGCCCGGGGACGTTGTACAGCTTGCCGTCGGTGAGGACACCGTCGACGTCCATGAGCAGCAGCTTGATCGTGGAGGCGAGGCTCGTCACGTTCGCATCGATATTCATCTTCGTCTTGTTTTATAGCACGCCTGCGGGGACGGGCCGTTCGCCGAACCCGGCATTCGAGCCTATTGCAATTCGGGAAGCTGCCGATAAATGAAACATGGGGGTTGCGCGCCGCTCTTTGGCGGCCGAACGAATTCGACGGGTGATCGCCGCCGCAGTGTTACTCGCGGCGCCGGTTGCCGCACTGGACCCGCATCGCGCCATTTCCCATTACAGCCACCGGGTGTGGCACACCAACGACGGGCTGCCGCAGGATTCCGTGCGCACCATTGTCCAGACGCGCGATGGATACCTGTGGCTCGGCACTCAGTCCGGATTGGCGCGCTTCGACGGCGTCGCGTTCACCGTTTTCAACCGCTCCAACAGCGCCTTGGCGTTCGATCATATTCTGACCCTATGCGCATCGCAGGACGGCTCGTTGTGGATTGGAACCGGCGATTCAGGGGGGCTTTACCAACGCACGCAGGACGGCCGGTTCACGCATGTGATCCCGGATGTGATCGTGCGCTCGCTGCTGGAGGATCGTGACGGATTGTGGATCGGAACCCAAGATCGCGGTCTGCTACGGTTCCAGGGCGGAACGTACACCACGTTCGACGACCGGCAGGGCTTGGGACCCGGCGAGGTGCGAGGACTGGCTAAGGACGCCGCGGGCAATCTGTGGGCTGGCGTGTTGGGAAGCGGCCTCTACCGCTACCAGGCAGGGCGGTTCGTCCCCGGGCCCGCGCGCTTGTCCGGAGAACTCGTCTGGTGCCTTTGGCCTTCGCCGGACGGATCGCTCTGGGCGGGCACGAAAGGCGGCGGGCTCTTGCGCGTCCAAAACGGCTCGGTTCGCCGGTTCACCACCGCGGACGGGTTGTCGAGCGATGTCGTTCTGACGGTTTCCGGCGATCGCGACGGCAACATGTGGATCGGAACGGACGGCAGGGGACTGAACCGTTATTACGGCGGCAGCTTCAGCGGCTATTCGAACAGCGCGGGATTGAGCGGTGACATCGTCCGCACAATCTATGAGGATCGGGAAGGTATCCTCTGGATCGGCACCGCGGGTGCGGGATTGAACCGGCTGAAGGACGACCCGTTCAACAACTACGGCCGCCGCGATGGGTTGTCCAACGATTTGATCTGGTCGATGCTCGAGGATCGGGAGGGTGCGGTCTGGATCGGCACGACGGAAGGCTGGATCAACCGCTGGCGCGACGGAGTCATTCAGCGTTTCAGACTCAATACGGATTCAAGCAGCAACATTGCTCCGCTACTCGAAGACAATGCGGGAAACTTGTGGGCCGGCGCATTCGGAAAGCCGTACCGTGCCGTGCGCCAGGCGAAGCCTGACGTGCCTTGCCCACTAACGGGCCTCCCTGCGGCAACGATTCGAACGGTTGTGCGGGACAGTAGGGGCGGACTGTGGGCCGGCACGCAACTGGGGCTCACGTACATCCACGACGGAACCAGCCAGACGTTCACCACAGTAGACGGACTGCCTCACCTCAGCGTGAATGCGATCACCTTCGACCGGCACGGACAGCTCTGGGTTGGAACCTCATTGGGGCTGGCGCGCCAGTTCGGGGAAAGGTTCATTCGCATCAACGACGCATCGGGTCCTGGCGGTGAGCGCATCTCCTCTTTGTACCCCGGAGAAGGCAATCAGCTATGGATCGGAACGTTCAGGAATGGTTTGTATCACCTCAAGAATGGCCGATTCACGCATATCGGTTTCGCCGAGGGCCTGCCCGATGAAATGATTTCCTCCATTCTGGAAGACCGGCGGGGTAACCTGTGGATGACCTGTCGTAAGGGGATCATCCGAGCCTCGACCGCTGATTTTGGGCGATGGGAAGCCCACACCCTGAAGCGCATACCGGTGGTCATTTACGAGGACCTGGACGGTTTGCGCAGCAGCGAAATCAACTATGGAGCCCATCCTCCGGCGATGAAGACGCGTGATGGCCGGCTCTGGTTCGCGACGTATGGCGGTGCGGCGGTGATCGATCCTGACAACCTCCCGGCGGGTCAACTAAAACCGCAGGTGTTTATCGAACGGTTGCTGGCCGGCCGTGCCGAAGTTCCGGCCAGCGGGGAAGTGTCAGTACCTCCTGGGCGGCGCGATCTGCAGTTTCACTATACGGCCCTCAGCTTCAGGGCTCCGGAACGCGTTCGCTTCCGTTACCGGTTGAATGGTTTCGATCCGCACTGGGTTGAAGCCGATACCCGGCGCGTTGCCTACTACACGAATGTCCCGCCAGGCCGGTACCGGTTCGAGGTCACGGCCAGCAATACCGACGGAGCCTGGAGCGATCGGGTCGCGTCGATGCCTTTTGAGCTGCTTCCCCATTTCTACGAAACCAGGTGGTTCGGACTCGGGGCTCTGTCCAGCGCCTTCCTGCTTTTATTGTTGCTGATGCGGACGCGCGTGCGCATCCTGAACGAGCGCGAGGCCGAACTGGCGCGCCGGGTTGAGGATAGGACCGAAGAATTACGTCAGGAAGTTCGCGTCCGGCAGGAGGCCGAGATCGCTGCCGAAGCCGCGAATCGCGCAAAAAGCGAGTTCCTGGCAAATATGAGCCATGAGATCCGCACGCCGATGAACGGGATCATCGGCATGACGCACATCGCGCTGGGGATGGCCCACGACACCGAACAGCGTGATTGTCTGGATTTGGCGCGAAGTTCCGCCGACTCGCTGCTCGCGTTGCTGAACGACATTCTCGATCTCTCGCGTATCGAGGCCGGAAAGCTCACACTCGAGACTATCCCCTTCGACCCGCACCCGGTCGTCGAGGACGTGGTGCGTCTGCTCGACTATGCGGCGAGCGCGAAGGGTCTGCAACTGCGGTCCTCGTGCAGCGACGACGCGCCCCACTGGATTGCGGCGGACCCGCTGCGGCTACGGCAGGTGTTAGTGAACCTTGTCGCGAATGCCATCAAGTTCACTCACGAAGGTTTTGTCGAAGTCCGGATGGAGCGCGGAGCCGGCTGCGAACTGATCTTTACAGTAAAGGATACCGGTATCGGCATCCCGCCCGAAAAGCAGGACGCCATTTTCAACGCATTTACACAAGCCGACAATTCGACCACCCGCAAGTACGGCGGAGCCGGACTCGGCCTCGCCATCTCGCAACGTCTCGTAGAGCTGATGGGCGGGCGCATTCATCTCACTAGCGCCGTTGGCCAGGGATCCACGTTCCAACTGAATTTGCCGTGCGAGACGCCATCCGTGCCTCTCGAAACGGAGAAGGAGGACAATGCGCCGAGGCCCCGCCCTGCCAACCTGCGGATCCTGCTTGCAGAAGACAACCCCGTCAACCAGAGAGTCGCGGTACGAGTACTCGAGAGGGAAGGCCACTCGGTCCTGGTAGCTTCCAATGGCAAGCGAGCGCTGGAAGCGTTAGAGCGTAACTCTTTCGACCTGATCCTGATGGATGTACAAATGCCTGAATTGGGCGGATTGGAAGCTGCCGGTATCATTCGAAAGCGCGAAGCGTGCACGGGCGCCCACATTCCGATCGTCGCGATGACGGCGCATGCCATGGCCGGTGACCGCGAGCTTTGTCTCGCGTCCGGTATGGACGCGTATGTCAGTAAGCCGATCCGGGTGGAGGAATTACTGCGCGTTATGTCGGAAGCAATCGGTTCGCCGGGCGGAGTGCCGCAAGCAGCCGTCTGATGAGCCTACAATGAGACAGCCGTGACGGAGACTGTTGCTAGAGCGATCGCCAACCACCGCATGTTTCGGGAAGGCGCTCGTATCGGCGTCGCCGTTTCGGGCGGTACTGACTCCGTATGCCTGCTGCATGTGCTCCATGAACTCGCACCGCGTTGGGGCCTTTCGCTCGCGGTCTTGCACCTTAACCACATGCTCCGCGGAGAAGCATCCGACAAAGACGAACAGTTCGTTCGCGAACTCGCCGGCTCTCTCGAACTCCCGTTCCTCGGCGAGCGGATCGATATTGCAGCTTTGGCCTTGGCAGCCGGCGCGAATCTCGAGGAGGCCGCGCGCGATGCCCGCCGCGACTTCTTTGCCCGCGAAATTCAATCGGGCAGAGTGGCCCGCGTCGCCCTGGCACACACCCGCAACGATCAGGCCGAAACGGTCCTGTTCCGGTTTCTGCGGGGAGCCTACCTGACTGGCCTGGGCGGAATGCGCCCGGTCACGCAGGAAGGTTTTGTCCGGCCGTTTCTCGATCTTGATCGCTCCGATATCGAACGATACATGACTGAGCGGGGAATCGCCTGGCGTGAGGATGCAAGCAATACAGACCTGAGATTCTCGCGCAACCGCATCCGGCAGGACTTGCTCCCGGCGCTCACAGCCGCCTGGAATCCGGCACTCCCCAGCCTTTTGGCAAATCACGCCTTGCTTGCCCAGGAGGATGACAGCTATTGGGAACGCCAGGTGGACTGCCTCGCCCCCCAACTGTTCACCGAAGCGCGGCAATCGGTGGTCGCGCCGGTGAGCGCGATCGCCGCGCTGCACCCTGCGCTTCAGCGCCGCGTTCTGCGCCGAGCTATCCAATTGGTCCGTGGCGATTTGCACCGGATCGATTTCAGCCACATCGGCCGTGCGATGGAGCTGATCCAGAGGCCCGAGGGTCACGCTCGGGTGCAGGTGCCGGGAGTGGACATAATGCGGAGCTTTTCCTGGGTTCGTTTCGCCAAACTCGCGACTGGCGGGGTCGAACGCCATTACGAGGTCACCGTCGAGGTTCCCGCGGACGTATTTCTCCCCTGGGCCGGCTCCACCGTGTCATTGGAGTTGGCGGATATAGGCGGAGAAGGGCTGCAATCCGCGCATGATACACTGAGACTGGATGTCGCTTCAGCGCTGGTTCTGAGAAACTGGCGTCCGGGTGATGCGTATCACCCCATTTTTCGTCCTCACGGCGACAAAATTAAAACGCTTTTCCACGAGGCGCGCATTCCGCTCTGGGAAAGGCGCCACTGGCCGGTGCTTACGGCCGGAGGAACCATCGTCTGGTCGCGGGGGTTTGGCGCCGCACGTGACGCCGCGGCCGGGCCGGCAAGCACCAAGGTCCTTCGCATTCGCGAGAAAAAGCACCCTTCTTGAATCGAGTAACCCTATTTTCACGTCATTATAAGAGAGGGCGGTCCTTACTCAGGAGCAGGCATGAATTCTAACGTCAAAACGGCGGTTCTTTGGTTCGTCATCGTTTGCGTTGCAGCATTACTGTGGGCTGTAGTACATACGGGACGCGGGAAAGTAGATGACCAACCCACCTTCACTCAGCTCATGGACTCTGTCCAAAAAGGCCGGGTGAAAAGCATTGTCGTGAACAGCTCGACCGGAGATGTTCAGGGCACCTACAACGATTCGGATGGCCGTCCGTTTCGCTCCAATATCCCGACGAACTACCCCAAAATCTACGACGACCTGCGGGACAAGAATGTCGGAGTCACCGTACAGAAGGACTCGGGCAACGGCTGGGTCTCGATTCTGATCAATGCGATTCCGTTCGTACTGCTCCTGGCCTTCTGGATCTTCATGATGCGCCAGATGCAGAGCGGCGGAAACAAGGCCCTGAGTTTCGGAAAGAGCCGCGCGCGCCTCCACTCCTCCCAGCAGAAGAAGGTCACGTTCAAAGACGTCGCGGGCGTGGAAGAAGCCAAGGAAGAGCTGCAGGAGATTATCGAATTCCTTCGGGAGCCGCAGAAATTCCAGAAGCTGGGCGGCCGCATTCCGAAAGGCGTGCTGCTGATCGGCCCTCCCGGAACCGGTAAAACCCTGCTTGCCCGCGCGATCGCCGGCGAGGCGAACGTGCCGTTCTTCTCGATCTCCGGTTCGGACTTCGTGGAAATGTTCGTCGGCGTCGGCGCCAGCCGCGTGCGCGACCTGTTCGAACAGGGCAAGAAGAACGCGCCCTGCATCGTGTTCATCGACGAAATCGACGCCGTCGGCCGCCATCGCGGGGCCGGGTTGGGCGGCGGGCACGATGAGCGCGAACAGACTCTGAACCAACTGCTCGTAGAGATGGACGGCTTCGAATCGAACGAGGGCGTGATTCTTGTCGCCGCGACAAACCGCCCCGATGTGCTCGATCCAGCCCTGCTCCGTCCGGGCCGGTTTGACCGGCGGGTTGTTGTAGGCCGTCCGGATGTGAAGGGACGCGAAGCGATCCTGCGCGTTCACACCAAAAAGGTGCCGCTGGGCGACGATGTCGATCTCATGGTAGTCGCGCGCGGGACGCCAGGGTTTGCGGGCGCCGATCTCGCGAACCTTGTCAATGAGGCGGCGCTGGCGGCGGCTCGCCAGAATCGCAAAGTGGTCACACAATACGATTTCGAAGTAGCCAAAGACAAGGTGATCATGGGCGTCGAGCGCAAGAGCCTGATGATCAGCGAAGAAGAGAAGAAGAACACGGCTTACCACGAGGCGGGACACGCCTTGGTGGCTGCCTTGACGCCGCATGCGGACCCACTGCACAAGGTCACCATCATCCCCCGCGGGATGGCGCTGGGCCTGACGCAGCAACTGCCGCTCGACGACAAGCACTCCTACAGCAAGCATTACCTCGAGGCGCAACTGTCGATCCTGATGGCGGGCCGCATCGCCGAAGAGATCTTCATGAAGCACATCACCACCGGCGCGGGTAACGATATCGAACGCGCCACCGACCTTTCGCGCAAAATGGTGTGCGAGTGGGGCATGAGCGACCTGGGCCCGCTGAGCTTCGGCAAAAAAGAAGAGCAGATCTTCCTGGGCCGCGAGATCGCGCAGCATCGCGATTTCAGTGAAGCGACAGCCGTGCTCATCGACGAAGCCGTGAAGGGCATGGTGCAGCAGGGCTACGACCGGGCGCGAGATGTGATCGAACAGCACTCGGATGCAATGGTTCGGATTGCCGAGGCGCTGCTCGAACGCGAGGTGCTGGATGGCGCCGAGGTGAAGCAACTGATCGACGGGCAAACGCTCGAAGCCGTGCGGCGTCCGGCTCCGCCCAATTCGCCCGATGGCACACAGCAAGTCATTCGTCCGGAGGGCGGTAACCGCGTTCCGGGCCTGCTCGGCGGGGAACGTCCACAGACCGCGTGACCGTTCCGTCCTTTCCGGTCTACCTGTTCGATATCGACGGCACTCTGGTCGACTCCGCGCTGGATATCTGCGGAGCCGTCCAGAGTGTTCTCGCATCGACTCCCCGCGCCGACGTCGAATTCGAGTTCCTCAGAGGCTACATCGGCCGCCATCTGCTCGACCTGTTTCAAGATCTCGATTTCCCCGCCCACGAGATCGATCCCCTGATCGCGCGTTACCGGGAAATCTACGCCGGGCGCAAACACACGATGACCAGAGTCTATCCGGGCGTGGTCGAAGGTTTGTCGGCGCTTCCGGGCAGGAAATCGACGGCAACCACCAAAGGCACACCCACCACGCGCATCGTGCTGGAACTGTTCCAACTGCTCCCCTACTTCGATCACGTCCAGGGTACGGACGGATTCCCCGCCAAGCCGGAACCGGATGTCATTTTCACGGCGTTGAAAGCGCTCGATGCGCGCCCCGAAGACTGTTTGTTCGTGGGCGATTCACCCGCCGACATGGAAGCGGGGAAACGAGCGGGCGTCAAAACCGCCGCGGCCACCTACGGCTACGGCCAGCGCGCCGATCTCGCCCGCTGGGAGCCGGACTACTGGATCGACGATCTTCGCCAACTCTCCAACGGCCGCTTGTCACATCCCGAGTTGCCACACCAGAAACGCTAATTCGTCCGCCTTGTTGTCGATCTGGCGGTTGATCGGCAGCCCGCCCGAGTGGCCGCCCTTCACGTCATAGTGCAGCAGCACGGGCCGGTTCGATCCTGTTGACGCCTGCACGAGCGCGGTCATCTTGCGCGCATGCAACGGGTCCACGCGCGTATCCGAATCTCCACTGACAAACAACACGGCCGGATATTTCACGCCCTTCCTGACATTGTGATATGGCGAGTACTTGTAGATGTAACGGAACTGTTCGGGATCTTCGGCCGACCCGTATTCGGACACCCAGAACTTCGCTACCTTGAAATTCTGATAGCGCAACATGTCGAGCAACGGCACCGCGCACACCACCGCGCCGAAAAGATCGGGCCGCTGCGTCATCGCGGCGCCCACCAGCAGACCGCCGTTCGATCCGCCCTCTATCCCGATCCGCGATGGCTTCGTGTAGCCTTGCTTGACCAGATACTCGGCCGCGCCGATGAAGTCATCGAACACGTTCTGCTTGTTGGCAAACATGCCGGCGCGGTGCCATTTCTCGCCGAACTCGCCACCGCCCCGCAAATTCGGCAACGCGAACAGCCCATCCATTTCAGCCCACATTGCCGCGGTCGCCTGAAACTGCGGAGTCAGGCTCAGGTCAAAGCCGCCATACGCGGTCAGAAACACAGGGCGGTTCCCGTCGCGAGCCATACCCTTGTTATGGACAAGAAACATGGGAATGCGGGTCTTATCCTTCGACTCGTACCAGACCTGCTCCACGACGATGTCCTTCGGTTCGAATGGCACTTTCGTCTCGTGCCAGATCTCCATCTTCCCGGTATCGACGTTGTAGCTGTAAAGCACCTGCGGCTGCGCAAACGACGTGTAGCCGAACATCGCGGTGCTCGATTTCCAGCGGCCTACTGGTCCGGCCGCCGATCCCAGGCCTGGAAGTTCGATTTGCCGGACCGGCTTACCATCCGGGGTCACCAACTCCACGCGCGAGTGCACGTTTTCGAGATAACTCAGCGCGAGATGGCCGCCGGTGAGCGCGACCTGATCAAGGCTGTACGCGCGCTCCGGAACGATCTCGCGCCAGTGATCGCGCGCAGGGTTCCGCAGATCGATGGCCAGCACGCGCCCGTTCGGAGCGTTCCAGTTCGTCTTAACGAACATGGTGTCGCCCGCGACGTCGCCGTCGAACTTGGCTTCAATACCCTGAATCACCGGCGTGATCGGCCCCTTGTTCGCCAGATTCTGAACGAACACTTCCGTCTTGCTTCCCGCCGATCCCAACTCCGCCGCGATCACCAGATACCGCTCGTCTTCCGACAACGATGCGGCAACCCAGTATTCGGGCCCGTACTTCTCGCCGAAGATCATTTTGTCCGCAGATGGGTCCGAGCCCATCCTGTGCACGTAAACGCGCCCGCCGCCAGTGGTGAACTTGGAATAGTACATCGCCGATTTATCGCGCGTGACGTCCATGCTTCCATAGCGCGCCTTGGGCAGACTTTCCCCAGTTGTCTTGCCCGCGTCTACGTCGAACAAGGCGACGGCTACCTCGTCTTCCCCGCCCTCGCGCTTGCCGTATACGAGCAACTTGCCGTCATCCGAGACACCCAGAATCACCACCGATGCGGTATGTTCCGAACTCATCGTGTTCGGATCGACGAGCGTCTCGTCCTTGCCGTGTAAACCCTGGCGCATGGCGATCACAGGCTGGTCTTGGCCCGGCGACCGCCGCGTGAAGAAGAACCGCCCACCGCGTTCGATGGGTAGTGAAACACGCTCAATGTCGGAGAGCGCTTTCAATCGTTCCCGCAGCCGGTCGCGCGCGGGCACCTTCGAAAGCAGCGACTGCGTGTACTGCATCTGCTTCGTCACCCACTCGCGCGTGGCTGGGCTGTTTTGATCTTCGAGCCACCGGTAAGGGTCAGTAATCTGGACACCGTGCAGAGTTTCAGTGACCGGTTCCGCTTTTGTCTTCGGCGGTTGTGCGGCGACGGACGCGCTAAGAGCGACGATAGCCAGGGCGTACCTCATTGCCGTTAGCGTAGCAGAGCATGAATGGACGTTAACTGCCCGTTACTCGCCCGGTTAGTATTTTATTCCCTGCCCTGCGATCGAATTGACGCAAGTCATTCAAAATTGGCCTCGATCACGGATGGCTGCCAGCGTGCATTCAAAGTCCCTGGAAGGGGAGGCAGAACTCAATGAGCTTCAAAAGTATGATCGCCGTGGGTGCACTGTCGTGCGGTCTTGCCGGTGTTCCGGCAATGGCAGGCGGACAGGACCCGGTGAAGAAGAACCAGAGTATCGGGGACGACTTGAAGGACGCCGGCAAAGACACCGGCAGAGCGGCCAAGAAGAGCGGCAAGAAAATTAAGCGCGGCTCAAAGAAGGTCGTCAACAAGGCGGCCGAGGGCACCGAGAAGGGCGCCGCTAAAGTCCGCGACAAAACGACGACTCCGTAAACGTCCAATCAGCTTCGGACATACAGGCCAGCCAAGCGCTCAAGCGCCGCTGGCCTGCTCTATTTGATGGCTGGGCGGTATTCGCTATCCTGGTCTCATGCCCCGCTTTCCCGGCGTCGATTATCTGCTCATCGACTCTCAGTTCAGTGAACAGGAGCTGCTCGTGCGCCAGACTGCGCGGCAGTTCGTCGACGACCGCATTATCCCAGTCATTCGCGATTGCTTTCGTGAGGGCCGTTTTCCGTCCGAGCTGATCGGGGAAATGGGCCGGCTCGGCTTCTTTGGCGCCAACCTTGAGGGCTACGGATGCGCGGGCATGAGCAACGTCGAGTACGGGCTCATCATGCAGGAGTTGGAGCGCGGCGATTCGGGCCTGCGCAGCTTCGTTTCCGTTCAAGGGGCGCTGGTGATGTATCCGCTGCTCACGTACGGATCCGAAGAACAGAAACAGCGATGGCTGCCCCGCCTGCAGTCGGGCGAAGTGATCGGCTGCTTCGGGCTGACTGAGCCCGATTTCGGCTCAAATCCTGCCGGTATGAAGACCACCGCGCGCCTGGATGGGGAAGAGTGGGTCCTCAACGGCGAGAAGACCTGGATTACGAACGGGTCGGTCGCGTCGGTCGCGATTGTTTGGGCGCGGACTCCCGACGGCATTCGCGGTTTCGTCGTCGAGAAAGGCACTCCCGGATTCTCGGCATCCGATATTCACGGTAAGTTGTCGATGCGCGCGTCGGTCACATCGAGTTTGGCGTTTTCCGAGTGCCGGGTGCCGAAATCGGCGATGCTGCCGGGTGCGAAGGGTTTGAAGAGTCCTTTGGCGTGTTTGAGCCAGGCACGTTTCGGGATTGGGTGGGGCGTAATCGGCGCAGCGATGGATTGCTACGAGACCGCGCGCAGCTATTCCGTATTGCGCAAACAGTTCGACGACCGGCCGATCGCGTCCCATCAACTTGTTCAAGAGAAGCTGGCCTCAATGATCACGGAGATCACGAAGGCTCAATTACTGGCTCTGCACATCGGACGTCTGAAGGACGACGGCAAGGCGGAGCCCGCCCACATTTCGATGCTGAAGCGCAACAACGTCGCGATCGCCCTCGATTGCGCGCGGGTGAGCCGCGATCTGATGGGCGCCAACGGAATCATCGACGAGTACCCCATCATGCGTCACTTGTGCAATCTCGAGACGGTCAAGACGTACGAGGGTACGGACCACATTCACGCACTGGTGATCGGCGAGCGGGTCACCGGAGTCGCGGCGTACCGCTAAATGCTATACTGAAGCGAAGTCCGCAGGTTCGACCGCCCACTGTAGTTTCCTGTCGCGCCCGGAGTCCACGAACATGATCATATTGTTGACGATCATCCACATTATTGTCTGCCTGTTCCTGGTGATTGTCGTTTTGCTGCAGAGTGGCAAAGCGGCCGATCTTGCAGGAGCGTTCGGCGGCATGGGATCGCAGACCGCATTCGGCCCGCGCGGTTCGACCACGCTCTTATCCAAAGCGACGACGATCGCTGCGGCACTGTTCATGGTGAGCTCGCTCTCGCTGGCCATCATGGCCTCGCGTGGATCGGGCGGCGCCTCGAGCGTAACGGAGCGCAATAGACCGGCGGCCACGAAATCGTCCACTCCGGCGGGAGCGAAGGCTCCGGCTCAGCCCAGCGTTACGGTGACGCCGATGAATCAGAATGGCCAGCCCACCGGCGCGCCGCAGACGATGCCGCTGCCGCAACCGGGATCGAGCAATCAGGTTCAGCCGCAACCCGCTTTGCCGCCCCCACCGCCGGCAAAGAAGTAAGATAGAGTTTGTCCCCACGCGGAGGTGGCGGAATTGGCAGACGCACTAGCTTGAGGTGCTAGCGGGAGTAATCTCGTGGGGGTTCAAGTCCCCCTCTCCGCACCATTTTTCCATAACTTAGGGGCTGCCGTCCATGGGGCAGCCCCACTAGTTTCCGCCCGACTTGGTCCCTTTAGCCGCCTCATCCGATACGTATCTTCAACAAGATACAACGCTACGCCGCGCTAGTTTTCTGATACTGTGCCACGATTTGTGCCGCAGATGCCGCGATAGGTTCATGAAACGACCTTTGCCTGTTTTCGGAAGAGTTTCGAGAGAAGGAGAGCAGTAGCGCGCTGTATGTGGCATGCTCTTTGAGAACCTGTTTTTTTAAGTCCGCCACCCAGGTTGTTGTAAGGTGGAATTGCTGTTACAAGTGCGTCGGGTGTCCTATTTTATATTTTGTCCACAAATAGGGGACATGCTATTATTGAGGACAGATGGCACCGGCACGACAACCGTGGGACGCACCGCTGGCGCACCTTCGGTCTCTTCCGTTCATCCGGGCGCTCCACTTCGCTCCTGCGGAGGAAACCATCGAACTGACAACGTCGCGGGGGCGGCATCGCTTGTCGGTGGAGGTTAAAAGATCCTACCTCGACCGCACTCTCGTGAACGCAATCCTGTCTCATGCATCTGGAGGGTCCTCCGGCAAGCGCCGAACCAAGGGAACGACCTCCGCACGGCTTGTGCTCGCTCGCTACATTCCGGCGGCGGTCGGGGAGCAGTTCATCGCGGCTGGCATTTCTTTTGCCGACGAGCCGGGCAACGTGCATGTCCGGCTTGGTGAGAACTACAACTGGACAGTTCTTGGCAAACGTGAACCGCCCCGCCCGGCAGACGCCGATCGGACAACGCCCGCGACAATTCAGTTGCTATTCCAATTTGCGACTGCACCCCAGTCAGCAACGTGGACTGTACGCGATCTCGCACGCGCCGCTGGCATCAGCAAGACGAAGGTCGCGTTGCTGTTGAACCAATTCCGCCGCGAGCGACTTCTCGACGGCAAGTCCGAGTTCCAGGTGACATCCGAAATCATCGACAGGCTGGTTGCAGGCTATGGCCAGACCTTGCGTCCGAAACTCGTCATCGGGCGCTACCGCTATCTCGAGCCTTCCATCGATTCGTTCCTGGTGCGCTTGTCCGAAGAGGCGAGAACGCCGAAGCTGCAGTACGCATTGACCGGCGGTCCGGCTGCGGACGCGATGCAGCACTTTTACCGTGGCTCTGAGGCTCCCGTCTTTCTGGCGCACCCGGACACCAGAGTCCTGCGTGTTCTGCGCCTGCTGCCGGATCGAACCGGGCCTGTGGTCTTGCTCAGGCCATTCGGCGAACTCGTCTATTGGCGGGAATTCGACGGCAGGATGGTCGCGCCCCCATGGCTGGTGTATGCAGAACTCCTCGTCAGCAGCGATCCGCGAGCGAGGGAGGCGGCAGAGGAACTCCGCCGCGAATTCCTTCAATGAAAGATGCATTCACGCCGAATCAGATGGCAGATCTCGTGGCGATCAGCGAGATCTGCGCGGAACTGGAAGCCGACCTCGTGCTGATCGGAGCGATGTCGCTACTCGTCTCGATGGCAGACATTGGCCGCTTTACGCGCGACGTCGATCTGATCGTTGCGCTCGATCTCGATGAATTTGCGCGCCTGACAGACCGGCTGACTGCGGCTGGATGGACGCGAGCACCGAGACTGGAGCATCGCTGGATAGCGCCTCACCAGACTCTGGTTGACCTCCTGCCAGCCGGCCCCGAACTCCGAAGTGCGGGTTCCATTCAATGGCCAATCAGCCAGTTCGCCATGAGCCTTACCGGATTCGAACACGTCTTCACAAACGCCGTGGACCTGCCCCTCATAAACGGAGCGCATATCCGCGTCGCGCCACCGATCGTGACCGTCTTGCTCAAGATTATCGCGTACACCGAGGATCCGCACCGCCGCGCCAAGGATCTTGACGACATCCGCTTCGTGCTCGGCCGCTACGAGGCAGAGAGCGATCGGTTGTTCTCAGATGCCGTGTTCGACGCGGAACTTCCGGACTTCTCGGAGGCGAATGCTTTTCTACTCGGACTCGATCTACGTTGGCTCGCGACAAAGGAGGACGCGGCGTACATTGAGCGGTTCCTTGCGCACTTCCTCTTACGAGATGAGGGAGAGTTCAATCCGGACGATTTGGCTGGAAATCTTTTCAGAAGCCAACTTCACGCTTTCGAAAAAGGCTTCAACGGGCAATAGTACGCGCGATTCTCGGTGAACTGTGTTGCACGCGCAGTGTTGGCTTCCTGGATACGGCTGTGCGGGTCGACAGGTGCGTCCCACGCAACAGAGATTGCCCGCCTCGCCTGTTCATGAAGCCCCGACACGATCTACGTCTGGCCGCCAATCACGGGTGTTCGGCGGTGACGAGCCCATCTGCTCTCAGGCGATACTCAGGAACTCATCGAAGCGAGATCGAGCCAGGTCAATATGCTTCCATAACAGAACTATATTGACAAGTGCTCCGGAAAGCTCATGACCGATGTCGCTATCGACTGACCGCCCGCCGCATCGCCCGCGCCAACCGGACACCTAGCCTTAAACCGCTTGGCCCGCAGCGGAAGCGATTGCGACAGCGGAATCGCGCCGGGGTGTTCAGCCAGCTTTCCGCGTAACCGAATGCGATTCCGCCACCATCCTCCTGAACGAGATGCCCGGCGAGATCGTTGTGGAAGTAGACATCGAGCGTTCGGGCCATTTCGCTACTCCTCCGTTACCGGCGGCGGCGTGAAAGTGATCTTGATGCCGAGCGTGTTCAGGATGGTCAGAGCTTTTCCGAGCTCACACGTGTCCTTGCCCTTTTCGAGATCGATGATAAATCGAATGCCGGTTCCGGAGGTGAGGGCGAGATCCTTCTGCGTGACACGCAGCCTTTTGCGTGTATCCCGGATCAGTTTGCCGATCTGTGCGGGAGGGGATTTCATGGCGCGCTTTCCACTATATTACCGTACGGTAACATTATGCCTCCATACCCCTCGAGTCCAGCCTAAACTTACCGTACGGTAACATTCTGCCCGAAAACGTTCCACATTGATTTAAATATTCCCGCTCGGTAACATTACGCCTAACCGTGCTCGTCGGCGTCGGGCAGCGGTAAGCTGACACCGCCACTGCGCAGTCCGGGTCCCGGTGTGGCCGTGCTGGAACGGCAGCGTCTGGGCGGTCGAGATCGTTTTCGAGTTCCTCTAAGCCCCATCCCCCTGAGACTTTCACTGTTGCTGCAACAATTTTTTCGAATCGATCAAGTTCGAATATCGATCTCGATCCGCTTCTGCGAATTACCGCTCCTTGCACGACCGCCTCCTCTGAGCATCAGACTCTCCGTGATCATCGGAGCCGTGCCGCGGGCTTTCACCGCGCACCCACATATCGCAACTCCCCAGCTTCAATCCTGACGGTCAGCCGGTTTTGCTTCGGTGGCAGCGGGCACGTCGCAAACGCAGTGAAGGCGCAGGGCGGATTCACCGCCTTGTTGAAATCGAGAACCACTTTGCCTTCCTTGGGCAGATCGGCGTACAGAAACCGGCCCGCGCCGTACGTCGCATCCTGCGCGGTCTGATCGCGAAAAATGAAGAACAGTTGGTCGCCTTCCGTCACCGGCTCCAAGCGGTAGGAGTGGCCCGCCAGCCGGAACTGCGCGTACCCCGGGCTCGGCTGAGACTCGGTCTGGCCCAGAACGTTGGCGATGGGGATCTTATGCGGCTGGTGATAGGAGATGAAATCCGCCACCACGCGGTACTGCTCCTTCACGGGATACCACCGCATGCCGCGGAACTCTTCTCGCATTTGGCTATGCAGGTCGCGCATTCGGATCGCGTAGCGGCCGCCGCGTTTAATCACGAACATCGTGAAATCGCCGGATTGCAGCAGATCGGAATCCGGTTTCAAGTCGGCGGTCAGCACCGGCATTCCATTCACCATCACGTGCGCGCCGCTCGCTACCCGGAAGCCTGTCTTGCCGGCGTGAAAATCGAACACGCCCAATCGCGCCGGCGACCGCCCCGCGGGAAGCATAATCTCGTTGGCGGCATCGGATCCGGCCCTGTTCTCGCCTTCCTTCAACCAAAACAGTCCGGCCACCGCGAGCCAGCCCTCGGGAGCCTTCAGGGTCTTCTCGCGATCCTTGCGCCATTGCTCGATCGAAGCCTGATAGCTCCCAGCCCCCAAGCACAAAGCACTGAACAACGCAATCGACGCCTGCGCAGCCCGCATTCTCAATTCAACAGACCGATGAGTCCGGTGTCCAGATCGTAACGCGCGCCAACGACTTTGATTTTGCCGGCCTGAATCGCGGGCTTCAACACGGATTCGTCGGCCTGTATCCGCGCCACGACGCGGGAAACATTGGCGCGCAGCGCATTCTCCACGGAGTCGCCCGGCTGTCCCTTGGTCTGTTGCACGGCTGGCAGAATCTCCTTCACCAGCGATGCAACGTGCCCTTCGGGATCGCCGCCCTTCACCGCCGCGCCCACCGCGCCACACCGCTCGTGCCCCAACACGACGATGAGCGTGGCGCCCAGATGCTCCACCGCATATTCGATGCTACCCAGCACCTCGTCGCTCGCAACGTTGCCCGCCACGCGCACGACGAACAGATCGCCCAATCCCTGATCGAACACCAGCTCGGGCGGCACGCGGCTGTCGGCGCACCCCAGAATTACAGCCCGTGGATGTTGAGCCGTCGCCAACTCTGTGCGGCGCGCTGCCACCTGATGCGGGTGCGACGCGTGATTCGCAGCGTAGCGCTTGTTTCCGTCCATCAACTGGCGTAACACGACGGCGGGATCGGCCCCCGCCACTTCGGCAGCCCAGCCCGAGCTCAGCGCCAACGTAATCGAAAGCAGAGTTCTCAAGCCGCCCCTCCTTTATCGAATTCGATCCAGGTACTGACCCGTGGTCGCGTCGATGAACACGGAGTACTCGCTGGTGCTCAGCGACTCGCCCCAATAGATGCGCCACGCCAGGTCGGGGAACCGAGGGGTCAGCTCCAGCAGATAATTCACCGGCTTGTCCGGCGACTTCTTCAGGAAATCCGCGGCCTTCTTCGCCGCGGCCTCATACGCCTCATCAGAATCCGTCTTGATGGCCGCGGTCAGAAACGGCTGCACCTGGCGCGAAGGCGAGTAGCTTTCGTCCTGCCCTGCAAAAACGCCTTTGTGCAGATTCCCCTCGGCTTCAATCGCAGACCACGTGTACGTCTTGGCCCTCGCCCGCGCAGGCGATACAAACGTACACTGCCACGCGCCAGATTTTCCGTTTGGCGCCTTCCCGTTATTCAGGCCGATGCTTTTCAGTTCCAAGGGCTGGCAGTCCGGCGCCCAGGAGCGCGCACTAATGTACATCTGCTGAAACGCCTGCCTTCCGGTGAGCGGTTCCAGCGGTTTCGGTGGCTCTTTCTTTGTGGCTTTGGGCGGTTCGGAGCAGGCTGCCAGCAACAGCAGTGGCGCCATCAGCAGGGCGATTCTCATAGATCGAATATAGCGGATCGTGGGAACCTGGCGAGCGCTGGGCACGTCGGAACGACAAAGAGCAGCAAGCCCCGCACGGCGAACCCTTTCCCCAAAGAATTGCCGTGCGGGGCATTTTTATCTCTCGCCTATAATGGTGCTTGTCTAATTTCCCCGCGCTATCCGGACTGCGCATCCTGCGCGATGTTCCGCTCAGCGAATACACCCGCTTCCATATCGGCGGCCCGGCTGAGATATACGCCGAAACGTCCGAAGAGGCCGTGTTCATGGAAGCTTTGCTCAACGCCCAATCGAGCGGCGCACCGTGGGTCGTCATCGGTCAAGGCACGAACCTCATCGTTTCGGACCGCGGCTTTCCAGGCATCGTACTGCGGCTGATCAACAGCGGTTTGCGCGCCGAGGGCGAATCTGTTTATGCCGCTGCGGGTACCGTTCTCCAGACGTTGGTCGACTACAGCGTGGAAGCCGGTCTCGCCGGCATACACACGATGACAGGAATCCCTGGTTCTACCGGGGCCGCGATCTACGGAAATGCGGGCGCCTACGGACGTGCCATCTCGCAAAGCGTGCGCGAAGTGCGTTTCTTCGACGGGCACGATATCCGGACCGTCACCAACGCGGAATGCCAGTTCCGCTATCGCGAGAGCGTCTTCAAGCGCAATAAGAATTGGATCGTGTTCTCCGCGATACTCGATCTGGAGCGCGGCGACGCAGCACAGTTACGGCAGCACGCCGCGGGCATTCTCGAAACCCGCAATCGCAAATACCCGCCCACCATGAAGTGCGCCGGGAGTATCTTCAAGAATCTGCTGCTAGCCGAACTTCCCACCACCGTGCGCGCCCAAGTGCCGGAGCGCGTCATCATTGAAGGGAAGGTTCCGTCGGCGTACTTTTTGGAGCAGGTGGGCGCGAAAGGCATGCACGACGGCGGCATCCGCGTAGCCGATTATCACGCAAACCTGATCTTCAACGAAGGACAGGGAACCGCGGCCCAACTCTGCCAGATCATCAACGAACTGAAACGCCGTGTTGCGGACCAGTTCGGATTCGAGATCGAGGAAGAAGTCCAGTACGTGGGCTTCGGCGCGGCCTGAGGCTCATTCCGCCTGCGCGTCCGTCGTATGCCCGGCAGGGAGGGTAGGCCCTCAGGCGGCGCCGACGTTGGAGGTCACCTCAGTGCCGGGGTGCAGCCAGGCTCGAGGCCCGAGCCATGGATAGACTCGCATCCCGATCATGCCGATCTTCACGGAGGGCTCCTGATCTAGGAGAAAATCGGCGAGATTCTTGCGCGGCTTTCGCGGCTCCAAGGTTGAACAGACCCGCTGCCGCCGCTAAGGCTGGAGTATCACCTTCATCAAATCCGGCTCGTGCGAGTACAACCGCTCGAACCAGCGCGAGCCTTCATCGAGCGGAGCCCGCGCGCTGATCAGGTGATCCACCTTTATCGCACCCCGCGCCAGCAGGTCGATGCACGCCGGATAATCGTTGCACGAAGCGCACGATCCCTGCAGCCGCAATTGACGCGTGACTACGGTCTGCAGCGGCAAATCGATGTTCGGCGCGAAGTTGCCCACCAGCGTCAACGAGCCGCCCTTGCGCAGACAGGCGATCGCCGTGGCGATCGTCTGTGTCGCGCCCACCGCCTCCATCGCGATGTCCACACCGCGACCATTCGTGCGCGCCAGAATTTCCGCTTTTACATCGGACGACTTCGCGTTGAACGTCTCATCCGCGCCCAGATCGCGCGCCAGAGCGAGCCGTGCGTCGTCGAGATCCACGGCGAAAATGCGCGTGCATCCCGCCAGACGCAGCGCCTGAATGATCAACAACCCGATCATCCCAGCCCCGACCACGAGTCCTGTATCGGCCAGTTGTATTGGTGTCAAATTCACCGCATGTACCGCAACCGAGACCGGCTCCACCATCGCCGCGTGTTCAAACGAGAGATTCTCGGGCAAGCGAAATACGATGTGCTCCGGCACCACCACGTATTCGGCGAACGCGCCCTGCCGCTGAAATTCGGTGCAGGAAACACCCAGCACCTGGCGCCGGTCGCACAGGTTCGCTTCGCCGCGGCGGCAGAAATCGCACTTGCCGCACGACACCATGGAGTCGAACGTCACCCGATCCCCTTCGTGGAAATCGCGGACGCCCGCTCCGGTTGCGGCAACGACGCCCGAGGCTTCGTGACCCATGATCACCGGCGGTATCCGGCGTCCCGTGCTGCCATCGTAGCCGTGCACGTCGCTGCCGCAAATGCCGCACGCACGCACGCGCACCAGCACCTCGCCGGGGCCCGGATCCGGCTTCGGAACATCCACGACGTTCAACTTTTTGTATTCGCTGAGCAGTAGAGCTTTCATGTAGATTTCAGGTCCTGACGGCCTGAGCATACCATTGTGCGGACCCTTCGCTCAGCTTACCTTGTGAGTGTCCTCCTGCATGTGGCGTACGATGCTGGCAACCCATGTTCTGGGCGAGAAGCGGACGGAAAGGGCCATGGCACGATTGCGGATGCCGGGAATCACCACCGCTTTCCCGGAATACATCCCGTCGAGCCCGGCGCGCGCCACCGCCCGTGCATCCATCAGACTACCCTGCACCAGGCGCGATCCCTTCATCTTCGCGCGCTCTTGAAATCCTGACTCCGTGGGACCCGGACACAGAGCCGTCACGTGCACTCCCGTGCCGTTCAGTTCGTTCGCAATCCCTTCACTGAAGTGCAGCACAAACGCTTTCGACGCGTAATACACCGACATCAATGGTCCTGGCTGAAACGCGGCTGTCGACGCGACATTCAGAATGTGGCCCTGACGGCGTTCCACCATGCGCGGCAGCAAGCGCGCCGTGAGATCGACAACCGCCGACACATTCAAGCGGATCATCTCCAATTGCGAGTCGAGCGTCTGGTCGATGAAAGGCCCGTACGTTGCGAACCCCGCGTTGTTGATCAGGATGTCGGGCGCCATGTCGCGTTCGGCCACCGCGGCAACCAGTGTTTGCGGCGCGTCGGGCCGGCTCAGATCCATGGAGATGGCGGTAGCGCGTATGCCGTGCTGCGAAGCTAAATCGGCACAGATGCGGTCGAGCGCAGCACCATTCCGGGCTGTGAGAACCAGGTCCGTCTTGCCGGCCGCGAGTTCCTCGGCCAAGGCGAGGCCGATTCCGCTAGACGCACCCGTAACCAGCGCGAGAGACATCGGTTAATACCTCCGGTTTTTAGATGTCGAGCCGATGCTATCACGCCTGTTTCGAGCGGCGGGACGAAAGTTGTACTATGCTATCCGGTCCTGCCAGGAACAGGCCGACGAGAGGCGCTCATTCAAAGCGTGCATGTTGGCGGCGCCACGGTCCCGCAACCAGTCTTCCAGTGCGGGCGGGCCACCTTGCGCGAACTGCCGGACGCCATCCTGCCAGGTTGCCCGGCCGCACAGCACGCCCGAATACCGCGCGCCCGCCTCCGCCGCAAGCTCTAAGGACTCAAGAAAATGCTCCGATCCAGCGCCTGCGCTGAGATAGATGTACGGACGCCGTGCGGCAGCGTCCGCCTGGCGGTAGTAGTCGAGAGCCTCGCGCCGTGAATAGGCCGCCTGGCCCGTATAGACCCGGCTGCCCTCGACGTACGACGCGTTCACAGGGAATTCCACCTTCAACACATCCACCCCGTAGATGTCCTTTGAAAACTCCTCCATGCTCCGAATCACGACCTCGGGTTTCCGCTTCGCGTATTCGAGACCGCGCGGATCCAACCCACCGGGATCGTAACCCACCGGCTCGAGAAAAAACGGCATACCGCACGCGTCGCAT
The DNA here is from genome assembly GCA_038322705.1 of Bryobacterales bacterium. GTDB lineage: Bacteria > Acidobacteriota > Terriglobia > Bryobacterales > Bryobacteraceae > TMP-7. The sequence goes on along the minus strand of JBBQGC010000017.1, from coordinate 59,155 downwards.
TCAGCGCCGATCCGTTCGATGGCGGCGCGCTTCTCGTCATTCGCAGCTTCGTCGCCGAACGGCGTGTACGACAGCAGGATCTTGATCCCGTCGGCGCCCATTTCGCGCAGGCGCGGCACGGAGAGATGCGGCATCAACGCGAGCATACGGTGCGGACGCGGGTTTTCATATCCGTCGCATTCGTACGTCATCAGCAATCCACAGCCCGCGGCACGCTCACCGAACGCCGGGGATCCGAACTCCGGATCGATCAACACTGCCGAGGCAAAGGGAGTCAGCAGGCGGGTCGTGATCTTCTTGAATGTGCTGAGCTGGGCGTCGGACACAGCGCCCGCGCCTGCTCCCGCAGCCTCCGCAATCATTTTGCGCAGGCTCATGCGTTGGTCGATCGCAAGCGCGGCAATCACGCCGCCCGGTGTCGAGAGCGCACGCAGGCGAGTCAATTTGTCTTTTGACAGCGGCAAATAAACAGGATAGCGCGCACCTTCCGAGGCGGCCAAGCTATTTGGCTGGGGCTGCCGTTTGCGCCTGTTTGACGAGAGTACCCGAGAAGATGTAATCCGTGTCGGTTTGCACGAAATTGATCTGCTTGGCATCGTTGACCGCAACGATGTCGCCGTGCACCGTGCCGTTCGATCCGAACTGGAAGGTCACCGATCCGGTGCAATCGGCATTCACCGTATAGGTGCCGGTGAAGGTCCGCCGGTTGAGCGAACCGTCGAAGCTGGTGGTGTCCGCGCCCGTGATGTTGCCCGCCCCGTCGAACACGAACCTGCCCACGGAGGCAAGCAGATACACGTAGCCCTGGTTATCGTACACCGAGCCGGAAAGGTTCGAGCCGTAGACTCCGCTGAACGTCGTGGCGTCGCATCCGTTCTGGGCGTGCAATACAGCACCCTTGCGCGGGGCAACGGAAACGGCAACCAACCCGGCCGCAAGCAGGGCCAAGCTAAAGCGCAAGGCAGGAACGTACTTTTTAAAACGCATAATAATAGGATCGGTTCCCGCGCAAAAAGGGTTACATGTTTATGCGGCGAAGTAGATCGGGGAACCGGGAATTTTCGCGCAGGCCCGCAAACGCCTCCGCCCAACGTACGATGGGCAGCCACGGGGAATGATCTTCGATCGCATCGTCGAGCCTGCGCCACGCGGTTTCCTGCTGACCCGCGGCGCAGTAAGCCATGGCCTGAATCACTGGGCAGACATATTGGTTTTTGGCGCACGAGGCCATTTCCGTCAACAGCTCTTCGCTGCGTGCGTGTTCGCCCGCCTTCGCATAGCAGTAAGCGAGCATCGCAATGCGCAATCCGTCCAGTGGCACGGCGCCAATTCCGCACAAGGTTTCCACGGCCGGCCCATACATCCCACGCTCGGTCATCAACCATCCGGTGACCGTGTCAATCAAAGCGAGCGATGGTTCGAGATCCTGGGCCAGCCGATAGCAGATGAGAGCCTGGTCGTGCGCTCCTGATAAATGCTGTGCCAATCCGGCTGTCATGTGCGACGCTACCGATGCCGGGTGAGCCCGTTGGGCGCGCGCGGTGTGCTCCAACGCATCGTCGAAACGCCCCGTCAGGGTGAGCACTAGGGCATAGCCCAGGCGCGCACGCAGGTCGGAAGGGTCGGAGTGAATCGCGCGGCGGAACTGCGTCTCGGCGGTGTTCCAGTCCCAGTCAAAGAGCGCCGCGGCCATGCCCAAAACCGAGAACGCTTCCGAGCAGCCTGGCGCAATGGCCAGCGCGCGTTCGGCAGAAGCCCGCGCCTTCGGAACGACGTCGCGAGCCGGCACAAACCCCAGGATCGCGGAGGCCATCCACGCCGACGCCAATCCGGCGTGAGCGCCCGCGCATCCGTCATCGTGTTCCAGCGCCTGCCCGAACGAGGAAACCGCTTTTGCCATCCCGTACACGGACCAGCGCCGCAATGCCTGCCGTCCTCGCGCATACGGCGGGAGCGCGTCGAGATTCCGGATGCCATGCACGTCCGGAAGTTCGGGCAAGATTCCGTTCCCGCTGGGGTCCAGGTCGGGATGGTTGCTTGGCAGGAAAGCGGGCACATAACATCCCTTGCTAAACACGATCCGCAGCGCATCGCCCGCGCCGTCGATTCTATAGTATTGATCCAGCTTCGATCGCAAGCGGCGGGCTTCGACGCGGACAATGGAATCGATGCGCGGGTCAAAGGATTCGTCGCGGCCAAAGACTTCGATACCGAGTGCGTACTCTTTCAGCTTCATCACCCCGCCTTGGAGTTTCTGCTCCACGACGAACCGTAGCAACCGGCTAACTCGGGGCGAACGGGCGAAACTTCTACTTGCGAGGATTCGCTCCAGTTGGGCTCGCACCGCGTCGGAACCCTGTGTCCCCGCCATCTCGGCTTCCTGGGCGTACATTCAGCAGTTCACCTGAAATGTGGACGGTTTCCGGCGTAAAGGTTAACTACTCCACTGAAAAAACTTATATTGACATCAATAGACTAAAGTTTCATACTGTATCTATAAGTAGATTTTAGGAGGCTCCAAGCATTATGCCAGTGATGAAATACAAACCCTTCGGCGATCTCGACGAGATGGGAAATGGTTTTCGAGTGTTCCAGGACACCGTCAATCGCCTGCTCAGCGAACCGGCCGCGCGGCCGTGGGCGCCTTCGGTGGATATCTTCGAAACGGAAAACGAGCTGCTGCTCAAGGCCGACCTCCCGGGCGTGGAGATGAAGGACATCGATATTCAGTTAGAGAACGGGACTCTCGCTCTGCGGGGTGAGCGGAAGTTCGAGAACGAAACCAAGGAAGGCGGCTATCACCGCGTCGAGCGCAGCTACGGGTCGTTCGCCCGGTTCTTCACGCTGCCGGACACGGTGGACACGGACTCAGTGAAGGCGGATTACAAGAACGGCGTGCTGACTGTACGGCTGCCGAAGAAAGAAGTCGCCAAGCCGAAGCAGATCAAAGTTCAGGTCAGCGAATAATCGCGAACAGGTTTTGAGGTGGCCGGGGCGCGTCCCCGGCCCTTCTTGTTTTACGGCACCGGCACGGGCGTCTCGGCCGTGCTGCCGCCCAAACCCGCGTAGGTCTCTTTCACTTTCACTACCTTGCCGCCGCCGAACGTCACGAACGTGATCTTGCCGGGCGCTTGGCCGTAGATCCAGTCCTCCAAATCCACGTTCTCCTTCGTCTCCCGCGTCTTGCGAACAGGCCGTCCCATCGCTAGCAAAACCTGATCGCGATCCATTCCTTCGATGGCGCGCTTGGCGGCGATCGCCTGCCTCACCGGCTCAGGAAGCGTCTCGACATACTGCTCAGTGGCGCTGTGCTTTTCGAAATCCAGAATCGGCGCGAGCATCTTCTTGATCTCCGAAGCCTTCACCACGGGCACCCGATCCTCAAACTCGACCGCGATATAGGTGCCCGCCGCGGCATGGCTGTTCTGGTCAGAAGAGACCGGACGTGTCGAGCCGCCCATGCCCACCTCGATGTGGTCGTACCACTTCTTCTTGCCCTTCAGGCCGTTGTTGATCTCGAGCAGAATCCTGCCGCTCTCGATGGTGACTTTGGTGATCTGAATCAGGTCGCCCGCGCGCGCCGCGGGTCCGAGTTCGCGCCCCGCTTCGGCCCACGCAGCCTTGTCGTACTTGCCGGAACTCTGAAAGGCCAGCGGCTTTTTGCATCGAGGCAGGATGATTTTCGCGGTCGCGTACTCGGCGGTGAGTCCGCGCACAATCTCGATGCGATCGGAGTCGGTGAGCCTGTCCGAGCCGGTGAGCGGCAGGGCAATCAATAGGAACGAACCCAAAACGTACTTCATTTACCAGGCCTCCGCGGTTCGCACCAGGGCCGGCGTCTGACGCTCGACTGGAGCGCGGTACAGCGCAAAACCCAAAGCCACGACGACCGCCGTCGTGATCAGTCCGCCTTCTGGGCCGTACGCGCCGCCCGTCCACAAGTCGCCCGAACGCGACCGGAATGCGATCCCCGTCACACCCATTGTAAATCCGCTGAGGTTCGCGCCCACCAACGGTAAAATCCAGTTCCAGCCGAAATGCAGGCCGATGGGCAGCCACAAGTCACCGCTGCGCATGAACCCATAACCAAGCAGCACCCCCCACAAGGCTGTATTGAGGGGTGCCACGAAGCCAACCACCGGGGCTCCCTGGCCGGGGTTGCCCAGGTGCGCGAACGCAAACAAAACGGCAAACGGCAGAATTGTCGCGAACGGACCCAGGTAACCTAATAGGACCTGAAATGCGTACCCGCGGAACAGCATCTCCTCGCCGATCGCGCCAAACAGCAGCACGATCGACACGAAGAACACCGACGCCCACTGAAGCGTTCCGCCAGGGATCCGTTCGAGATCGGCCAGGCGCAACGCGACAGGAATAAACACGGAGGCCAAGGCTGCGGCCGCGCCCCCTCCGATTCCGACGAACAGATTCTTGCGCGATGCCGCCGTCCATCCCATACCGATGTCGGCCAGTTGGCCGCGCTCATAGATGCGCAGCGCGACAGCGTTGGCGACCGCGGCAGCCGCAAAAATTCCCATGGCAGCCGCGACGAACACCATGTTCGGCGACCATAGCAATAGCCGCGGGAACAGGCTCATGCCGGCCAGCGCTAAGAATACATATACGCCGATGCGCAGCGCGATGGCGAGCTTATCGGTCTTGGCCGGCGGCGCTTGCTCAGAGGGCATTCTCGGACTGCCGGCGCGGAAAATCTTCGGCCTGCACGCGCACTCCCTTGGGCGCCACGGTCACGTCCAGAACCTTTGCTCCTTCGCGCTCGATCAACTCTGCGATGCGCTTCTTGGTTCCGGGCTCAACCAGAAACAGCACGCAGCCGCCGCCGCCCGCGCCGCACACCTTCGCGCCCGTCGATCCGGCTTTCCGCGTCAGCTCGATCAAGCGGTCGATCAGCGGAGTCGTGATGCCCGGAGCGTTTTTGCGCCGGTTCGACCACTCCTCGCGCAACAGCCGCGCGGTCTCTTTCCAATCCTGGCGTTCGAGCGCATTGCGCATCCCGTGCGCGATCGCGGCGATGTGCGCGAAGTTCTTGTGGACGTTCTTGTCCCCGTCGATGTGCGCCTTGGTCACTTCCCAATTGTTGATGCCCGAATTGCGCGGTTCGCCGGTGTAGGCCAGCACGATACGGTTAACCAGTTCCTGGTGTGGAATCTTGATTTCGGTGCGCTTCACCCCTGCCGGACCCATCTCGATTGCGCTAATGCCGCCGTACATTGCCGGGTAATAATCCTGGCAGCCCGTTGGCACACGGATGATCTGCGCTTCGATATTCTGGGCGATCTCGCGGAGCTTTTCGAGATTGAAACCAGCTCCGGTCAACTTATTGAACGCGCTGACGGCGGCAATGATCAGCGCCGAGGAACCGGAAATCCCGGCGCCCGCCGGAGCCTCGGAATGCGTGCGCACGGTGACTCCGCTTTCCGGGGTGAAGAATTGCAGGATCTGGCCCGCAAGCGGCAGCTTGTACTTCTTGGTGCCGCGCAGTTCCGCCAGCGAGCCGAACGATTCGGACTCTTTCAAATCTTCGGATTCGAGCTGAATTTCCCGATCGTTTCGCGTGTCGATCACACACGTGGTGTAACGGTCCACCGCGAAGTTGACCGTCACCGCGTTTGGATGAAATAGGTACAGAGGCCAGATATCTAGCGTGCCGCCCGCAAGATCGACGCGGCAGGGAGCTTTGGATGTGATTCGCATGTTGGTCGGAGCCGTGCTCCGTTCTATATGTTGTCACGGTTCCGGTCTACACTAAAGAACAATGTTCCGGATTTTCATCAGTTCTGTACTGCTTTGCGGAATGGCGTGGGCCGACAGCGCGGCGGGCCTTCATTGGACCGCGCCGGGCGCCTGGAAGAAGGAGGAGGGCAGCCGTCCCATGCGGGCTGCCACCTACGCGGTTCCCGCCGCGGCTGGCGACCCCGAAGGTGGAGAGTGCGTGGCTTACTATTTTGGACAGGGCCAGGGCGGCAATGTGGACGCCAACGTTCAGCGTTGGAGCAGCCAGTTTCAGGGCGCGAAAGCCGACGTCAAAAAGAAGACCGTCCACGGGCTGCCGGCAACGACCATTCAAACCGCCGGAACCTACACCGGAATGGGTGGACCGATGGCCACGGCGAAAAGCTCTAAAGCGGGCTACCGCCTGCTGGGCGCAATTGTCGAGGGACCCGAAGGCGCCGTATTTTTCAAGTTCACGGGTCCGGCGAAGACAGTTGGGGCGAACGAGAAACAGTTCGGGCAGATGATCGATTCCGTCGCCAAATAGTAGACTGATCGTCAGATGAAACCCGGATTGACCCTGGCGTGGGCCGCTGCGCTCGCGATCGTGACGGCCGCGGATCTCGGCGCGGCTGAAGGGAAATGGACGCCCGCGCAAGTGCTTCAGCTCGATCCCGAATGGCTGAAGCAGCAGGGCCTGGAACTGCCGCCCGAGCGCATTTGGGACGCGGCCAAAGGGAAGGGCCTGCTGTCGGCGGTGGTCAGCACCGGTGGATGTTCGGGCGCTTTCATTTCGCCAACGGGTCTATTCCTCACCAATCATCATTGCCTGTTCGCGATCTCGCAGGAATACAGCACCGCGGCGAACGACCTGATCACGAAAGGCTTCCTCGCCCGCGAGCCTCAATCGGAGCTGCGCGGCAAGACCACTCGCATCACGATCCCGCTCGGCTTCACCGATGTGACTCGCGAGATACTCGCCGCGGTTCCGGCCGGCGCCGGCGATCTCGCGCGCTACCGTGCGATCGAGAAGAAGCAGAACGAGCTGGTTCAGCGCTGCGAGGAACAGAAGGATCACCGCTGCCGCGCAGCAGCTTTTGACGGCGGATTGCAATATCAATTGGTGGACACGCTCGAGCTAGCCGATGTGCGGCTGGTTTATTCGCCGCCGCGGGCGGTAGGCGAGTTCGGAGGGGAAGTCGACAACTTCGCCTGGCCGCGGCACACCGGCGACTTCGCGATCGGCCGCGCGTATGTGAATGGCGTCCCATACCGCCCAGAGTTTTATCTGCCGCTCTCGAAATCCGGAGTAAAGCCCGGTGCGTTCGTGATGGTGATGGGCTATCCGGGCCTGACATTCCGGTCGTTGACGGTGGCCGAGATGGAAGAGCGCAAGCGAACATTCGAAAAGCGCGTCGACCTTTTTGGCGAGTTCATCAAGACCATCGATGAGACGACGTCCGGGAAGGCCGAAGAGCAGATCGCTGTCGCGGCGAATTTGAAGGGCCTCAACAACACCTTTAAAAACGCGCAGGGCCAACTGATGGGCCTCGAGCGCGGGCATATTCTCGAGAAGCAGGGCGTTACAGAGAGCACGGTGTTGAACTGGGCCCTCACCCGTCGCGATTTCAAGGACGCCCTGGCCGCGCGCGCCGGATTGGCGAAGCTCGCGCAACAACAAGCCAAAACCGCCGACCGCGATTTCCTGGTGAGCACGATTCCGTTAGGCTCGCGCGCCCTGTATCTCGCGGTCACGGTCGCGCGCATGGCTGTGGAACGCCAGAAGCCCGATGGCGATCGCGACCCGGCCTACATGAATCGCGAGTTAGGCCGTCTACGGGACCGGCTTGATCGCGAGCAGAAGAATTTCTTCGAGCCTTCCGACCGCGCCCTGTTTGCAGTATTCGTGCGCCGCGCGCAGTCGCTCTCAGCGGATCAGAAGATCGCGGGGATCGCAAAGGCGTTTCCGCAAGCGTCCGGAACAAGCGGCGCGATCGTGACCTTATGTAGCGGGACGAAGGTGCTCGATGCGGCCGAGCGCCGCCGCATGTACGACGAGACGCCCGATCAATTGCGGGCGCGTCACGATCCGCTGCTCGACTTCGCCTTCACGCTCGTACCCGAACAGATGGCGTTGCGCGACCGGCAGGATGAGTGGTCGGGGACCATTTCCCGTTTACGCCCGGCATGGCGCCGCGCCGTGATCGCGCATGCTGGAAAGCCGGTGGCGCCGGATGCCAACTCGACGCTGCGGGTCAGCTTCGCACACGTGAAAGGTTATGAGCCGCGCGATGCCATCGTCTACAAGCCGCAATCGACGCTGGCCGGGATGCTGGAAAAGAACACGGGCCAGGAGCCCTTCGCCGCCCCCGAAGCGGTGTTGAAGGCCGCCCGCGCGCGTCAGTTCGGGGCTTGGGCGGATCCGGATCTGGGCGATGTGCCCGTGGATTTCCTCTCCGACGCCGACACCACCGGCGGCAACTCCGGCAGTCCGACGGTGAACGGAAAGGGTGAACTCGTCGGCGTGAACTTCGATCGCGTCTGGGAGAACGTCGCCAACGATTTCGGGTATAACCCCGCGGTGGCGCGGAATGTGAACGCCGACGTGCGTTACCTGCTGTGGATGCTCGATCAGGTGGAGCACGGCACTTGGCTGCTGAAGGAGTTGGGTCTCTAGCGCATGATCTGGGCGTTCACGCCGTACCGGATCAACGGTGGCCAACTTGTCGGTGAGTCCTATGACGACGGGCAGACGAAAGCCGAACTGGCGGATGCTTTTCAGAAGCTCGGGCTGGCTTGGGTTTGGCAGCCTGTCGTCGCCGGTTCGCTGGATGCGGTGATCTCGCAGATCGCCGCGTACGGGAAGAAGACATCGCCCGTGGTGTTGAACCTGTGCGATGGTGATGATGTGAATGGCTATCCCGGCGTATCCGTAACCTGGGCGCTCGAGGCAAGCGGGATCGCATTCACGGGCGCTGAATCGGGGTTCTACGAACTATCGACTTCGAAGGTCCGGACCAAGCGGGCGTTGATGAAAGCTCGAGTCGCGACGGCGCCGTTCGAGGTGCTGCCGCAGTCCGGGCCCGTCGATGGAGTCAGCGAGCGGCTGGGTACGCCACTGTTCTTGAAGCCGTCGGTGTCGGCGGCGGGGTGGGGATTGAGCCTGCGATCAGTGGTGTTGGACGATGGCGCGGTCGAAGCCTGCCGCGATGAGTTGACCCGCGGCGCAATGGCCGAGTACTTCGCAAACGACGCTCTGTTTGTCGAGCGGTTTCTCGAAGGGCCCGAGTTCACCGTGTTCGTGGGCGGCTACGCGGATCATCCCGAATCGGTTTGGACGCTGCCCGCGGTGGAGCGCGTATTCGATCCGTCTATTCCCCAGCGCGAACGCATACTGTGCAATGAACGCCTGGGTCGGCCGTTTTACGAATACCGGGGGTGTCCAACCGCGTTGGCGGAACCCTTGCGCGATCTCGCTGTGCGCGCCTATTGTGCCGTGGAAGGATCGGGATACGGGCGCGTGGACATCCGCGCGGATTCAGCGAGCGGCGAACTGTTTGTGCTCGAAGTGAATGCGAACCCAGGCATCTCCGGCGACGTCGACATATCGTCGGTGGGATGTATTCTCCCGCTTGCGGGCATGGATTTTCCCGAGCTGATCGGGATCCTGATCGAGCAGGCGAAATCGCGCGCCTCCCGACTGTCACGCGCGCAGCCCGCATGAGGATTTGCGTTCTCCAGCCCGATTACACCGGCTCCACCGTCCCTTATCGACACTTCGATCCGCCCAGGGATCTGCGCAGCCTGCTGCCCGATTGCGAAGTAGATAATCTGTTCTTGCGCAAGGCGACCGTTTACCGCCAACTCCGGGAAGCCTCGGCGCGCGGCTACGACGTGTTCGTCAACCTCTGTGAAGGGTACCTCGATTGGGACATTCCGTCGCTCGATGTCATCTGGTGTCTCGACCGTTTGCGGTTGCCTTACACCGGACCGGGCGCGCGCCTCTACGATCCTTCGAAGGCGTTGATGAAGTATGTGGCGTACACGCAGGGTGTCCTGTTTCCGGCCTTTGCCGAGTCAATAGCGGACACCGATTGCGAGGCCGCTCTGGCTCAGCTCCGTTTTCCCCTTTTCGTAAAACCGGCCCACGCGGGCGATAGCTTGGGCATCGACGCGGATTCGCGAGTCGAGACGATCGCGGCCTTGCGCGCAAAGTGTTTGGCGGTGATTCGGGAATTCGGGAGGGCGCTGATCGAAGAGTACATCGATGGCCGGGAGTTCACTGTTCTCGTGATGGCGGACCCGGCCAACCGGTTCGAACCCATCGCGCTCAGGCCGTTGGAATTCGTATTCCCGGCAGGCGCACGGTTTAAAACCTACGCGTTGAAGGTGGAACAGCATCATCCCGAGTGCAATCTACCCGTGGAGGATGTGGGCCTGGATGATCGCCTGCGCTGCGCCGCACGGAAGATTTTCGCCGGTTTCGAGGGGAAAGGATACGCACGGCTGGACTTCCGCATGGACTCCGCCGGTTCGATTTACTTTCTGGATATCAACTTCGCCTGCTCCGTCTTTTACCCGGACGGGTACGAAGGATCGGCAGATTATATACTCGCGTCGGATCCGCTGGGCCGGGCGGGGTTCCTGCGCCACATCATCGAAGAGGGCATTGCTCGCCATCGCCGGTCGCGTCCTCTGTATGAACGCCGGCCGTCCGGAACCTCGGGCTTCGGGATCTTCGCGACCGAGGACATCTGCACCGGACAAGTGATTTACCGCGGTGAGGAGAGCGCCCAGCGCCTGGTTTCGCGCGATTACGCCGAGCGCCACTGGCCGGAGCCGCAGCGTAAGGTGTTGAATCAGTACGCGATACCGCTCAGCGCCGGGGTAGTTACACTGTGGAGCGACGACCCGGAACATTGGGCCCCCAGAACCATTGCTGTGACCCGAACACCGCGTTCGACCGCTTGGATCTGGTCGCGTTGCGGCAGATCCGGGCCGGAGAGGAGCTCACGCTGGACTACGCGACGGTTTACGACAATCGAATGGCACCGTTCCCATGCCACTGCGGAGCGCCAAATTGTCGAGGTAAGATCATCGGCACCCGGATTGCACTGTAATCCGGGTGATGTTGAGCTCACGTTCGAGTTGCGCGTGGTTTCCGACGCTGTTAATGGCGGCAGCTATGGCCGTCAACGCTCCTGCGCAGAATACCGTGCCGCCGCCGTTAAACGTGATCGTCGCCCGGATGGTGCAGTCCGAAGATGCGCAACTGAAAAATTTACAGCATTACAAGATGGTTCGGACTTATCAACTGCGGAGCGCAGACGGTAGCAAGGACGTTAAGATTCTCGCCGATGTGGAATACGACGTCGCCAACGGAAAGCGCATTCAGATCCGCGAGGAGAAGGGGACAGAAGGACTGTACCGGCGAGCATTGAAGCGAGTTCTGGAAGCCGAGGCCCGAACCAGCCGCACAGACGGACGTGCCGAAGCTCGCGTCGGCCCCGAGAATTACAACTTCGAGTTGATCGGAACGGAATTCCGGGACAATCACAAGTGCTACGTTCTGAAGCTGACGCCTAAACACAAGTCCAAGTTCCTGTTGGAAGGCCGGGCGTGGGTGGATGCGGATGACTACGGGCTGATGGAATTGGAAGGTCGGACCGCCGCCAGTGTCTCGTTCTGGGTCGGCCGTCCGTTCGTCTCCCAGTCGTTCGAGAAAGTGGGCGATTTCTGGCTCCTGGCCCGCAATCAGTCCGTCGCCGATGCCAGGATCGTGGGCCGCATCACGATGAACATTGACACGCAGAAGATTGAGATGGGCACGGTGCGGATCGCATTGGCGGGCAAACACCGCATCTCCAGCGTAACTCTGGACTGATAATCCCGATTCAAATTATCGATGGCGTGTTCAGCCTCTGTTGCCGTTGGCGTATGTTATGCTAGCGGTTCCGGTTACACAATGTCCCTGTCGACACCCGCGTGTAATCCTTTAATTCACCTGGAGGCTGGATGAATCCGCAAGAGGTCCTGGAGTTCGCAAAGAAGGAAGAGGCGCGTCAACTCGATCTGCGCTTTACCGATCTGCCGGGGTTGCAGCAGCACATTTCCTATCCCATTTCGCAATTGGAAGCAGATTCCTTCGAGGAAGGTTTTGGGATCGACGGGTCGAGCATCCGCGGTTGGGCGGCGATCAACGAAAGCGACATGCTGCTGATTCCAGACGCCTCGACGGCGTTCATGGACCCCTTCATGGAGACCCGCACGCTGGTGATGATCTCCGACGTAGTGGATCCGATTACGCGCCAGCGCTACGATCGCGACCCGCGCTGGATCGCCAAGAAGGCCGAGATGTATTTGCAGAATACGGGCTTGGCGGATACGGCGTTCTTCGGCGCGGAAGCCGAATTCTTCATTTTCGATAACATCAGCTTCGACCAGAACCAGCACTCCGGCTTCTACTTCATCGACGCCGAAGAAGGCCGCTGGAACTCGGGCCGCGAAGAGAACAATTTGGGCTACCGGCCCCGTTATAAAGAAGGCTACTTCCCGGTGCCGCCCACCGACCATTACCAGGATCTGCGCGCCGAGATGGTGAACACGATGATCGACTGCGGTCTAAACATCGAGTGCCACCATCACGAGGTTGCCACCGGCGGCCAGTGCGAGATCGATCAGCGCTTTGACACGCTGGTGAAATCCGCGGACAACATGATGACTTACAAGTACTGCATTCGCAATGTGGCGAATCAGTACGGCAAGACGGTCACCTTCATGCCGAAGCCGCTCTATGGCGATAACGGCAGCGGCATGCACACGCACCAGAGCCTGTGGAAGGGCGGATCGCCGTTGTTTGCGGGCGACCTGTACGCGGGTTTGAGCCAGATGGCATTGTGGTACATCGGCGGATTGCTGAAGCATGCGCGCGCTCTGTCCGCCATCATCGCCCCGACGACCAACAGCTATAAGCGCCTGGTGCCCGGCTACGAAGCACCTGTGAACCTGGCGTACTCGCGCCGCAACCGCTCGGCCGCGGTCCGCATTCCGATGTACTCGGCCAACCCGAAGGCAAAGCGCGTCGAGTTCCGCCCGCCGGACCCTTCCGCCAACCCGTACATGGCGTTCGCGGCCATGCTGCTGGCGGGATTGGACGGCGTGTTGAACAAGATCGATCCAGGCGAATCGCTGGACAAGGATATCTACGATCTGTCGCCGGAAGAGATGAAGAGCGTGCCCTCAATGCCCGCTTCGCTCGAGGAAGCGCTGAATTGTCTCGAAGAAGATCACGGCTTCCTGTTGAAGGGCGACGTGTTCACCGAAGAGTTGATCGAGACCTTTATCGCGTACAAGCGCAAGAACGAGTCGGATGCAGTGCGCCTGCGGCCGCATCCTTACGAGTTCGCGTTGTATTACGATATCTAGGAATGAATCATCCTGAATCCGAGGCTCCCCGCACGAGAGTGGACTCGGCGATGTGTACTACCGCGTTTACTCTCGACGGGTACCGTATAGTCCGGAACATCGGAATCGTGCGCGGAATTATTGTGCGCTCGCGGTCGGTGGTGGGGACCATCGGCGCAAGCTTACAGACATTGGTAGGTGGGGACATAACGCTGTTCAGCACTCTTTGTGAAGAGACTCGCGGGCATGCCTTCGACCGGATGCTCGAGCACGGAGCCGCGATGGGCGCGAACGCAATCGTCGGCGTGCGCTACGATGCGACCGAGATCATGCACGGCGTCACCGAGGTGCTGTGCTACGGAACAGCAGTGGTGATGGAGCGCGCGTCGTAGCGTTTCACTTCAGCCAAATCGTGACGAGACTCAGCTCGACCAATACACGGAGGGCTGGTTTGGAGGCGGGTGACTGCGGGACCGAGCCGTTCGGCAGCGCTGGTTCCATCCTGCCGAGCCCTGTGAGAAAGAGCGCCACGATGCTGCCGGTCACCGCCGGATTGCCGGATTCCCGGACCGTCCAGAGTGAACAACGCCGCCTGAGCCTTGGCCACCGGCGCGGAGAGAACAGGCAGCGGCACGCCGTCCTTCCGCACCTCTGCCTATTGATCTCGAATGGCGCAACCATTGATCTGGTTCTTGGACACGTAGAGAAGCGGCGCCGGTACTCCTCCGATCAGCAACTGAACGGCGCTCAGCGTCGACGCGACACGACCCGCGCTGTCCAATTGAGCGCCTGCAGACCGATCACCGAGACGATCTCCCCGGGGGCAATCGGCCGGGGCTGAGGCTGGCCGCATTCACGATACAACGCGTTGGGAAATTTGTCCGGTTCGCGTGTCCGCTGACCAACGCGTCGCCGGATGTGCACACACCCCCCCGGATCGGTTCCTATATAGGTCGAGTACACCGGCCGGGATCCACCCGGCGCGAGCTTGCCGGCCGATCCACCGCTGTACTCTGTCCGGAGGACGCGTCTACCTCGAGAGCCTCCAACTCGTCATCGCCGGAACCGCCGAACACCGCAGAGTAGAGCACGGCGGACCCATCCGCATTCAACTTCGTGACGAACACATCGACCCGGCTGCGGGCTCCGGGGGTGACCGGAAACAGAACCTCGCCCCGCTTCGAGAACGTGGGCGTCGAAGCCGTGTATCCGCCCAAATAGGCGTTGCCATTCGCATCCACCGCGATCGCGCGCCCACAGTCGGCGTAGGTGCCGCCTTACGAAAGTGGCGTACTGGATGTGCCCGTCTCCGTCGAGTTTGAGTGCGAAGGCGTCTTCATGGCCGGTCAGACGCGCGGGCTGGAACGCACCCGGTGTCGAGGGGAACGGGGCGTCCTTGAGGGCCGTCCCGCCGACGAACACATTGCCCTGCTATCCAGTGCGAGCGCGCCGCCTTGGGCACCCGGAATGTAGGGCGAGACGATCAGCGAAGTTCCTGAGGCATGCAGCTTGGTGACGAACCCGATGAAGCGATGGCTGTCACCCAGTCGGAAGCTTCGCCCTCGAGGTAGGTGGCGTAAAGAATCTTGCCGCCCGGATCGATTTTGGCGGCGAACGCATGCGAGCAGGTAACCGGGTAAGGCGGCTTTACCGAAGTGAACCCGCACATGCTGTTGATGAAAGTGGCCTGAAAAGCGCCGGGGGTGGCCGGAACCAACTATTACACAAGTGTTACAGTACCGGCGGGTGGGCCTTGTTACTGTCGAAGTTAGGGTGCGTTATCAGGCGCCCATTTCAGATTCGAGGCACACCTTGGCGACTACTCCGGTACCGATGTTGCGGCGGGAAGGCATCAATTGGATCACGACGATCGCGTTTAGCATTTTCCACATTGGCGCGATCGCGGCCCTGTTCTTCTTCAGTTGGCCGGCTTTTTTCACTGCGCTTGCGCTCTATTGGATTTCATTGAGCTTCGGCATCGGCATGGGCTATCATCGCCTGCTGACCCACCGCGGGTACAAAGTGCCCAAGGTGATCGAGTATTTTCTCACCATCTGCGCCACACTCGCGCTCGAGGGCGGACCGATTTTCTGGGTGGCGACGCATCGCGTGCATCACCAGTTTTCGGACAAGGAAGGCGATCCGCATACGCCGCACGATGGACGCTGGTGGGCACATATTGTGTGGATGCTGATGGGCGAAAGCAGCCACGCCGACGCGAGCATCTGCGGCCGGTACGCGCCTGACTTGGCCAAGGATCCGTTCCATCGCTGGATTTCGAACTATCATTACCTGCCTCTCACCGTGTTGGGACTCGGGCTGTTGGCATTCGGCGGATTGCCGTTTCTGTTGTGGGGCGTGTTCTTCCGCGTCACCGTGGGGCTGCACGTTACCTGGATGGTGAATTCGGTAACTCACGTGTGGGGCCGGCGCCGGTTTGCCACTCGCGACGATTCGCGTAACAACTGGTTCGTCGCCATGCTGAGCTTCGGCGAGGGCTGGCACAATAATCACCACGCGCATCCCACATCGGCGCGCCATGGCCTAGCCTGGTACGAACTCGACATCACGTGGCTGACGATTCGTTTTCTCGAGGCGATCGGGCTGGCAAAATCGGTGAAGGCCGCCGATTTGAAGGCGCTCGCGGCGCAAGAAAAGCAGAAAGCCGCGGCGTAGCGTTTCACCGGTAGCAGGCGCCGGCTTTAAGCTGTAAGCATGGTGATCGCAGGCCGCCAGAAATCGATCGCTTTTTTTATCGCGCTCGGCGCCGGCCTGATCTCCGTGATCCTGGTGCTGTATATCGGCTGGGTGCTGCTCGGCTGGCGCACCGGTATTCTGCTGTTCCTGGGCGTGCTGCTGGTGGCGACGATTATCGCCGGCATCGTCCTGAATACGATTTTTCTGGTGCGTGAAATACGGCGGAACGCGCAGCACGATGCGTTCATTAACGCGGTCACGCACGAGTTGAAGACGCCCATCGCCTCCATCCGGCTGTATCTGGAGACCCTGCAGACCCGGGCGGTGGACGAGGAGAAGAGGAAAGAGTTCTACGGCATCATGCTGGAGGACAGCGGCCGGCTGCTGGCGACCATCGAACAAGTGCTGCGAACCGGACGCGCCGGAGCCTCCAATCAAAAGCTGAATCTGTCGCGGCTCGATCTGAACGGGATCGTAGAGCAATGCGTCGTGAAGGCCCGCGCACTCTACCGCGTGCCGGCCGAATCGCTTACCTATGTGGCGGACGGCCCCCTCCCGATTGTCGGCGATGGAGACGAGGTCCGCGCGGCGGTTTCAAACCTCATCGACAACGCGGTCAAGTATTCGGGCAAGAGCGTTCAGGTGACTGTGGAGACGGCCAGGGTGGAAGGCAAATACGTCTCGCTGCGAGTTCGGGACTGTGGCCCGGGCATCCCGCCTTCGGAACTCAAACGGATTTTCAAGCGCTTCTATCGCGTGCCGGGGCAACTGGCCGCGCGTGTGAACGGCACTGGCCTGGGTTTGTATATTGTGCGGTCGGTGGCCAAGCGCCACGGTGGACGAGCCTGGGCCGAAAGCGAGGGGCCGGGGCGCGGCAGCACGTTCGTGTTGCAACTGCCTCTTTCAAAATGAGCCGCGTTTTGGTAGTGGAAGACGAGCGTCACCTGGCTGAAGGGCTGCGCTTCAACCTGGAAGCGGAGGGCTACCAGGTGCAAGTTGTGGAGACCGGGGAATCCGCGCTGGACCTGCTGGGCAACGGGAGCCACGCTTTCGATCTCCTGCTGCTGGACATCATGCTGCCCGGCATCGATGGGTTTTCGGTGATGTCCGAGTTGCGGAAGGCGGGGCAGTTCGTTCCAACCCTCATGCTGACCGCACGGGGGCACCCGGAAGATGTTCTGAAAGGGTTTGCGGCCGGGGCGGACGATTACCTGACCAAACCGTTCGAGCTGGCCATCCTGATTGCGCGTCTGCGGAGCCTCCTGCGCCGCTACGAGTGGATGCGCGCGGCGAATGGCTCCGTGGCCGCGAACGCCGGCACCGGCGACCGGTACACGTTCGGCGAAAAGTCCGTCAATTTCGATTTGCTCGAATTGCGAGTGCGTGGCGAAGCGTTTCCACTGACTCTGATGGAAGCCAATGTCCTTCGACACCTGATCTCGAACGAGGGCAAGCCGTCCTCCCGCAAAATGATGCTCGAGCAGGTTTGGGGGTTGCACGAGGACACCGACACGCGCGCGATCGACAATTTTATTGTGCGGCTCAGGCGGTACATCGAAGACGATCCGACGCGGCCGCGCCACTTGCTGACGGTGCGCGGCGTAGGCTATCGCTTCGTCGCCGACCCGCGCTGATCGTTGCTTCATTTAGTGGAACGCTCCGGACATGGCTTCCAGGTCGGTGCGGAATCCTTCGAGGAAAGTCGCCCGGCTGAGTTCCAGCCCCATCGGCGCAAAGGGCTCTTCCGGATCTCCGTAATCGGAGTCGCCGGTTTCATATGGCGCCACATCATTGTGCTTTATGTACACACACGCGCACCGGATCCCTAGCGCGAGGTCGAAGCAATCACTCTGCGGATTACGCTTCTGGTCTGGCCGGTGATGGAGGCGGACCGCCTGCTGTATGGCGGAGGGGAGATTCCAAACCTCGAGTGCCTCGGCGGACAGGTCAGCGTGGGAGAGACCCAGCACTTCGTTCTCGCAATCCTCAATGGGTCCAAACCCGGAGGAGTACAAGTGCTGAATCTCCCCAAACTCGTCGTGTAGACCAGCAGCGATCAGAAGAGCACCGAGGTCGTGGAACAGTCCGGCAGCGAATGCCCCTTCGGGATAGGAGAACGGAAGGCATTGGGCCAGGCAATCGCATAGGAGCCCACAGGCGACCGCGTGCTGGTTGAAGCGCGCTGTCGACCACCCCGGGGCCGTGCGAACCTGACCCCACACGCGCGTCATCGACATCGCGAAGACGGCATTGCGCAATTTGTTGATGCCTAGCAGCGACACTGCGTGGCGGATCGAGTTGACCGTCCCGCGCCTTCCATAGAGTGCCGAATTGACCAGCTTTAAAACATTTCCGGCAATTACTGTATCCGCCTCGACAATGCCCGAAACACGGGCTACTGACACCGTTTCATTGGACAGGGTCGCCATCAGACGGTCGAGGACGGGCGCGAACGGCGGCAGGTCCTTCAAGGCATTCATGGCCCGCTGCCGGGCAGTTGCCGGTGATTGAGTTACTAACGCCACAAACTCCTTATCGTCCTGAAGGGGCCGGGGCTTTAGTAGCGGCGCGTCCGGCCGCAGAGATTCAGGAAAGCTTCCAGCCCTTGCGGAAGTGCGGCTTGAGATACTGATTGGCGTCGTTGTTATTGGTGAACCGCATCTTTTGGGAATCCCACTCGAGTTTGCCCTCGAAGCGCATGGCAATGGTGCCCAGCAGCATCCACTGAACGAAAGGCCCAGCGACACTGAAATTTGAACATGCCGGCGAGCCGCCTTTACAGGCCCTGATCCAATCGCGGTAATGGCCCGGCGACCGCGTCAGCAACGGGGCAGGCATGGTGTAATCCTTCATCTTCTCGGCCGGCACGAGGCGCGTGCGCTCGCCATAGCACCCGGTCGTGACCATCCCTTTGTCCCCGATAAAGATGCTGCCGTTGATATCCGAGTCGCCGAGCAGTTCGCCGGCCGGCACGCCTTCGATGTCCGGCTGGCGATCCATGGAATCGTGCCAGAAAACCTTCACGGGAGGCATGGCGCCGCGGGCCGGGAAATCGAAGCGGATAAGCTGTTTATGCGGAAATGTGTACTTCGACTTTCCTTCCTGCATCACACATTCCACGCTGACCGGATTGGCGAGACGCAGCGCCATGTTCGGTGTGCCGAGGATGTGGCACGCCATGTCGCCGATTGCGCCGCAGCCGAAATCCGGAAACGCGCGCCAGTTGTGCGGTACATAGGCGGGGCTGAAAGGCCGCATTTCCGCAACGCCCAGCCATACGTCCCAATCGAGAGTCGGCGGAACCGGAGCCTCGGCCGGAACAACGTCCCCGCTCTGCGGCCAGTACTTCCCCGGACGGTCCGTCCAGGCGTGTACTTCCGTCACATTGCCGATATCGCCCGACCAGACAATCTCGCAGCACTGCCGCGCGCCCTCACCCGAGTAGCCCTGATTACCCATCTGCGTCGCCACGCCGTATTTCTCGGCGGCGAGCGTGAGCTGCTGCGCTTCCCATACGGTTCGCGTCAGGGGCTTCTGACAATGCACGTGTTTGCCCCGAGTCATCGCCCACATCGCGGCTGTGGCGTGCATGTGATCGGGCGTGGTCACCGTCACGGCGTCGATGTTCTTGCTCTCCTTATCGAACATCTGACGGAAATCTTTATACTTGGGGACGTTCGGAAATTCCTTAAAGGCTCGCTCGGCGCGCTTTTCGTCGGGATCGGCCATGGCGACGATATTCTCGCTCTTGCACCCTTGAATATCGCTGTAACCCTTTCCGCCGCAGCCAATTGCAGCGATGTTCAACTTTTCGTTGGGCGACTTATAACCCAACTGCGTCAGGGATGCAACGCTGCCGAAGCCCGAAACGGGAACTGCGCCCGCGAGCACGCTACCGAAGAAAAAATGACGTCTGGAGATGCCGTTCTGTGACATTTAAGTAATCCCGTAAGAAAGCTTATCACGCATCCCAAGTTCATAGCCCAGACCAGAGCGGTATGCGAACATGGAAGAAGATGCGGCGACTGATTCCGATCGTGTGTGCCCTGGGGCTTGCGTTTGCGGCGAAGAACCCGCAGCTCGAGGCCATTCACAGCGTGTATCTGCTACCGATGAGCAACAGCCTCGACCAGTATCTTGCTACGCGTCTGACCAGCTCGGGTTCGTTCCAGGTTGTGACCGATCCGCAAAAGGCGGACGCGGTTTTGACCGATAAGATTGGCCAGGGGTTTGAGGATAAGATGAACGAGCTATATCCTCCCGAGGGGGTCAAGCCGGCCGGCGAGGATAAGGAAAAAGAGAAGGATATCTTCGGGAAACCTTCTCAACGGTTCGGCTCATTCTCGCGAGGGCGCGGAACCGTATTCCTGGTGGACCGCAAGACGAAGAACGTGATCTGGTCGATCTATTGGCCGGTTCGGAACTCGCGGCCGGACGATGTGAACCGGCGGGCTCAGCAGATCGCCGACCGCCTTCGCAAAGACTCGCTGGCAAAACCGCAGAAGCCCTAATCAAATTCTTGCCAGCATCCGATAAGAATCTCAGGACGGGAGTTTCCGTTGCGCCCGCATTGTGTTTGTGATGAAGTAGGTAACATCAGGATTACTATGTTTCGTTGTGCCAGATTTGCGTTGATTCCATTGCTGTTTGCCGCGGCCGCCTGCAACCGCGACCCCCATGTTCAAAGTCAGAACCTGGTGGAGAGCGGCAACAAGTTCGCCAACCGGGGCAAGCTAAAGGAGGCGTCGATCATGTACCGGCGCGCTCTCTCCAAAGACCCCAAAAATGGCGAGGGTTACTACCGGCTGGGCCTGGTTTCGTTGAAGATGCAGGCTTACAACGACGCCGCATCGGCGCTGCGGCGCGCCATTGAGCTGCAGCACAATAATGCCGACGCGGTGACCAAACTCGCGGACCTTTATTGGGCTGTGTATGTGTCCGATCCGCCGGCAAGAAAAGGCATGATTCCCGAACTCGAAGAGCTGAGCGGCACGCTTCTCAAACGTGATCCTAAATCATTCGACGGTTTGCGAATCGCCGGTTATCTTTTTCTAGCAAAGGCGAACGATGCCGAGCGGCTGAAGCGCAACTCCGAGGCGCTGGAAAACTTGAATTTGGCGCTGGCCAAGTTCGAGGCCGCAAACGCCGTCAAGCCGTACGACCCATCATTGACACTAACTTTGGCGAGTTCGCTGATCAGTTTGAATCGCGCGCCGGAAGCCGAGAAACTCGGGAAGGAGCTTCTGGATCGAAACAAGACCTACGCTCCGATGTATGAGCTGCTGTACAAACTCTACGTTGTGAGCCGCCGCATTCCGGACGCCGAGAATATTTTGCGGCAGGAAGTGCAAAACAATCCCGGTACCGAGGCCTTCCGTTTGAACCTGGCCCGGTTCTATGCTTTGACCCAGCGGCGCGCCGACATGGAGAAGACCCTCCAGGAGATGATTTCCGACACGAAGCGTTTCCCGATGGCACACCTGTCGGTCGGAAGCTTCTACGCCCTGATTAAGGATGACGACCGCGCCAGGCGCGAGTATGAGGCGGGAATGGCCGCCAATCCGAAAGAAAAGGCGACGTATCAAAGAGCCATCGCCATCCTCTTGGCGAACGAAGGCAAGGCGCAGGAAGCACTGCTCATCACCAATGAAGTATTGAAGGCGGATCCGAAGGACTCGGCAGCCTTGGCGCTGCGTTCCACGCTCTCGATTCAAGCGGGTGACCCGCAGCAGATCAGCACGGCGGTCAAGGATCTGCAAAGCCTCGTCTCGAAACAGCCTCAGGATGGCAATCTGCGAACGGAGCTCGGGCGGGCCCTCATGGCTCAGGGCCGCATCGATGAGGCCCGCGTGCAGTTTGAGGAGGCATCACGAATACAGCCGTCCGTTCCCGCGCCGAAGGTTCTGCTCGCGGAGGTGTATTCCAAAAAGGGTGACTATACGCGTGCCTTGGCGCTCACCGACGAGGTTCTGTCGGCGAATCAGAACGTGCTTGCCGCGCGGCTGATCCGCACCAGCGCCCTTCTCGGCCTCAAAGACAATGAACGCGCCAAACGGGAGCTCGAAAATCTCGTCAAGGTTGCACCGCAATCCATGGACGCCAAGTATCAGCTTGGTTATGTTCTGTACACGGAACGTAACTACAAGCAGGCGCAGGCTATGTTCGAGGATTTGCAGCGTGCGGGCGATCCGCGCGGCATCAACGGGCTGGTAGAAACCGAAGTCGCACAGAAAGACTTCAAAGCGGCGGCAGCGCTGGTTGAGAGCCAACTGCAGAAGGATCCAAAGCGGCAGGATTTGCGTGCCGCGCTCGCTGGTGTTTTTACCCGCGGAGGACAGTATGACGAGGCTCTGAAGCAATACCGGATTCTTATCGCCAACAACCCGAAGTCGCCTGAGTATGAGTTGCAGATGGCTGAGACTTATCGCTTCAAAGGCGATTTCAACTCCGCAGTCGAGCACTTCAAAAGGGCGAGCGTGTTAGCCCCCAACGATGTGCGTCCCTTGGACCGCCTGGGAATGATGCTGGAAGGAGTTGGCCGGCGCCCGGAAGCCAAGTCCATCTACGAACAGATCATACGGCTTGACCCCGACAATGTGATCGCCCTGAATAACCTGGCGTTTCTGAAGGCTGAGGAAGGAACGGACCTTGATCAGGCGCTCTCTTACGCCCAGCGTGCAAAACAGAAGGTGCCCCTGAATGCGGATATCTCCGATACGCTCGGTTGGATCTATATAAAGAAGAACCTCAGCGACGATGCCGTGCGCATCTTCCAGGGCCTGGTGAAAGACAAGCCGGAGAACGCGACGTATCAGTATCATCTAGCCATGGCGTTATTTCAAAAGGGTGACCGGCCCGCGGCGAAACAGGCCTGCGAAGCGGCGCTAAAAAATAGCTCGAACAAAGACGAGCAGGTTAAAATCCGAGAGCTGATGGGGAAACTCAGTTGACGGGCGCCCTCAAAGGCGGCGCTCTTGGCTACTAACTCGTTGATGCGCCAACCGGCGGTGCCGTACGTTCTCCCGTTCGCGGTATTCATCCTACTGCTGGCGATCCAGAACTGGGTACCGCTGCCACAGAGCGTGGAGTTCGGGTTACGCATCGTGATTCTCGCCGCCGTGCTCTGGATTTTTTCCCGGCCGGTGATCGATTTCGGCGTATCCAACCCGTTAGGGACTGTGCTCGTCGGACTCGGCGTGTTCCTGATCTGGATAGCGCCGGACACTCTGATCCCCGGTTACCGCCAGCATTGGTTGTTTCACAACGCCCTGACGGGCGCCGCCCAGTCCTCGCTGCGCGGCAGTTCTCCTGGCGATGCCTTAACGCTCACGTTGCGGTCGCTCCGCGCCATCGCGATCGTGCCGATCGTTGAGGAGTTGTTCTGGCGAGGCTGGCTGATGCGTCGGATGATCCAGCCCGATTTCAAATCGGTCCCGCTCGGAGCGTATGCCCCGCGCGCTTTCTGGACGGTGGCGCTGCTGTTTGCCGCCGAGCACGGACCCTATTGGGATGTTGGCCTGCTCGCCGGAATCATCTACAACGCTTGGATGTGCCGCGTGAAGCGCCTGGGCGATGTAATCTGGGCGCACGCCATCACCAACGCCGCCCTCTGCGCCTACGTTATCATCACCCAACGCTGGGAGTTTTGGCTTTGACGGACGGCACAGCCAAGCTGGAGATCATCAATCCAGCTCTCGACGCAACAGAGACCCGGGTCGTGCTGTTCGACTTCGACGGCACCCTCTCCCTGATACGGTCCGGCTGGATGGACGTGATGACGCCGATGATGGTCGAGATTCTCTCGGCCTGCAATTCGGAGGAGAGCGAAGATCAGTTACGCGCCGTTGTCGAGGACTACGTGTGGCGCTTGACCGGCCAGGAGACGATCTACCAAATGATCGAACTGGCTGCGCATGTCCGGAAGCGCGGCGGGACTCCGCTAGATCCTCTGGAATACAAGCGCATGTACCTCGATCGATTGTGGGAGCGCATCCGCGATCGCGTTGAAGCCCTCCGCTCGGGCGCGGCTGATCCGCAAGAGTACCTGGTGCCGGGCTCCCGCGAACTTCTCGAGGCACTGCGCGCAAGGGGAATGACGCTCTACCTTGCCAGCGGAACCGACGAAGAATACATGAAGGAAGAAGCCCGCCTCCTCGATGTAGAACGCTACTTCGACGGCGGCGTGTACGGCGCCTTAGACGATTACCGGAGTTTTTCGAAGGGGATCCTCATCCGCCGCATTATCGGGTCAGCACGGTTCAAGGGCGAAGATTTTCTGGCGTTCGGAGACGGGTACGTGGAAATCGAGGAGGTCAAGAAAGTGGGCGGAGTAGCGGTAGGCGCGGCGACGGCTGAGCCGCGATGCGACCGCATCGATGAGTGGAAGCGGAGCCGGCTGATCGGTGTGGGCGCGGACCTGATCGTGCCGAATTATTCGGATCACGGCCAATTGATGAAAACGCTGTTTCCACGCGAGCACTGACATGGCTGGCAAGTACAAGCTTTTCGACCGCTCCCGGCTGATCGTCAAGCCGCTGGCCGAGCGGGCCAACGATCTCGAGATCGGCAACTGGCTCAGCCTCGATGATGCGGCTCCTGAGTACTCACACCCCGATCTGCCGGCGATCGCCCAGCGCTTGCGCGAGGCCAAGGATCGCGGCGCGGCGCGGATCCTGTTCATGGGCGCGCACTTACTCCGCGCGGGCGTAAACCGGCACCTCATCGACCTGATCGAGCGCGGGTTCATCGACCACATCGGCATGAACGGCGCAGGAGCGATTCACGATTACGAACTGGCACGGATCGGCGCGACCACCGAAAGTGTCGCACGGTATGTTGCGACGGGCGAGTTCGGATTGTGGCGCGAAACCGGCGAGTTGAACGACTGGATATCCGAGGCCGCGCGTTTAGAACTCGGGCTGGGCGAAAATGTTGGCCGGCGAATCGAGGCGAGCAACTATCCCCATCGCCAGCTCAGCGTGCTTGCGGCGGCGTACCGGAATTCCGTGCCGGTGACAGTGCATGCCGGCATCGGATACGACATATTGCACGAGCATCCCAACTGCGACGGAGCCGCTCTGGGCGCGGCCAGCTATCGGGACTTTCTGATCTTCGCCCAAACCGCAACGCGGCTCGAGGGTGGAGTATTCTTGAATTTCGGATCGGCCATCATGGGTCCGGAGGTCTATCTGAAAGCCTTGGCGATGGCGCGCAACGTCGCGCATCAGGAAAACCGGCAGATACGTAATTTCACTACGGCCGTCTTCGATCTGGTCCCTATTGAGGGCGACGTCCGCCGGGAGTTGCCGAAATCGGATCCCGGCTACTACTTCCGGCCTCACAAAACCATTCTCGTCCGCACGGTGGCCGAAGGCGGCGAGAGTTTCTATGTGCGCGGGCATCACCGGGCCACGGTTCCGGCATTGCGCGCCGCGCTGCTGGAGCCGCCGTCATGACCGTCTCTGAAATCCTCGACAGAATCGGAACATTGTCCGCGCTGGTGGTGGGCGATATCTGTCTTGACCGCTGGAGCTATTACGACCCCGCGTTGTCGGAAGCATCGCGCGAAACCGGAATTCCCCGTATCGCGGTACGCCGCACGCATTTTACGCCGGGAGCGGCGGGAACGGTGGCCAGCAATCTCACGGCACTGTTAGCCCGGCACGTCTCCGTTTTGGGCGTGATCGGCGAGGACGGCTCTGGCTACGATCTCGAGCGCGCGCTGATGACCCGCGAGATTTCGCCGGAGCTGGTGGTGCGCTCGCCGGCCATTCCCACGTTCACCTATACCAAGCTGATCAATATCGAAACGGGGCAGGAAGACAAGCCGCGCGTCGATTACGTCTATGCCGACCCGCTTCCCGTCGAGATCGAGGACACGCTGATCAGCCACCTGCACCAGTTCTGGCCGGCGTTCGATCTCGTGCTGATTTCAGACCAGGCGGAGACGGAGTGGGGTGGCGTAATCACACCACGCGTGCGCGAGGTCATCTGTGAGCTTGCCGCGGCAAACCCGGAAAAGGTCGCCTGGGTCGATTCGCGCATGCGAGCCGAGCACTTTCGCGATGTGATACTGAAGACCAACAGCAGCGAAGCCAAGGCGGCGTGCGAGCGCGCGTTCGGCGGCACCGATCTGAGCCGACTGCGGGAGCTCACTCGCGCGCGAATGCTGGTGGTGACCGATGGCCCCCGCGGCGCGCTATGTTTTCGCGATGGTGAGCCGCTGCGGATCCCTACCAGGAGCGTGTTTCAGCCGGTGGACATTTGCGGAGCGGGCGATAGTTTTTCAGCGGCTGCCGCGGCGGCACTGTCTGTCACCCAATCGCCTGAGGAGGCGCTGCGGTTCGGCAACATCGTGGCCTCCATCACGATCATGAAGCAGGGTACGGGCGTAGCGACTCCGGTCGAGGTCCTCATGGCTGACAGTTCCTGGCCGGCATGAGAATCCTCGCCATTGACGTTGGCGGCACGAAGTTTTCCATGGCGGCCTTTGAGGATGGCAGCATGGTGGACCGCGTCACCCGACCAACCGACCGGCAGGGTGGCCGCGAGTGGATGATCGCCGAGATTGAAGCAGTAGCGCGCGATTGGTCCCGCGCACGGCCGTTTGAACGGTGCGGCATTGGCTTCGGCGGTCCAGTGGACTACCCCACTCAGACCGTTGCTCTTTCGACGCACGTCGGCGGCTGGAAGGATTTTCCGCTCGCCAGGCACATAGAGGAGCTGTTGGGCGTCCCAACCATCATGGACAACGATGCGAACGTGGGCGCGCTGGCAGAAGCGGGTTACGGGGCCGGGCGCGGATTCCGGCCGCTCTTCTATATGACCCTCTCGACAGGCATCGGGGGCGGAATCGTCACCGGTTCTGGGATCTACCGTGGGGCCGATTCCTACGCAGGCGAAATCGGCCACCTCACGATCCTGCCGGGCGGCCCCGAGTGTCTGTGCGGATCGCGAGGCTGCTACGAACGCATGTGCTGCGGCCTATGGCTCGAGCGCGATCACGGCCGGCCCGCAAAGGAACTGCTCGACGATCCCGCGTTCGTCGCCCGCTATGTCGTGGATCTCGCGATGGGCCTGAAGGCGTGCATCATGTTATTGAACCCGGCGCGCATCGTCATCGGCGGGGGCATCGCGAAGGCAGGGGCGAAGCTATTCGGACCGCTCGGTGCGGAATTAAGGCGCCAGATCACGGCCTGGTCGCGCGCGCGAATCGACGTCGTTGCCGCGCAACTGGGCGATGACAGCGTGCTCTACGGAGCCATGGCGCTCGCTGAGGGGGTGGAATTATGACATTCACGGAAGATTATCGAAATCAATTGATCGGAACGATTCAGGGGCTCGATCTCACGCAGATCGACCGCGCTATCGAGTGGTTGAAAGAAGCGCGATCGAACAACCGCCACATTTTCATTTGCGGAAACGGCGGCAGCGCTTCGACGGCGTCACATTTTGCTTGCGATATCGTCAAGGGCGCCAGCTACAACCGCCAGTCGCGTTTTCGTATCATGGCGCTCACCGACAGCCTGCCGACTTTGACGGCATACTCCAACGATGTCGGCTACGAGTGCGTTTTTGTCGAGCAGTTGAAGAACTTCGCGCAACCTGGCGATGTGCTGATGGCTCTCAGCGGGTCGGGAAATTCGTCGAATGTGCTTCGCGCCGTGGAATACGCCAACGCGAATGGATTAAAGACGATCGCCATGACGGGCCGGGATGGCGGGAAGCTCGGGCCGATGGCGCAGTTGAACATACAGGCTTCAGTGCCGCATATGGGCCGCATCGAAGACGCGCACATGATCGCCTGCCACATGATCGGCTATTACTTCATGGACACTGAGTACGTCTCGACGGCGGCGGATTGAGCGGACTGGCGGATCGCTCGCGGCGATGGGCGGGCTTTATTGCCGCCGTGGGCTGAGCAGCAGTTGACACGGCACCGAAGAGGGCGATGGACACAGTACGCGTTCCACGGCTGCGGACTGAACGACTGTCGCCCGATAAATGTCCTGCAGCGCCGCGACCGGAGGCGGTGCTCGGCCGCGAGTACAAAGAAGTTGCAAAGTGCGCTTTGAGGATGGGGCAAGGAAGCCGAGCGAAATTCAGGGCACGTTCGATCCGGTGCTGAGCGGCGCAAAGTAGGGCGGCGCCGCGTAACCGCTTAGGGACTCGGGCCCAAGTACCCGTATCAAATTCTATTTGCCGGACCGTCGCCGATGCTATAATCGAGTTGAAGCCGCTGACGTCTAATGCAGGTTGACTTACAAAAGTCGCGGAGATTCGTGTGAAACGCGCCGGGTCAGACGATTCCTTACGTTGTTCGTTTTGCCATAAGAGCCAGGACGTCGTTGGAAAGCTCATTTCCTCGCCGAGCGACTATCCGCGCGCCTATATTTGCGATGAATGCATTGCCGTTTGCAACAGCATCTTAGAAGATGACCGGCACGATCAGCCTTATGGAGCTCCCCATAAGCTGCCGAAGCCGCTCGAATTGAAGGAGTATCTGGATCAGTACGTGGTGGGCCAGGACGCCACGAAGAAGAAGCTTGCGGTCGCGGTGTACAACCACTACAAGCGCATCCAGATGAACAAGCAGCGCGGCTCCGAGGTCGAACTCTCCAAATCGAACATCCTTTTGATCGGCCCGACCGGCACCGGTAAGACCCTGCTGGCGCAGACGCTCGCGCGCATCCTCGATGTACCGTTCGCCATCGTGGACGCAACAACACTGACAGAGGCCGGCTACGTCGGCGAGGATGTCGAGAACATAATCCTTCGCCTGCTGCAGAATTCCGATTGGGACGTGCAGCGCTGCCAGACCGGCATCATCTACATCGACGAAATCGACAAGATCGGCCGCAAGGATGAGAACCCGTCCATCACGCGTGATGTATCGGGCGAGGGAGTACAGCAAGCTCTCCTGAAGATTCTCGAAGGCACCATTGCCAATGTTCCGCCACAAGGCGGCCGCAAACATCCGCATCAGGAGTTCACGCCCGTCGACACTTCGAACATCCTGTTCATCTGCGGCGGAGCGTTTGTGGGTCTCGAGAAGGTGATCGCCCGCCGCATCGGCACGCGCACGATCGGATTCACCGCCGATGACGAGAACGCCAAGAAGGTCCACTCGAGCCGCCGCGACACAGCGATGCTCGCACAGATCCAGCCGTTTGACTTGATCCGTTTCGGGTTCATTCCGGAGTTCGTGGGCCGTCTGCCGGTGGTCGGTGTTCTCGAAGATCTGAGCAAAGAAGCGCTGGTTCAGATTCTCAGCAAACCCAAGAACGCGATCGTACGTCAGTATCAGAAGCTGTTCGAGTTCGAAAATGTTAAACTGAAGTTTAGCGAAGACGCGCTCGAGGCTATTGCGGCTCTCGCCATGGAACGCAAAGTGGGCGCGCGAGGTTTGCGGATGATCCTGGAAGATCTGATGCTCGACCTCATGTACTATCTCCCCTCCTACAAAAAGGTGCGCGAATTTCTGGTTACCAAGGAGATGGTCATGTCGCAGAAAATCAACATGGCCCTGCTCGAAAAGGCAGGCTAAGTCCGCCTTCGCCGTTGGCGGCTGCCGGTTGTCAGAGCCGGCGGCCGGTCTTCATCGTAATTACAACTGATCACAACACTCGTTCCCCATGCTTACTTCCAAAGAAAAGTCGGATACACGGCGCTTGCCAATGATGCCCATCCGGGACGTCGTTATTTTTCCATTCATGATGACGCCGTTCGTTGTGGGGCGCGAGTCGAGTGTTCGCGCGCTGGAAGAAGCGCTGTCCGGGGACAAGAAGATCTTCCTGGCCACGCAACACGACGCCTCGGTCGATGAGCCGCGTCCGGACGAGATTTTCACTGTCGGCACGGTGGCCAACATCGTGCAAAGCCTGCGCCTGCCCGACGGTAACATCAAAGTCCTGGTCGAAGGCATCGAGCGCGGCAAAATTGTCAGTGTTAGCGAAGACGAGGGATTCTTCCGCGCGGTGGTCAAGACATTCCACTTCAAAGTGGAAACCGGCGCACAATTGGAAGCGCTGACCACCCGCGTTACGTCCCTGTTCGAGCAATACGTCAAGCTCAGTCAGAATCTCAATTATGAGACGATGATTGCTGCCATCCGGGTGGATGAGCCGGGCAAACTGGCCGATACCGTAGGCGCTAACCTGCAACTCACCATTGAGGAGAAGCAGGAAGTTCTCGAAATCTTCGATCCGATTGACCGGCTCACGCGCGTCGCCGAGATGTTGGACATTGAAATCGAGAAGCTCAACGTGGACCGGACCATTCAAGGCCGCGTCAAGCGCCAGATGGAGAAGGCGCAAAAAGAGTATTATCTCAACGAAAAGATCAAGGCTATTCAAAAGGAGCTCGGCCGCGGCGAGAAGAGCGAGTTCGACGAATTAAAGCGCAAGATCGAAGCGGCGGGCATGACCAAGGACGCCTATGACAAGGCGATCACGGAACTGCGCCGGTTGGAGAACATGCCGCCCATGTCGGCTGAGTCCACCGTGTCGCGCAACTATCTGGACTGGCTTCTGGCGGTGCCGTGGAAGAAGCGCACCAAGGAGATCCGGGATCTCAAGTTCGCTCAGGAAGTGCTCGAGTCCGATCATTACGGACTCGACAAAATCAAGGAGCGCATCCTCGAATTTCTCGCGGTACGACGGTTAGTCAAGAACCCGAAAGGTTCGATTCTGATGTTTGTCGGCCCTCCCGGCGTGGGCAAAACCTCGCTGGGTATGTCGATCGCCAAAGCGACAGGCCGCAAGTTCGTCCGCATGTCTCTCGGCGGCGTGCGGGACGAGGCCGAAGTGCGCGGTCATCGCCGCACCTACATCGGCGCGCTTCCCGGTCAAGTCATTCAAATGATGAAGAAGGCCGGAACCAAGAATCCGGTGTTCATGTTCGATGAAGTCGACAAGATGTCGATGGATTTTCGCGGCGATCCATCGGCGGCGCTACTCGAAGTTCTCGATCCCGAGCAGAACTTCATGTTCGTCGATCATTATCTGGACGTCGAATACGATTTGAGCCAGGTGTTCTTCATCGCAACGGCGAACGTCCTGCACACCATTCCCCCGGCTTTACAGGACCGCATGGAAGTAATCCGGCTGTCCGGTTACACCGAGTTAGAGAAGCTGGAAATTGCCAAGCGCTTTCTAGTCAAAAAACAAACGGAACAGACGGGATTAAAGCCCGAGCAGATCGAGTTCCAGGACGAAGGTCTGCAAATGTTGATTCAGGGATACACCCGCGAAGCAGGCGTCCGCAATCTGGAGCGGGAGATCGGGAATATTTGCCGCAAGGTGGCACGCAACGTGGTAAACGCGATACCCGAGGATGGCAAACCCGCGACTTCGCCGGAGCCGGGCAAAGCCGTGGTGACCAGCAAGGCCGTTTCGGGATACCTCGGACCGCAGAAGTTCCGCGATATGCAGTTGGAGAAGCAGAACGAAATCGGTGCAACTGTCGGCCTGGCATGGACTGAAGTAGGCGGCTCGATACTGACTACCGAAGCCACCATTATGGAAGGGCGCGGCAAATTGACCACGACCGGGAAACTTGGCGATGTGATGCAGGAATCGGCGCAGGCTGCAATGAGTTATGTCCGGTCCCGGGCCCACACGCTGGGCTTATCGCGCGACTTCTACCGTCATCTGGATATCCACGTGCATGTTCCCGAAGGGGCGATTCCGAAGGACGGACCCTCGGCGGGAATCACACTGGCCACCAGCATTTGCAGCGCCCTGACCAGCATTCCGGTCCGCGCAGATGTTGCCATGACGGGGGAGATTACTGTCCGTGGCCGGGTGTTGGGCATTGGCGGATTGAAGGAGAAACTGCTGGCGGCTCACCGCCACGGGATCCGTCAGGTGATCATGCCCAAGGACAACGAAAAAGATCTTCCGGATATTCCTGAGAATGTTCGCAAGGATATGACACTGCATTTTGTCACGTCCATGGATGAAGTTTTGAAGATCGCGTTAGAGCGTGAGCTGGAGCCGTTGCCGCTGCCTGTGCCTGGAACCGCGGAAACCGCCGCGAAGACCACGGAAGACAAGGTCATGCATTAAGTGGTCCACGGGTGGCTGGTGATCTCGCGTTAGTCTTCGGGCTTATGCTCTACCGGGCACGCGTCCTGGCCGAGAGCCACTTGTGATGGAAGCTAGCTTTATAATTAGTGCAGCGCGTCCGGATCAGTTTCCGGAAGGCGTGGCCGAAATGGGATCTCCAGAGATCGCGTTTCTGGGTAGAAGCAATGTCGGGAAGTCGAGCCTGTTGAACGCTCTCGTGAAACGGCGCGATCTGGCGTTCACAAGTTCGCGGCCCGGCTGCACGCAACAAATCAATTTCTTCCGGATTGGCAGCGAGTTCACGTTTGCCGACCTGCCTGGTTATGGATACGCAAAAGTTCCCCAGCAGATCAAAGCGGCCTGGAAGGGCTTGATCGAATCGTATCTCTCCGAGCGAGAAGCGTTGCGGATGTGCATTCTGCTGCTGGATGCGCGCCGCGGCTGGATGGAGAAGGATCTGGAACTGATGGAGTGGCTCCGGTTTTACGGCAGGCCGCTCATGGTAGTTGCAACCAAGATCGACAAGTTGAACCGTCGGGAAGAACGTGACGGCATCGCCCGAATCCGCGCACAATTTGCGGATGGTGATCTGGTGCCGTTCTCGGCCGTGACAGGCCGGGGAGTGAGGGAAATTTGGCAAGCGATCCAGAAGACAAAGGACAAGGCGCGGGAAACCCCGCAGCCGTAGATACCCCCGTCGAGACGAAGCCGGCCCGCGGAAGCGAGGCCAAGGCCACCGAGGCGAAGGGTGAGACGCGAGCCGCGGAGCCCAAGGAGAGCCGCGCTCAGGAGGCGCGATCCTCCGAGGCGAAACCAGCGGAGGCCAAATCCGCTGAGCCGAAGCCGGCCGAGCCCAAGATCGCCGAGGCGAAGCCGGCCGAGCCCAAGGCGGGCGAACCGAAAGCCGAAGCGCGACCCGCGGACCAAAAGGAGACTCGCGCAGCAGACGCCCGCGAATCAGGCCCACAACGCGGCGGCCCCCGGCGCGGCACTCACGGCCACTCGCCGCAGCGCGAGCAGCCCAAGAACGGCACGCCCACACTCGACCTGGTTGAGCTGAAGGATATGAGTATCCAGAAGCTGAATCAGATCGCCAAAGATATGGGCGTCACGGGAACGGCGGGCCTGCGCAAACAGGAGCTCATTTTCAAAATTCTACAGATGCAGGCCGAAAAGAGCGGCTTGATCTTCTCCGAAGGCGTGCTGGAATGCCTGCCCGACGGGTTCGGCTTTCTGCGCGCGCCCGAGTACAATTACCTGCCCGGCCCCGACGACGTCTATGTGTCGCCGTCGCAGATCCGCAGGTTCGACCTGCGCACGGGCGACACCATCTCGGGCCAGATCCGGCCGCCCAAGGAAGGCGAACGGTATTTCGCGCTGATCAAGGTCGACGCGATCAATTTCGAGCCGCCGGAAGAAGCACGCAACAAAATCTTCTTCGACAACCTGACCCCGCTTTATCCCGATGAGCGGCTGCGCCTGGAGACGGTGAAGGACAACTACTCCGGCCGCGTGATGGACCTGTTAACGCCCGTTGGCAAGGGACAGCGCGGATTGATCGTCGCCGCGCCCCGCACTGGCAAGACGATGCTGCTGCAGGCCATCGCCAACTCGGTCACCACCAACCATCCGGATGTCTCGCTGATCGTGCTGTTGATCGACGAACGTCCGGAAGAAGTCACCGACATGCAGCGCTCCGTCAAAGGCGAAGTGATCAGCTCCACCTTCGATGAGCCCGCCTCTCGCCACGTCCAGGTGGCGGAGATGGTGATCGAAAAGGCGAAACGTTTGGTCGAGCACAAACGCGACGTCGTCATCCTGCTGGACTCCATCACACGTCTGGCGCGCGCCTATAACACCGTGGTTCCGCCCTCGGGCAAGGTGCTGTCGGGCGGCGTCGACTCAAACGCGCTCCAACGCCCCAAACGCTTTTTCGGCGCCGCGCGCAACATCGAAGAGGGTGGATCGTTAACCATCATTGCGTCCGCATTGATCGACACGGGCAGCCGTATGGACGACGTCATCTTCGAGGAGTTCAAGGGCACCGGCAACATGGAAGTCCATCTGGATCGAAAACTGATGGACAAACGCGTATTCCCGGCCATCGACATCAGCAAGAGCGGCACTCGTAAAGAAGAACTTCTGATCTCGAAAGAGGAACTCAACCGCGTGTGGGTGCTGCGCAAGGTGCTGAACCCGCTATCGCCGGTGGAGAGTATGGAGTTGTTGCTGGATAAGCTGAACCGGACCAGGAGCAACGCGGAGTTTCTAGCGGCTATGAGCGGCTAAGAGGCGAGCGGCTTTCGCCCGCCTCCCCGCATCTCAATCAATACCCGTATCCGTAATCGGACCCGTAAGAGTATCCGTCTCCGGCGCAACCGGCGTAATAATGCCAGTAGCCGTACGGATCGTAATAGCCTGCGGGAGTGCAGTAAGCTGCGCCGTAGTAAGAACCCGGATAGTAACCGCTGTACCCGTAATAGGGAGAGCCATAGAATCCGAAGCCGAACCCGTACCCGCCGCCGTAATAGTAGCGCCCGCCGCGATAGTAGCCGCTATAGTACGAGCGTCCGCCATAATAGCCGCGTCCGCCGCCATAGTATCGGTTAGCCCCGTAGTATCCGCGTCCACCGCCGTAGTTTCCACCGCGATACGAGTAGCTCTGTCCGCTATAGCCCCGTCCGCCGTTATACACCTGGCCGCCGCTGTAGCCGCGATTGCCGCCGTAGGACTGTGAGTACCCGCGGTTCCCGCCATAGGACTGTCCGCCGCTGTAGCCGCGGTTACCGCCTCCGTAGGACTGTCCGCCGCTGTACCCGCGGTTCCCGCCGTAGGACTGTCCGCCGCTGTACCCGCGGTTCCCGCTAGAGGACTGTCCGCCACTATAGCCCCGGCCGCTTGAGAACGATTGCCCGCCCGAATACCCGCGCCCGCTCGAATAGCCGGAGCCGCCGCGGCTCCCCGAGGAACTCGAGCGCCCGCTCGAACCTCCTCCGTTATGGTCGCGGGCCAGCGCAAAGCCCGAGAAGGTCAACAACGCACCGGTTAACACGACCGGCAGCCCGAAGTTTCTTAACGTGATCCGCACGATGATGCTCCCTGTTCGATTCGACGCGTCCCGGCCCCGGAAGGTTCATCCAGATCACGGTCTGATGACTGGATGAATAACAAATAATCGGCCCGGCTCAGGACGTCTTGTTCTGAAATAGCAACGGAGCGAACTCCGTCAGGTTTCGCCGCCACACCATCCACGTATGGGCGCCCGGCGTCTCGATCCGCGTAAAGTGAACGTCTTTGCTCTGCAGAAAGTCCATGAACTTGCGGTTGGCGTCGATCAGGCGATCCTCGGTTCCGCACGCAATCCACAGCAGCCGCAGACGAGCGCCTGCCTGCGCGTCGAGTTTCGGAAACGACTCCGCGAGATTCTCCCCGAGTCCGCCTGCGCTGAACGCCCCGACCCAGGCGAACTTATCGATGGCATTCAGCCCCGTGTACAACGACTCCGCACCGCCCATCGACAACCCGGCGATCGCCCGCCCACTGCGATCGCTCACAACCCGGTACTCTTTCTCCACCTGCGGGATCACTTCCTGGAACAGGGCGTCGCGGAACCGGTCCATGTTGCGCATCCGCAATCCCGGATCGCGCATCCCGGTGGTCGTGCGCGACACGATCTCGGGCGCGCCGTAACCCAGCGTCATCACGATCAGCATCGGCTTCGCTTTACCCTGCGCGATCAGGTTGTCGAGAATCACGTTCGCCCGTCCCACGGCCGTCCAGCCGCTGGCGTCATCGCTGAAGCCGTGCAGCAGGTACAGCGTGGGATACTTCTGGCGAGCGGCGGGATCGTAGCCCGGAGGGGTGTAAACGTAAAAATCGCGATTGTCGCCGATGATGCCCGAGTGATAGAAGTGGTGCACGACCTTTCCGTGTGGAACATTGGCGACCTCCCACGAAAGACCTGCACCCGGTACGTGAACGACGCTTTGCGCATTCAGCAGATTGGGCTTGAAACGCGCATTGTTGGGATCCATGAGACCCACGCCGTCGGCGATGAACGAGTAGCCGTACAGATCGGGCTGGAGCGGCGGAGTCACCGCAGTCCAAATTCCCTCCGCATCCTTTTGCATCGCGATGCGCTCAGCACCTTCGCGTGCGAGGAACACTTCCTTGGCATTGGGATCGCGCAGGCGGAATGTGACCGTGCGATCCTCGTGCACCTCGGGCGAGATGATCGGAGCCCGCGCGGGCGTTTGCGCGATGGCCGGAAGAGAAGCGATCAGAAGAACGAATGAGCGTCGTTGCATGCGTTTTGTATTCTTTCACAAGCCGGGCTACGGCACGTACTGCGACAAATACCGCTTGGCCATCACGAACCCGACCTTGTAATCCTCGCTGAAATCGGGCCCCGGATTGTTATCGCCGCCGTATAGCGGATCCTCATGCTCCACGCTCATTGCGCCCCGATATCCGGCGTCCTGCAGAACGCTGAAGAATTCAGCCCAGTTGATCGAGCCCATGCCAGGAATCCGGTACCGCCACCAGGAGGCGCGGTTCACCGGGGTGATCCCGCCCGCGCGCAATACCGGCCAGAGTATCTCGGTGTCCTTCAGATGCACGTCATAAATCTTCTCCACGTAGTCGCGCGCGGTCTGGATCGGATCCATGAACTGGCGCACCAGATGCGACGGATCATATTGCAGGCCGACGTAGGGTGAGTTCGCAAAACCCTTAAACAGAGCGTCGTATCCAACCGGGCTGGTTGCGAGGTTCGGGCCTTCGGGCCACGGCTCCCACAGCAAACGCACTTTGTAGCGCTCGCAAGCCGGGAAGTATTTCTCGTTGTACACGCGCACCACTTCGTCGACCTGTTGCTGGAACGGCTTCGCGGGATCCTTGCCCGAAGCGGTTCCGATGTAAGGCACGCCGAGTTTACCCGCAAGCTCGATCGCCTTTACGAAGCTGTCGTTCTCGCGGGTGCGTTGCGCCGGATCAGGAGAAATATGATTCTGTGTCACCTGCAACGCCGAGACGTTCATGCCCGCCTTCGACAGCAACTGTTTCGCATTCTCAATCTCGGCATCTGTCACCGTCGCCGGATCGAGCGACCGCCGGCCAACGCCGATGATCATGTTGTTGTAGCCGGTGGCGCGCGCGAACTCGACGTTTGCGGGCGTGAACGGACCCAATACGCCCAGCTTGGGCTTCCACTCCACATGTCTCCGCCGGGTCTGCGCCTCGGCTGCCGCGGCCATGGCGAGCGAGCCGAAAAGAGTGCGTCTGGTCATACCCGAGAGTCTATCGCGACTTGCCCCGTTGTAACCTGAGGGTCAAGTTCGAATGCCTCCCAATACTCCGGTCCATGCTCTATGCGCGTTCGCCGCTGCCTTTGTCGCAGGCGCAATCAACTCGGTTGCGGGCGGCGGCACGCTC
This sequence comes from Bryobacterales bacterium, assembly GCA_038322705.1. Lineage (GTDB taxonomy): Bacteria > Acidobacteriota > Terriglobia > Bryobacterales > Bryobacteraceae > TMP-7. The sequence continues at coordinate 21,821 of JBBQGC010000017.1, read as the reverse complement.
ATCAGTTTTCCGACCCTGATCTGGCTCGGCCTCTCCTCGGTCACCGCCAACGCGACCAGCACCGCCGCAATCTGGCCGGGATCGCTCGGCGGCATGGCCGGATATCGCAAGGAACTGCGCAACACGCCGCCCCGAATGCTTGCGCTCGTGTTGCCCAGCATGATCGGAGGCATCGCCGGGGCACTGTTGTTGCGCTGGACTCCGCCCGCCATCTTCGACCGGCTGGTGCCGTTTCTGATCCTGTTCGCCACGCTGCTGTTCATGGCTCAACAGCCGGTACAGCGCAGGTTGCAGACGGCGGGCGTCACCGGGCATGAATCGGCGAAATGGCTGGGGGGTGCCATGGTGTTTCAGCTCTTGGTCGCTCTCTACGGCGGCTACTTCGGCGCGGGCATCGGCATCCTGATGCTCGCGGCATTGAGCATACTCGGCTTGACCGATATCCACGAGATGAACGCGCTCAAGAACTTTTTCGCGGTGTGCATCAACGGCGTCGCAGCCGTGTACTTCATCGCAATGAAAATGGTGTACTGGCCAGACGTGATGATCATGGCCGTGGGGGCGATCGCGGGCGGTTACGGCGGCGCGGGAATAGCGCGGCGCATCGGGCGGACCGCGGTGCGGCGAATCGTGATCGGCATCGGGTTCGCGATGGCGGCGTCGCTGGCCTTACGCCAGTTATGACGCGGAGGGCTGCGAAGGCTCGAGAAACCCGAAGGCTTCCGCGGCGGCGCGGTCGGCTTGCAGATACGGCGTGTAGGAACTCGTGGCGCCGCGTTCAAATTCCTGCCGGACTCGCTCAGGATCCCGAGACCGTAGCGCGGCAATCAACGGTTGATGAGATTCCACGACCGCGGTCAAGCGCTGCAGACCATGACTCCGCATAATGCTGATGAACGCGAACAATGGCACTGTCACCACCTCCAGCAAACGGCACAGCATCTCATTGCCGGAACATTGCCACACGTAGCGATGAAACGCTATGTCGGCCTGCGCCGCCTCGTAATAGGAATTCGAGGCGATGGCTTCTCCGAGCACCCGTAGCCGCCGCTCCAATTCTTCGAAATCGGCCTGACCCATCCGCTCCGCCGCCGCTTCAGCCGCCGTCTTCTCCAGCAAGGCCCGCAACACCACTCGCTCCCGGACGTCCTTCGGAGAAAGCCTCGTCACCGTCGCGCCCACGTTCGGCTTGCGCGTGACAAGCCCCGCGTGCTCGAGACGCTGCAGCGCATCGCGAACCGTCGCTTGACTCACCGCGAATTCGCGCGCGAGAGTCAGCTCACGTAGCGGCGTTCCCGGCGGCAGTTGCCCTTCGAAGATCGCCTGCCGGACCCGCATCACGGTCTGCATCACCCGCGAAGAGGACTCGGTTGCGGTCGCCATCATAAGCAGCGTACCACAAAGACCCTATTGACAGAATATCTAATCGATTATATTATCGATAACGTCCCCATAGTAAGGAGCTGTCCCATGCCGGCTTTGAAACACTCGTCCATTTCGATCAAATCGTGCTGTGCCGTTCTTCTCTGGTTCACTTGTCTCACCACTACCTACGCCCAGATCGGCGGCGGATCCATCGTTGGCACCGTGCGCGACCCGAGCGGCGCCGCTGTTGTGGGTGTGCGGGTGGAAAGCCACAATCAGGACACGAACGAGAAGCAGCAGGCAATCACGAACAACGAAGGCTACTATGAGTTCCCGCTGTTGCCTGCCGGGCGCTACCGCTTGGAGGCGGAGGCTGCCGGATTCGGCCGAATTCGCGGAGCGGTATTCGAACTGTTCACGGGCACGCGGCCGCGCATCGATCTCCAGCTCGAGGTAGGCGCCACGAGTCAAACCGTCGATGTCACCGCGACGGCGCCTCAGATCAATACCACGTCGACCGACTTGGGCGCGGTGATGACGCGCGCGCGCACCGACGAACTCCCGCTGAACGGACGAAATTTCCAGGAACTTGTGGGGCTGCAGGCCGGAGTCGTGAACTCTCCCGCGAGCGGCGCGGGCGGACGCGGCGGCATCTCCTTTCATGGCTCGTCCGCACTCGGGACGAACTTCCTGCTGGACGGCGTGGACATGAGCTTTGGCGAAGTAAATGGCGCCGCCGGGTTTCAATCGGCGGGCGGCGGCAGCGTGCTGATCAACACGGTCAGCGTGGAAGCGGTGGAGGAATTCAAGTCGTCGGCCAGCGCGGTATCGGCGGAATATGGACGCGCCGGCGGGGGCGTCGTGAACATCACAACGAGGTCCGGCACGAATACCTTCCACGGCACGCTTTTCGAATTTTTCCGCAACGACAAGCTCAACGCCAACGATTTCTTTTCGAACAAGGCGGGCCTGGTGCGCCCTCCCTTGCGGTGGAATCAGTTCGGAGGCAACCTGGGCGGACCGATCCGGCGCGATCGCCTCTTCTTTTTCTTCAACTACGAAGGCGCGCAAGTGAAACGGCGAAGCCAAGTGAACGGCAACGTGGCGACACCGGCGCTGCTGGCGCAAGTAACGCCTTCGATCCGCGCCGCGCTCACGGCGTTTCTACCCTCGACCTTCGTGCCTACATCGAACGTCAACATCGGGCTGCACACCCGCAACGACCAGCAGGTGAACAGCGAGAACACGTATCTCACCCGCCTGGATTACCTGCTCGGCAAGCAGCGTCTGGCGGTGCGGTATAGCTACAACAACCAGACCTACACCACACCCAGCCTGTCGCCGGCGATCCCCACCGTCTATCCGCTCAGGTACAACAACGCCGTCGTTGAGCACACCTTCAGTCTGAGCGCGACGGCCCTCAACGAATTACGCGCAGGATTCAACCGGGTGGACCTGAACCGCAATCCGGCCAATAGCGACTCGATTCCGGCGTGGATCAACGTCCAAGGCGTCAACGCCTCGCAGTCGAGCTTCATCCACTTCATCCCCACCACTTACTCGATCGCCGACAACTTCACAAAAGTCGCGGGGGCGCATTCTCTCAAGGCAGGATTCGATATCCGTGAAGTACGCGGCGTCAGGGTGCAGGGCGGGAAGCCCACTTACACGTACAATACGTTTGCCGATTTGATCAACCAGAATCCGGCTTCCGTGCAATTACTGTTCGGCGGAAGCAAGGGACTGCGCACGACCAACTACGGCTATTACTTTCAGGACGACTGGCGGCTGAACGCGAGCCTGCAACTGAACCTGGGCCTGCGCTACGAATACTCGCCCCCATTGCGCGGCGGATTCAATGTGAACAGCTCGAATCCCTTCGGTCCTTTCAACGGGCCGCAGGAGCCCATGTTCGCCCCGGACCGCAACGACTTCGGTCCGCATGTGGGCCTGGTGTGGTCGCCCTTCGGGAGTCAGCGTACGGTGATTCGAACCGGCGGCGCGATCAATTACATCATGCCGCAAGCGGTTTATTACTACGACATGGCGTACGTGAATCCGGCGCTCTCGTTCGTCAGTACGTTCAGCGCCGCCGATGTGCCGCCGCAGTATCTGGTCTATCCCGCGGCTGTTGCCTTTCAGAATCTTCTGCAGGCGAATCCCACCCAGTTGCCGGCCAACTTCCATCTCTCACGCAGCATCGCCGACTACAACCGGCGCGACACTTATGTAGGTTCCTGGAATTTCACGGTACAGCAGCAGGTGACCACGGACCTGGCTTTCCAGGCCGCCTATGTGGGACAGCGGACCGTGAAATTGATCTCCGTCCGGCCGTTGAATCTCGTGGATCCGCGAACGGGAACGCGCCCGGCGCCTAGCCTGGGACAGATCAACTTTGAAGAGAACGCGGCGAATATCAGCTACCATGCGCTGGAGCTTTCGCTGAATCAGCGCATGTGGCACGGGCTGAATTACGACGCTTATTTTACCTGGTCGAAAGCGATCGGCTATTACACGCCCGATGACACGATTACCTTCACGGGAAGCGGCCTTCAGGATCCGAATAACATCGCCGGGTCCACGGGCCGGCTGGAGGGTTTGCCGACTCTGAATTTCCGCGGGATTCTCAGCTACGCGATACCTGGCGGCACGAAATTCCAGAGCCGGATCGCGCGAGGAGCCGTGAGCGGATGGACGCTGCGGGGCATTTTTGGCTGGCGTAACGGAATACCGTTCAACGTCGTTTCGGGCAACGACTATTACGGAAACGGCCGGAGCGCGGGACAGCGTCCGGATGTGGTGGCGGGCGTGGATCCGTATATCAGGACGCTCAGTAATCAGACCTGGTTGAATCCGGCGGCGTTCAGCGTGGCGGCCGTAGCGGCGGAGAGGCGGTTTGGCAATCTGGGATTCGACGCGCTGACCGGACCGGGGGCGTTCACGCTGGATGCGGCTTTGCACAAGACGTTCTCGATCACGGAGCGTCAGAAGCTCACGTTCCGTTTGGAGGCATTCAACGCGCTGAACCATCCGGTGTTCTCGAACCCCGTCGCGACGTTCAATAATCCGAACTTCGGGAAGATCCTCAGCGCGGGGTCGCCGCGGCTCTATCAGGTGGCATTGAAATATGTTTTTTAGCAGCCTGATGAAAAAGGCCAACAACCGCTCGCTGGCGCGCGCGGCTCAGAATTGCAATCTCGTATTTTCGGACACTTACCGAGCCACGACCGCTAGGGAGTCCCGGATAGTTTTGATTTGCCTTTTCGGCGGATTGTTATTATCCACTGCGCTGGCTGCTGAGCCTCGCTTCGAGACAACGCGCCTCTACGAAGGCGGCGCCGGCGGCTATCGCGTGTACCGCATCCCCGGCATTGTGGTCACGAAGAAGGGAACCATTCTCGCCTACACGGAGGCTCGACGCACGGGCAACGGCGACTGGGACAGCATCGATATTGTGATGCGGCGCAGCACCGATGGCGGCGCGACATTTTCACCGCAGCGCGTGATCGCGAGCGCTCCGGGGAAAGTGGAGCGCAGCCCGGTGGCGGTGGAGCGCAAGCAAGGCAACCCCGGCGACATCACGTACAACAACCCCGTGGCGATTCCGGATAGCGACGGTTCGGTGCATTTCCTGTTCTGTATTGAATACATGCGCGCATTCTACATGCGCAGCGACGACGATGGCCAGACTTTTTCCACGCCCATCGAAATCACTTCCACCTTCGACGCCTTTCGTCCCGAATATGCCTGGAGGGTATTGGCGACAGGTCCAGGCCACGGCATACAACTGACGAACGGACGTCTGCTCGTGCCCATCTGGCTCGCTTTGGGCACCGGCGGAAACGGCCATCATCCTTCGGTGAACGCCACGATTTATAGCGACGATCATGGGAAGACATGGCGCCGGGGCGACATCGCCGTACCGAACACACCAGAATTTCCGGACCCGAACGAGACCACAGCCGTTCAACTCGCCGATGGGCAGGTGATGCTGAACGTGCGAACCGAAGCCAAAGAGAATCGCCGCACCATCGTAACCAGTAAAGACGGCGCAACGCACTGGAGCGCTCCGCGTTTGCAGCAGGATCTGCCGGACCCGATCTGCTTTGCGAGCCTTGTACGCCTCACAACAAAGAAGACGCGGCTACTATTCGTCAATCCCGATAACGTGGCGCGCGCCGACGGTAAGGACACGCGCAGTAAGGATCGCGTGAACCTCACGGCTTATTTGAGCTACGACGAAGGCGGCCACTGGAGCGTGAAGCGCACCATCGAGCCCGGCGCGACGGGTTACGCCGACCTCGCCGTTCTGACCGACGGCACGATTCTCTGTCTCTACGAAGTGGTTACGCCGGTCGCCGGCGGACCCGCGCGGCACGACGAGATGCTGGGCCGGTTTAATCTCGAGTGGCTGACCGGGGGCAAGGATTCCCTCGGTAAAAATGGAGCCAAGTGAGCCTCACAGAATATCTGAGAACGGTAGATTCGGCGACCTTGAGCAACGCGATCGAAACACTGCATGTGCGTCCCAACGAGAGAGGATTCACGCCGGCCAGCGTGCGTTGTCTGTTTCCGGAGATGGGACGCATGTGCGGCTACGCGGTGACCGCGCAGGTGGAGACCGTTACGCAAATGGAGCCGTTCCGCCTGGAGGCGTTTATCGAGTTGTACCGCGTGCTGGAGCAGGCTCCGAAGCCGGCCGTCATCGTGCTGCAAGAGGTGGGCGCATTTCGCGAATACGCGGCTCATTGCGGCGAAGTGATGAGCACATTCTTTACGCGCCTGGGCGCGGTGGGACTGGTGAGCGATTGCGCGGTCCGCGACTTGCCGGAGGTGCGTCGCATGGGCTTTCACTACTTTGCCCTCGGGTCCGTCGCGAGCCATGCGAACTTCCGGATCGCCCGCGCCGGCGTGCCGGTGCAGATCCATGGCATGGTGGTGAACCCGGGCGAGATGATTCACGCCGATGAGAACGGGGTGATCACGGTGCCGCCCGTTGGCTTGGACGAGATCCGCGCCGCTGTGGATTCGGTGCGCTCGAAAGAAAAACGTGTTTTGGATTTTGTGCGCGGAGAGCACTTCAGCCTGAGTGGCTTTCAGCAAATGGTGGTAGAGTGAGCGACGCGTTTGGTGGGATTATTCCAGCGCTGGTCACGCCACTCGACCGCGAACAGAGATTGAACGAAAGTGCCTTTGAGAAGTTGCTCGCCAGGGTATACGCAGGCGGAGTGGATGGAGTGTATCTTTGCGGCAGCACCGGCGAAGGTTTGCTGCTTCCTTCCGCTGTCCGGAAAAGGATCGTGGAGTTGGCGGTGCATAATTCGCCCGCGGGCAAAAGCATCGTGGTGCACGTCGGCGCCTGGAACTTCGAGACGTGCCAGGATCTCTCGCGGCATGCGGCGGACTCGGGAGTTTCCGCGATCAGCGCTTTGCCGCCGGCCGGCGCAACGTTTCCGGAGTTGCTGGCATATTACCGCGCTCTGGCGGGCACGGCGACGGTACCGTTTCTGGCCTACTATTTTCCGTCTGTGATGGGCGGGCCGCTCTCGTTGACGCAACTCGAACAGATCGGTGCCCTGCCTGGGATTGTTGGGCTGAAGTTCACCGACTACGATCTCTACACGCTGTCGCTGTTGGTCCGCGGCGGCAAGGTGGTGTTCAACGGCCGCGACGAAGTTCTGGCCGGCGGCTTGCTGCTGGGCGCGAGCGGAGGCATCGGGAGCATCTATAACGTTGTGCCGGAGTGGTTCGTGGAGTTGTGGAACCACGCCCGGGCGGACCGCTGGCCCGAGGCTCGCAAGGTGCAAGATCGCATCAACGACCTGATCCGGGTGTTGCTGCGGTTCCCGTTCATGCCTGCCTTGAAACAGTTGATGACCTGGGAAGGAATCGAATGCGGCAGCGCGCTGAGACCGCGAATTCCGCTCACCGGGGATGAGGAGTCCGAATTGCGCGCATCCTTGGAGCCTCTGCTGCCGCTCGCGGCGCACTCGTAACGGAATGAAGTGGCTCGTAGTCGCGCTGCTGTGGGGCGTCGCTGTTTTGAACTACCTGGATCGTCAGGTTATCTTCTCCTTATTTCCGCTTTTTGAACGGGACCTGCACGCAAGCGCGTTTCAGCTCGGTTTGATCAGCACCGTATTCCTGTCCGTTTATGGAGCATGCAGCGCATTCGCGGGATATGTCGCGGATCGGGCGGGACGCGTCCGCGTAATCCTGATCAGTCTCGCGGTCTGGAGCCTGGCCACCTGGATCACGGGCCGGGTAGAGTCCATGCCGCAGATGCTGGGTGCCCGCGCACTGATGGGTGTCAGCGAAGCGTTCTATCTTCCGGCGGCGTTGGCCTTGATTGCGGACTGGCACGGCCCCAAGACCCGGTCCCTGGCGACGGGCTTGCATCAGAGCGGGTTGTATACAGGCATCGTGCTGGGGGGCGCCTGGGGCGGCTGGATGGGCGACCACGCGGGGTGGCGTCCGGTGTTCTGGATTCTGGGCATTGCCGGCGTTGTTTATTTCGGGATCCTGATGTTCGCTTTGCGCGATAAGCCTACAGGTGCGCAGTCCTCCTCCGGCTTGGCGAACTCCTACGCGCAATTGTGGCGCTCTCGGGGATTTATGCCGTTGCTGCTGGCGTTCACAGCCATGGCGGTCGCGAACTGGCTCATCTACACGTGGCTCCCTCTGTTCTTGTACGAACGCTTCCACATGAGCATGACCAGCGCGGGATTCTCGGCCACTCTGTATATTCAGGCGGCGAGTTATGCGGGCGTGATCGCGGGCGGTGTGTTGTCGGACCGCTGGGCGGCCAAGGACCCGAGCGCTCGCGTGAAGTGTCAAATGACGGGCCTGCTGATTGCGGCTCCGTTCCTGGTGCTGCTCAGCGTGGCGAGCGGCCAGCCGGTCCTGATTGCGGCGTTGGTGGCGTTCGGGCTGGGCCGGGGAGTCGCCGACTGCAATACGATGTCCCTGGTGCGGGAGCTAACGCCGGCACGTTTGAGCGCGACTGCCTATGGCGTTTTGAACATGGCGGGGTGTCTGGCGGGAGGTGTGGGCGCTGCGGCCGCGGGCGCGATGAAACAGCATCTGGGTTTGGGAGCTGCATTTCAACTGGCGGCGGTCACCTTAGCGCTCGGTGCGCTGGCGCTGTTGTCGGTATTGCGAGGGAATTCCGCCGCAATTCGCGGGAGCAAGGAGCCGGCCACGTTTGTCGAATTGGAGTAGGCCGCCTAAAGCGCCAGCTCGCCGTGGTACATCATGTCTTTTAGCGCGAACTTGGCCTTCAGCTCCATGCGCCCTAATGCGATGTGAAATACGACGTCCTTATCCGCCGCTTCGATGGGTTGTGAACCGCGAAGGAAGATGAAGATCAGCAATGGGCCTTGGCCCGGGCGGCCCATCTGCACACGCGCGGGACGAATCGGGTCGCGGCCTTTTCGTTGGAGTTGCGTGGCGCTTTTTACGCGCTCTTCGAGATTGCCCGCCTCGGGTCCCGCGCCAATGTCCGGCAGGCGCAGTCCGAGAACGCTGATCACGTAATTCCCGGCTAACTGCTCCGGCAGTTGCTTATGCGTCGCCTCGCGAACGGGCCGCGCGCTCTCCCATCGCACAATCGCTTTCATCTCAGGCCGGTTCGCAGCGGGGCCGCCCTCGCCTCCTCCCGCTCCGCCGCGAGCGCCACCGCGACCACCGCCGCCCCCGCCCGGGCCTCCCGCCATTCCCTCACTGCCATCGGCCACGCCACCTGCGCCGCCCGAGCCCATCGACGCATCACCGCCTCCTCGTCCACCACGGCCGCCCGAGCGCCCACCCGATTCCATGCCGGCCGTGTGAACCTCGACGGCCACTTCCTTGGCCCACGGAGAGTGGGTCAACAGCCGCTGCACATCTTTCTCGGACCATTCGTCCGCCTTCTTGTCTTTCCACACATCGGCGGCGAGCAGGAAGAAAACGCGTCTGGAGAAAATCATGGCTAAAGGCCAGTGTAATCTTCAGGCAAGCGCGCCGCTGAACAGGATGTCGTGACCCCCGGGCGGCTCGAAGCCCCGCTCGCGAACCAGGCCTGCAATCTGCGCCCAATGACGGATCTCGTGAATGTAAACGTGACAGACGATCTTGCGCACCGTCGCGCGTGTGTGAACGCCCGGCCAGACGAGCTCGACTTCGCGATCCCATCCGTCCTCTCCGAGCCCGTCAACAAAGGTTCGCATGGCCCGGCGCGTCTTCAAGCCGAAACCGAACACGGCCTCGACGGTTCCGCCCGGCAGCGCTCGATATTCGGTCAGCGGCTCGTTGCGCATCCGCTCGACATAGCGCAATTCCGGTCCGAAGATGTGCATCACCAATTGCCCGATCGTGTTCTCCGCGGTGCCTGCGATCGGCATCGCGAGCATCGCGTCGCCGTTTTCGCGGAACCAGCGCTCCCACCGCGCGCGCTCCTCGAAGGTGTAGCTCATCAGCTCGTGCACGGTCAGATGCATGCCGCAATCCTCAGCCGCACGTAATCGGCGAACCACGTTCCATCGCGAAATAATTTCGGGCGCAACCGCTCAGCAATGCGGCCCAGTACAGCGCTTCGCTCGGAGGCATGAACCGTACGCAACAGATCCGATCCGAACATTTCGAGCCAATCGTGTATACCGCGCTCTCCCTCAAGCTGAGTCGGACGGTCGAAATGAAACGCGTGAGTCACTCGAAAGCCGTGCGCCTCAAGCAGTGTCGCGTACTCGCCCAGGCTTGGAAAGAACCAGGAGTTCACCGCGCCCGGCACAACCGCCGTTACCGCTTCGAGGATCGCTTCGATGTTGCCCTTACCCCCGAACTCAGCGACGAATCTTCCGCCTGGCTTTAACGCGCGGCGAACGCATTCGAGCACCGCTCCGGCATCGGGAATCCAATGCAAAGCGGCATTCGAGATGACCGCGTCAACTTGTCCGGGCAATTCGAATTTCGCCGCGTCTGCCAGAATGAATTTCAGCTTCGGGTAATTGATGCGACCCTGGGCCAGCATCGCCGGCGCGTTATCCAATCCGATGACGGCGACGCCCCTGCCGGCCAACTCAGCGCTGAACTGCCCGGTGCCGCAACCCAGATCGAGCACGACTTCGCCGGCCTGCGGGTTTAGCAGGTCGATCAGCCCGGCGCCGTGCTTCCAGACAAACGAAAACCCGCTCTCATAGCGCCCCGGATCCCACATGCGTTCACCGCGCGGAGAGTACGGGCTGTCCGGCGGCGATTTCGATCGCGGCGCGGCAGAACGCGGGCAGATCGTCGGGCTTGCGCGATGTGACGAGGTTGCGGTCCACCACCACTTCGGCGTCTTCCCAGCGCGCGCCCGCATTGATCACGTCGTCTTTGATGGCGAAGAACGAAGTCGCACGCCGGCCTTTCAACATGCCGTGCGCGGAACACAAAACCCAGGGCCCATGACAGATGGCGGCCACGAGTTTGCCCTGCGCGTCCATGTCGTACACGAAGCGGTTGGCGTTCGCGTGACGCCGGATGTGGTCGGGAGCGAAGCCGCCCGGCACGATGACGCCATCGAAATCGTCGCTCGATATCACGTCGTATGAGCGCTCGCTTACCACGGGATATCCCAGCTTGCTCGTGTACGTGTGGCCCGCTTCGGCTGCCACCGGGATTACCTCGGCGCCATCTTCGCGAAAGCGGTACAGCGGATACCAGACCTCCATTTCCTGATACAGGTTGTCCACCAGAATTGCGATTCGTTTTCCATCGAGAACCATGGTTTGATTGTAATTGCCGTGGAAAGAAAAAGCGTACTGACGCGCGTGGCCATCGCTGCCGTCTGCGCGGCGGTCACTCTCATCTTCTTCATCGACTTGTGCGACGCCTTCTACAATTGCGGTTGCCGGCCGTTGTGGGCGGGCATGGCTCGCTTCTGCAACATACACACGCCAGGCGCGCGGCACTGTCCCTGGTGCAGCCATGGAGCATTGGCATACGATGCTGTGTTAGGCTTAGTACTGATCCCGCAGCTTTTGGTTAGCTGGTGGCCTAACCGCTGGAATTGGCGCGTGCGCCTTCTATTGGCGCTGTCTCTGTTCCCGGTGGCAGGAGCTTTGGCCGCCATCCTTCTCGGATGGGCGGACGGATACTGGTCTTAGGTACCAGATCCGTGGTTCTTGCGCCGATGGCCGAAGTTGCCCATATTTGAAGGCAGTCTCATGGATTTCAACATATCGGACATTCTCTTCCTCGTAGTGTTTCTGTGGATGGTGATCGAACTCCTGAATAACGGCAATTGGGGGAGCGGCCACCGCATACGCATAGGCGATCGGGCGGCTGTTCCAGCCGCATGCTCAGCGTAGCCATCGTAGGCGGCGGTTTAGCCGGGCTCGCGTCCGCGGCGGCGTTGGGTGAAGCGGGATATCGCGTGGACTTGTTCGAGTCACGCGCATTCCTGGGCGGACGGGCTACGTCGTATTCCCTGCCCGGCTCCGATGATGCAGAGACAATCGACAACTGCCAGCACATACTACTGCGCTGCTGCGTCAACCTGCTGGATTTTTACCGTAGGCTGGGCGTCGAACAACAAATCCAGTTTCACCGCGAGTTCTTCTTCATCGAACCGGGCGGGCGCGTTTCGACATTGAAGTCGGGCGTGCTTCCTTCGCCTCTCCACTTCACCGAGTCCTTCGCCGCCCTCCGTTTTCTTTCGTTCAAAGACAAGATCGCTGTCGCCCGCGGACTGCTCGCGCTCAAGAGCGAGTACCGGAAGCGAACGGATCTGGACCGGATCACCATGCTCGAATGGCTCGTCGAGAAGCGTCAAACGCAGCCGGCCATCGAACGCTTCTGGCGCCAGGTTCTGGTGAGCGCGATCAACGAAGAGCCCGACCGCATGGCAGCCTTGCACGGTTTTCAGGTGTTTTGGCTCGGGTTCCTGGCAACGTCGAACAGCTACGAAATGGGGATCCCGGCGGTGCCGCTGGGGTCGCTGTACACCTCCGATGCCTGGAAGCGTTTCGACAACGTGAGCCTGCGCATGCGCGAGCAGGTGACGGAGATTGTCATCGAAAACAGCCGGGCAGTGGGCGTACGAACCCAGAGTGCGTTTCACCCCGCCGATGCGGTCGTCGCAGCGGTTCCGTTCGAACGCATCGCAGCGCTTGCGCCGGCGCTGATTCTCGACTTCACCGGCTTCGATCATTCACCGATCACGGGAATACATCTCTGGTTCGACCGGCCGGTCACCGGACTGCCCCACGCCACGCTGCTCGATCGCACGATGCAGTGGATGTTCAACAAGGACGGCGGCCGATACCTGCAACTGGTGGTGAGCGCCTCGCGCAGCCTGGTGAACATGCCGCGAGGTGAGGTGATCGCGCTGGCGTTGAAAGAGCTGTCCGAATTCTTCCCGGGCGCGCGGGAAGCGAAACTCGAAAAGGCGCATGTGGTGAAGGAGCTGCGGGCGACATTTTCGGCATCGCCCGGTTTGGAGTCGCGCCGCCCAGCCAGCGCCACCAAGATTCCTGGCCTGTTTCTCGCGGGCGATTGGACGCGTTCCGGATGGCCCGCCACCATGGAAGGCGCGGTGCGAAGCGGGTATCTCGCGGCCGGGGCGGTGACGGAAAACGAGCGCGATTTCCTGATCCCCGACATCAAATAGCTTAGAATGCGAGCCACTGTGATCTACGACGGCGATTGCGGAATCTGTAACCGCCTGCGCGAATTGTGCGGCGCCCTGGACTGGTTCGGCACGCTCGATTGGATCCCACAGCAGTCGCCCGAGGCCGCCCGCTTCGGCATCCCGGCCGATGCGTTGCGCGATTCGATGTATCTCATTTCAGCGGACGGCCCACGGCATGGCTGGAGCGCGGTGAAGGGTGTTGCGCTGCGGCTGCCGGTGACTTATATCGCCGGCGCGTTGGCGATTCGAAAGAGGCCGTTGGCGGCGCTGGCACTCGCGGCCCTGTTCAGCCCGCTGATGGATGCTCCGGGCGAGCGGGCCTACAAGTGGGTAGCGCAGAACCGTTATCGCCTGCCCGGCTCCACCTGCGCGGTCCCTGTCTGGGATAATCGGGTTGAATGATCAGGCGATTGCTGTTGCTCGCGGCCGCTGTGTTCTTGATGTCCCTGACCGCGGCCGACATGACCAAGATCAACGTCAAGGTGACGAACGTCGGCGGGAAGCCTGTCGACCGTGCGAGTGTCATCGTGAAATTCGTGTCGGGTCACTCAGTGGTCAAGCTGGGGAAGGGCATTGCGACCCGCTGGGAAATGCGGACCAACCAGGAGGGCATCGCAAAAATTCCGTCGCTGCCGCAAGGCAAGCTGCTGGTGCAAGTGGTCGCGAAGGGCTATCAAACTTTCGGCGAGACGTTCGACGTCGACTCTGCGGAGAAGACTCTCGAGATCAAACTGAATCCGCCTCAATCCCAATACTCGGCTCACGAGTAGCCCCGCCGCCTAATCCCCCGGAACCCATCCCGGGTAGTGCCACTCGCGATGGCCCCGCGCCGAACCGATCCCGACGTGCGTGGTCAAGCTCCCCAATCCCAACGAAAGCTTCAGCGCGGGTAGACTGCGGTCCAGCGATCTCAGCCAGCGCTCAGCGTGCATGCGGCCCGCCGGTGTCCGGTAGTCGAGGTCGATCGCGCACGCATCCGGATGATCGCCATTGCGCGCGCCCCCGACTCTCGGGTCGGCATTGTAGGCCGCCGGACGCCACCAGTTCCGAACCTCGACCGGTTCACCGGTCACCTCGCGCAATTTTTCTACAATCAGTGCGAGAGCCGCACCCCTCGGCCACCACTGTTTAGGTGGCAGGAAATCTTGAAACCCGAGCCGGGCCGCCACGTCGGGGTGGTTGGGACGGGTTAGTGAGCGGGCCGAAACATTGCGAACCCCGCATTGACGCAGGTAATTGTCAAAGCCGGCCATGGTTGCGGGAAATGCGCCGGCACGGGCCGGTGTACCGCCCAAGTGGCGAATGGCCAGAGCGAAAACGTCGCCTTGGGCGTGAACCGGAAGGGCAACCAGGGCAACGAGGTACAACTTGGCAAGCATTATTCGGGGTATAGCTGATTGATGCCTTCGATCGAAGCAAAGTTCCGGCAAAATGGCAACCGATTAAGGACGTCATGTATGCTTATCCGGGTTGACGGGTGCAAGGTAAGCCGGTAGGGTGGAAAAGAGTCACACCAGCGGGAGCGCACCATGACTATCACGATCGGCATCCGGCCTCAAGTGCAAGCCGAGCTCACCCGCCAGGCCGCCGCGCACGGTAGCGCCGTCGAAGCCTATGCGGCAACCCTGCTTGAAGAGGCCGTGTATGTGCCTCCTGCCGCATCCGCGGCGACAGCGAAGAATTTAATCGAACTGTTCGAGCCGGTGCGCGGGTTGTTTACCGATGATGAAATCGACCGCCTATTCAGCCGCAATCCCTCCACCGCCCGGCCGCTCGATCTGTCATGACCCCGCGCTTCCTGCTGGATACCAACATCCCCGCTGAAACACTGCGGCCTCTTCCTAATGCCCAGGTTGCGGCCTGGCTGGAACGTCAAGCAAAGGAAGCGCAGTTCCTAATCGTCGTCACGATCGGCGAGCTACGCCGGGGCGCAACGCTGCTTGCACAAGGGCCAGGCGGATACAGTTGGAGCGCTTTATCGATGTAGCTTGGCGGTCTGAGCCTTGGCGGCACAAAATCTTGAAACCCGAGCCGGGCCGCCACGTCGGGGGGTTGGGAGCGGACCGAGCGATCCCGCATTCACGCCGGTGCGCTCGGGCCTGAATGCAAGCATTTTTCGGGGTATAGCTAATTGATGACTTGCATCGAAGCGAAGTTACCCCCATTATCGTCTACAGGGTCTATAGAACAGTTTCCATGCTTCGTGTTTTACTCACGTTCCTGACCGCGGCGGCCCCGGCGCTGTGGGCCCCGATCTGGCCTTTTAACACCGGGGATCGCGTGTTCACGCCCACCCACCGTCTGGTGGGGGTCGGCGCGGGACGGCGCGATCTGACCGAAGACGATTTCGCGAGACGAACGCAGCTTATGGTGGAAGCCCAGACGTTCACGATCCTGCGGGATCCGCGCGCCGTCGCGGGGGCCGAAAGAATCACCAGTCCTCGCATGCGGAAGATATTCGACGAGGCCGAGCGTAAAACCGGAACGCCTGCCTCTCTGATTTCCGCTGTCGCGTACCTGGAGAGTTGGGGCGACAGCAATGCTCAGAGCCCGACCGGGCCCAGGGGCGTCATGCAAATCGCGGGCGGAACGGCGCGCAGCATGGGTCTGCGGATGGTATACGTCACCCGTTACCGGACATCGACCGAGCGCCGGACGGTGAAAACCAAGCGCGGCAAAACGGTCACCAAAACCTTCTCGAAGCGGACGCCCTACACCGTGCTCGTGCGGGACGAGCGGATGTCGCCCGAGCGCGCGATTCCCGCCGCGGCGGCCTACTTGAAGCGGCTCACCAACAAGTTCGACGGACAGGACTGGGCCGTATTCGCGTATCACTGCGGCGAGGGTTGCGTGACGCAAATGCGCGCCCTGACCGAACAGACTCACGGTGTCAAACCGCCGTACACAGTACCCAAGCTCTTCTTCGGCGGCGACCCTTCGAATCAGCGTGAGTTGTATCAGGCCGTCCAACGCGAAATGGATCGCGACTTCTCGCCGACCTACTACTTCCGGGTGGTACGCGCGGAGCAGTTGCTGCAGCTCTACAAGAAGGATCCGGCGACTTTCAAAAAAATGGCCGAGGAGTACCGCTACGAGCCCGACCCGAACCAGCGTGCGCCGCACCGCCTCTCGGTATGGCTGAAGAGCAAGGACCTCGAGTACGTCACCTGCGAAGATTTGAAGCGCGATCAGGGGAAACGTTTGGTGCGCGCTCTGGAGGATGAGGAGTTTTATGGGTTCCGGCTGCGCAAGGACGTGATCGGCGCCTCCGATCCGGGCAACCGCGAATACTACCTGCAGGCTTCCCCGTCGGCAATTGGAACGCTGGCGTATATCGCGTTCGAGACCCGGCGCTTGCACCTGGCCATGAAACCGAGAGGCGAGAAGTTCGTGCCTCTGGAAGTAACGTCGCTCGTGCAGCCAGTCGACTTCACCAAGCGGACCGCGAAGGCTCGGGATGAGTCGTTGTGGCACTGCACCGGCCAGGTATTCGACCTGGATGTGCGCAAGCTGCCGTCAGGTGAGCGGGAGGCTTTGGATTTCGTGCTGAACGATATGGGCTGGCTGGGTTATCTGGGGTTCGTGGAAGAGAGTGCGGGCGGAGGCGTGTTGCACGTCGGATCGTCGCCGTCGTCGCGCGAGTTCTTCACGCAAGTATTTCAGGAAGCGCTGTCGGAATCGAAGAAATCCTGATCCCGCCGGCAGACTCTTACAATTAAGTTCAATTCAGTTACGAAACCTCCCTGCCTCGGGCGGGTTCTCGTTATTGGGGGCTTCCCAATGCGACTCGCGTTTTTGACCGGGGCGGCGTTGTTGACGATCGCGGCATTAAGGGCGGACGCCGATCCGCCGACCCGCGTTGCGCGGCTGAATTACCTCAGTGGAGAAGTGTCGTTCCAACCCGGCGGTGTCGACGACTGGGTGGAAGCGCCGCTCAACCGTCCGCTCACCGGCGGCGACCATATCTGGACCGAAGATAGGGCGCGCGCGGAACTGCACATCGGCAGCACGGCTATCCGGGCCGGCGGGGCCACGGGACTCTCCTTCCTCAACCTCGATGACCGGACGGTACAGATCCGGCTATCACAGGGTTCGTTGCAGATCCATCTACGGCGCCTCGGCGAGGATGAGACCTTCGAGGTGGACACCCCGAACCTCGCCTTCTCACTGCTCCGCCCTGGTACGTATCGGATCGACGTGAACCCGAATGGCGACTCGACGCTGGTTACTGTTCGTGGCGGCGAGGGCGAAGGCACCGGGGGCGGTCAGGCATTCCCAATCCATGTCCGGCAACAGGCGCGAGTGTCCGGTATGGACTCGATGAGCTTCGATCTGATGGATGCACCTGCGCCCGACGCGTGGGATAACTGGTGTCAATCGCGCGACCGTCGCGAGGAACAGGCCCAATCGGCGCGGTACGTTTCGCGGGAAGTGATCGGCTACGAGGATTTGGACGAATATGGCGCGTGGCGGCAGGCGCCGGAGTACGGAATGGTTTGGTATCCGCGCACGGTGCCCGCGGGCTGGGCTCCGTACCACAACGGGCATTGGGCCTGGGTCGATCCTTGGGGATGGACGTGGGTGGATGACGCGCCCTGGGGCTTCGCGCCATTCCATTACGGACGCTGGGCATACGTTAGCGGAAGCTGGGGCTGGATTCCAGGGCCCGTCGTAGCGCGGCCGGTGTATGCCCCGGCTCTAGTCGCTTGGGTCGGCGGAGCTCACTTCAGCTTGTCGGTTTCGGTTGGCGGCGGGCGAGGCGGAGTCGCGTGGTTCCCGCTGGGACCGGGCGATGTGTACGTGCCGGCTTATCGAACGAGCCCGCGGTACTTCAGCAATGTGAACACTTCGAATACGACCGTGAACAATGTGAACATCACGAAGATTTACAACACGACGGTCGTCAATAACACGACAGTGATCAACAACAACACGTACGTGAATCGCGGTGCGCCGGGCGCAGTGACTGCGGTTCCGCAAGACTCGTTCGTGCGCTCGCGGCCGGTGGCGCAAGCGGCTGTAGCCCTTCCAGCGAACGTTCAGACCGCGCCGGTATCGTACGCCGCGCAGGTCGCGCCGGTGCGGCAGAGCGTGTTGGGCGCGAATGCTCCCGCGGCTCCAGCAGGGCGGCCGCCGCAGCAGGTGATGAATCGCGAAGTTGTCGCGAAGGCGGTTCCACCCGCACGCCCCGTCCCGTTCGCGATGAAGCAGGAGGCGCTGCAGGCGAATCCGGGACGTCCTCTGGCGGCCGAAGCCGCGCAGCAATTGCAACAGAGGAATGCTCCGGCCGTACGTCCGCTAATCCGGCAAGCGCCAACCGTTCAGGCCCGACAGTCCGGCTCGGGCAGCGCGAATCCGCGGACGGCCCAGCCGGTGAATAGCGGGCAGCGCGATACTAATCGAATATTCGCGCCGCTGGCGAGTCCGCAAGCCGCTCAGCCGACGAACGCAACGCCTCGGTTGTATCGGCAGCCGGCGAGCCCGCAGGCGAATCCACGGGTCGCTCAACCGGCGGAAGGTGTTCAACCAACCAACACAACTCCGCGCTTATATCAACAGCCGGCCGGCTCGCAAGCGAATCCTCGCCCTAATGCGGGGCAACGCGAACCTGACTCTCGAGCCGTCCCGCAGGCGAATCCTCGCGTCGCTCAGCCTGCGGAAGGTGTTCAACCAACCAACGCAACTCCGCGCTTATATCAACAGCCGGCCGGCTCGCAAGCGAATCCTCGCCCCAATGCGGGGCAACGCGAACCTGACTCTCAAGCCGCCCCGCACCCGAATCCTCGCGTCGCTCAGCCTGCAGAAGGTGCTCAACCAACCAACGCGGCTCCTCACTTATATCAACAGCCGCCGGGCTCGCAAGCGAATCCTCGCCCCAATGCGGGGCAGCGCGAACCTGACTCTCAGGCTCCGCGCCCAAATTCTGACTCATCTCCCCGGTTGTATCCGCAGCCGGCCAACCCGCGCCCGGCGCAGCCCGTCGCGGCGCCCCACGAACCGCCCCGTAACCAGAGCCCCGCGCGTCCTATCGTGAGTGAACGCCCTTCGCCCGAGGTGAAGAAATCGGAACCGCCAAAGGAGCGGCCCGCACCCAAGATGGAGGACAAAAAGGCCGGCAAGAAAACCGATCCGGAAGCAAAGGACGAGAAGCGATAGACTGGAGGGTCAAAGCTCAATCCTCCGGAGACTAGCAGGTTGCTCAAACGTGCGACGGTCGTTTTTTTGTGGGCTCTCCTGTTGGTTCCGGCCGGTGTAGAGATACTCGGTTTTCGATCCGCTCATCTACTATCGCAAGAGATCTGGAGCCCGCAGGGTCTGCATCACCTCGGCCGTTATTCGATACTCTTCGCGGTTGCGACGCTGCCGGTCGCTATTGTGTTCCGCCGTTATCTGTTGGCGGAAATGGTGGCAGTGATCGTGATCGGGTCCGCGATCGCCGTTGGCCCGGTCGCTCCCCTTTCGGTGCTGGCATTCATCTTCTCGGCGACCGTGCTCGGACGGCTCGTTCTCGGAAGGACGCTCGAGGCGCGACTCGCGTTCATGGCCGGACTGGCGTTGTGGATTGTCGCGCTCACCGTCACCGCGCGTCTACCGATTCATTACGCAGTCGTTTATTGGAGCGCTCTGCTACTTCCGCTCCTTCTTTCATGGCCTGAAACGCGAAGGCTCGCTTCCGAATGGCTAGAGCTCTTCCGGCCGCATCCGATTACCTGGCCTGAGACGCTGTCGTTACTGCTTTTCTCCTTCGTCCTCGTTGCCCACTGGCTGATCGTACTGAAGCCGGAAGCCAGCACGGACGCGTTGGCAACTCACCTTGCTATTCCGATGAGCATGGCGCGTTACCACGTGTTCAATTTCGATTTCCGCAGATACGTGTGGGCGCTCACGCCGCTCGGTACGGACCTCTGCTACAGCGTGCTGTTCATCTTGGGAGGCGAGTATGCGGCCCGGCTCATGAACTTCGCGCTGCTCACGGCGACAGCGACTCTGATTGTAGCCGGGAGCAGCCGCATCGCATCGCGCGCCATCGCTCTTTTCGTCGCGGCGTTGTTTATTTCAACTCCGATCGTCCAACTGGTGACGGGCTCGCTGTTCGTCGAAAACTTCGTGGCGGCCGTGTGCCTGGCGGGCGTGGTCGCGTTATGGCGTTACCGGGAGACTCGGGCCACGAATTATCTGCTGCTCGCCGCGGTGTTGCTCGGTACAGCGATATCTCTGAAGTTAGCGGCCTTCGCCGTCGTGATGATTGCGATTCCATTCCTGTTCGTGCCGCCGCCAAAACCCCGCCTCGCGCTTGCCGCCGCATCGGTCCTAATAACCATTGGTTCGATTCCGTACGCCATCGCTTGGCGGCGCTCCGGGAATCCGATTTTTCCGTATGCCAATAGTAGGTTCCACTCGCCCTACGTCGATGACGAGCTGGTCGACGCCCGATTCCATCCGCCATTGTCCTTGAGCACCCCGGCGCGGCTGACCATCAACACCCACGACTACTACGAAGGACAAGACGGAACCTTCGGGTTCCAATATCTGCTACTGCTCCCGTTGACCCTGGCCTATGTAGTTGCGGGCCGTTCTTTCATCGGGCGATCAGCCGCTGTGGTGGGTATCGGGGGCGCTTTCATCATCGCTCTGACCCAGCCGAATGCTCGTTACTTCTACGCACTCCTACCCTTCCTGACATTGGCCGGCGCGGCGGTCTTATCGTGGATCGAGTCGAACAACAAGGCGCTGTTCGGCGCTTCCATGATCGCGGCGGTATCATCCGCGGCCGCGAATATCTATTTCCTTCCCGCATCGAATTACCATCACCGCGATTTCTATTCGTCGCCGCTGTTTAAAGCATCGGGCCGGCGGGAATATCTCGAGACCACAGTTCCGGTGCGCGAGGTGGTCGCGTTCCTGAATCGGACGTTCCCTGGTGAAACAGTCTTCTACGCGGAGGGCTCTCAGATTGCCGGCCTCGAGGCCCCGGTTTATCGCAATGCGTGGCACGACTATGCATTCATGAATCAAGTGTACGCGTGCAAAACGCCGCGCGAGTTATACGTCTTACTCCAGGGACTGGGCGTTCGCCATATGATTGTCGATGACTATGCCACGGACCGTCACCCGCCGCTCGCCCGGATAATCGCCAGTTGCGCCAAGCCCGAATACAGGCTGGGCAATTTTTTGGTTTTTAAGTTCAGCGCCTGTGAGCCGGCCGATTGAAAGCTACGGATTGGGACCGCTACCATGCACGGGTGCCCATGCTCGCCCGCCTCACCCGGAGTTACACTCGAATGGTTCTGCTGCGGGTATTGCGCCAGCATGCGCCGCATATAATTAACGGCGTGGTCCTCGAGCTAGGCGGCGGAAACAGCTTCTTCGCCGCACGCATCCTGCGCGAGTTCTCTCCTCGCGAGTATCATGTGGTGGACACGAACGAAACCGGTCTGAGCTTGATGGAGAAGTTGTCCAGTAAAGCGCCCTTGATTTCGCACCGCGGGGATGTGCGATCGATGGCTCTCTCAATCCAGGCCGACGCCGTGTTCAGCATCGGGCTGATTGAGCATTTTTCCGATGCCGGACGCCGGGACGCCATACTTGCGCATGCGCGGAGTACGAGGCCCCGTCGCTGCGGTCACCCGAAACTGAGTGGTCAGTGCTTAGTGGTTGGGGTGGCTGGGAATGTCCGGTAGATCGTAGAAAGTAGCGACTCTCAAAGCTCCAAACCTGATAGGCTCGGAGCAATTTTCTTTAGCTCAGAAAAGGAGAGAGTCGCTATGAAGAAACCATACCAAATTGAAGCGCAGCGAGCTGTGAA
>JBBQGC010000016.1:0-90915 GCA_038322705.1 Bryobacterales bacterium | reverse complement strand
CCGGAAATGCGTGTGCGCAAGGCGGGTCCGTGCGCGGAGCGGATCTGATAAACGCCAAAAATGTAACAGATGGAATTGCGATAACGATTCAGCACCAGCGCAGGCATTGCCTGTTCCTGCTTGAGCTCGTCCACCTGGTGCGAAAGCAGTTTCAACTGCGCTTGCAAGTCGTCAGTTTCGGGCGGCGCGTAGATCAGCGCGATTACCCCCGACGCGACTAGCAAAAACACTCCCAGCATGACTTGAATTGCACGGGGAAAGGCCGCACAAACGGGCTCATCCGCAGGCGCTTCGATAGTCGATACTTCGTTCGATTGAGGCTCGTGTGCGTCCATGGATGCGTCGCTGGCCAAACAGCACGAGGGGGTCGTGCCGGTAGTTAGGCTGAATAGCTATTTTGACGGCTCAGCGGGCGCATCGCTACGGTACCTAAGACAATGGACGAATGGTGGTTGGGGGCCCGGCTTGCAAGCCTGGAAGGGAATTAAGGCTCGGAAACACCCAGCCGGGATGACATTTCTTCGTACAGGAAGCCCTGTCCGGGACGGTAAGGCTGCACCCATTCGCCATCAATCACAAACTGTGGAATGGCGCGCTTGCCGGTACGTTTCACGACCTCGTCGGCAGCCCCGGGGGTGCTCTCAATGTCAATCTCCTTGAAGGGAAGCTTGTGGCGCTGCAGGAAGCGCTTAGCCTCGCGGCAGTCGGAACACCAGGGTGCGGAATAGACGATAATTTCCATGGATTTAAATTTTAACCTACGGATTGCACCGATCCCATTTCGCGCCTGATTTGCAGTCCTAATTCAAAGCTGCCCATAATCAGCCACTAGCCTATTACTGGAAGATGGGTGGAGAAACAACCAACTGCAGTTGTGTCGGGTCTGTCCGTTTGCTAGTTTGACATGCATGCCGCCGAATGCGCCCGATGATCTGAGCCGGACCATAGAGACTCTCTACCGGGCAGAATCGGGCAGAATTCTGGCTACGCTGGTGCGCCTGCTGGGCGATCTCGATCTCGCCGAAGAGGCAATGCATGAGGCTTTCGCTGCCGCCCTGGAGAATTGGCCGCAGACCGGCCTTCCGGACAAGCCGCGCCCCTGGCTCATATCGGCTGGGCGATTCAAGGCCATCGACGTGATGCGCCAGCGGGGACGCTTCGACGCTGCACAGAGTGACCTGGCACTCCAACTCGAAGCTCGCGTCAATGAAGCCCCTGAGGAAGAAGAGGAGATGGAGGACGATCGTCTTCGTCTCATCTTCACCTGCTGCCATCCTGCACTGCCATCGGAGGGGCAGGTTGCGCTCACACTGCGTGAAGTCTGCGGCCTGACAACAGAAGAGATTGCCCGGGCATTTCTCGTCACGCCGGCAACGCTTGCTCAACGCATTGTTCGCGCGAAAGCCGTCATCCGCGATAAGGCGATTCCTTACCAAGTGCCCGTGTCGCAGGAATTACCGGCGAGGTTGGGGGCGGTACTTCAGGTTGTGTACCTGGTCTTCAACGCGGGTTATTCAGCGGAAGCAACAGGAGCTGGATTGAGCCGCGAGGCGATCCGTCTGGGTAGACTGCTCCTCGACCTTCTCCCGGAACCCGAGGTGATGGGCCTGTTGGGGCTCATGCTGTTGCAGGAATCGCGCAGCGCCGCTCGAAGCTCTGCAGAAGGAGAACTGATCCTGCTGGACCGGCAGGATCGCTCCCTGTGGAATCGAGATCAGATCGCCGAAGGCGTCGCGCTCACCGAGAGCGCTCTTCGATCGCGCCGTTTCGGTGCTTACACCCTGCAGGCGGCCATCGCGGCAGTTCACGCCGAGACTTCCGCGGCGGCGTCCACGGACTGGCGCCAGATCACGCTACTCTACGACCGACTGATTCGGATTCAGCCATCTCCGGTCGTGGAACTCAACCGCGCAGTTGCCATCGCCATGTACGAAGGTCCGGAGCAGGGGCTTTGTCTCATCGATGACCTTCTGGCGCGCGAGGAACTCGCCAATTATCACCTCGCGTACTCCGCCCGTGCGGAACTGTGTCGCAGGCTAGGGCGGCTTCCGGAGGCCCGTGCTTCGTATGAGAAGGCGCTTGCCCTGGCCCGGCAGGAGCCGGAGCGTCGTTTCCTTTCGGGGCGGCTCGAGGAATTGAAATAAAAAACCGGCTGCTGTCGATTTTCCCCCCGCCCGACGACTATAGGGTGAACAATCCAGTGCGCGGATTGCGCTGCTGGCAACCAACTTAAGGAGAGACATATGAAATACATCTGTTTGGGATACTACGATCCGGCAAAACACGCGAGCATGACCGAGGAAGAACGGAACGCAATGTTCGATGAATGCTTTGACTACGACGACCATCTGCGCGCCAACGGGCACTGGGTTGGTGGAGAAGCCCTTCAGCCTCCTGAAAACGCTCTGACCGTGTATTGGAAGAACGGCAAAGTCGCGACCACTGACGGTCCTTATACGGAGACCAAGGAACAACTCGGCGGCCTTCTTGTGCTTGAGGCGCGCGACATGAATCATGCCCTTCAACTCATGTCGCAGCATCCGGCCGTGAAGTATGGATCGATCTTCGACATACGGCCAACGGGCGATATGAGCGAAATAACGCA
Organism: Bryobacterales bacterium; assembly: GCA_038322705.1. Taxonomy (GTDB): domain Bacteria; phylum Acidobacteriota; class Terriglobia; order Bryobacterales; family Bryobacteraceae; genus TMP-7. The sequence continues at coordinate 88,310 of JBBQGC010000016.1, read as the reverse complement.
GAAGAGCGAGCAGCGACGGCGCAAGCTCACCGCACGCTGAAGTACCGGTCGAGAGCAGAGTTGTGAAGATCACCGCTGGATCTGTGAGCAGCGACCGGATGTTGGGCCGTTGAGGTTAGCTGAAGCGATCACCGCTTCGGGCCAGTCTACAAAGAGTCAGCATAACTGTATTGAAGGAGAGGCTTGGGATGTCAAAGGTTCGAGTCGCGGGATTTGGTGTTTCGCTGGACGGTTTCAGCGCTGGAATCGAACAGAGCCTGGACGATCCGCTGGGTAAGCGGGGACCGGAGATGTTTCAGTGGTTCTTCCACACGAAGACGTTTTGCTCCATGGTCGGGCGCGAGGGGGGAACCATAGGGGATGTGGACGATCTGTTCGCTCACCGCGCGATGGACAACTTCGGTGCCTTCATCCTCGGCCGCAACATGTTCGGTCCGGTGCGCGGCCAATGGCAAGACGACTCATGGAAGGGCTGGTGGGGGGACAATCCGCCGTATCACGCACCGACCTTCGTTCTCACGCATTACAAGCGTGACCCTCTGGTGATGGAAGGGGGAACCACCTTCCACTTTGTGACGGGCGGCTTCGAGCAGGCGCTGGTCCTTGCGAAGAAGGCCGCGGGCACCAAAGACGTCAAGATCGGGGGTGGCGTTGCCACAGTGCGGCAGTATCTAAAAGCTGGCCTGATCGACTCTCTCCACCTCGCGTCGGTACCCGTTCTCCTCGGTCAAGGAGAGCCGCTGTTCGATGGTCTGGACCTTCATGCGTTGGGGTTTTCCATAACCGAACGCAAGACTTCGGAATATACGACCCATCTTGTGCTCGAGAAAGCGTAGAGACAGGACTTCCGGCAAGGGCTTCATCGCGTGGGAGGCGTGAAGACCGTCCGGGTCCGCTTCCCCTCCGACGAAGAATGGATCGGACGCCGGCGCCGCCGCAAGGTTCCTGGTGAAGCAGTTGGGGCGCGGCGTCTCCGAGACCACCGTCGCCAATAGCGAGGATATGGACGCCGCTCTGCTGGCCAGCATCCGCGACGGCGCGGAACCGGAGATCGATCCCTTCGCGGCGATGAAGGTCGTCGAGCAGTTGAGCCTGGCCGAGGTGGACGATGTCGTTCCCGCGGGTGACTCGTTCCGCGTGACCCTGCGCGTGCTGGGCGCGACCACGGTCCATCTGATCAGCATGCCCTCGGCCAAGGACGTGTTCGAGTACCGGCGCGGCTTCGCCCGCCTGCTGGACCTGCCATTTGGCCGGCAGAAGGTGAGCATCAACATCGCATCGGCCGCGGCCCTCTACAACAAGCTGGCAACGGCTGCCGAGGGTTATGTGGGCGAGGTGCCGATCATTCACCAGGCGGTGGCGGTGAAGGCGGCTATCGACGCCATGGATGCCTCCATGGCCGAGGACCGCGACGCAAGTTTTTAGCGGGGGAGTGGCCGGAGGATCCGTCCATCCGGTTCCTGGTGCACTGGGCATTGCGGCGCGAGGAACTGTGCGATCGCCTCTGTTCGGACGCCCCGGAGGAGGGTGGCCATCGCTGCGGCCACTGCCCGTTGGACCGGCTGGACGCCGCCCAGTGCGCGGAGAAGGGATTGCTCATCCGGCGCGCTCTTGATCTGATGGGCGCGCTGAAGCTCTCCCTCGCGCTTTCGATCGATGACATTCGCGCGGACGAGTTCTACACGATGCTGATTATCGCGGAAGAGAGGGATTTGCTGGAGCGGGAGCGGTTGCCGTCTACTGGAATAGGTAGATGACTTTGACAATAGACGTGCGGTAGATCGACTTGCCCGGCTTCTCGGTATTGACGAATTCGTCGGCATCGAGCAGGTAAGCAGCGGCTACATGCAGGGAGTCCATCGCGTTGATGCCCGATCTTGCCGACTCTTTGCCGGCATGGTTCAGGATCAACTGCAAGTCGTCACAAAAAACCGCTCGCCTGAAATAACTCTGGTAAAAGCGATACTCGTCCTGCTGCCGGTTGTAAAGGGCCTTCGGTGAGACTTCGTGGCGAACGAAAGGGCTGCTGAGGAAAACTCGGTTGGGGTCGTCCAAGATCGTGATCGCAGCCGCCTCAATCGAAGGTGACCCTTTGTAGGCGGCGATTAGAACTCCACTATCCAGAAAGGTGCGAATCGGACCGGCCATCCACTTAACGCGATCCCCGGCGTTCCGCGACTTCCTTCTCCAACTCTCGCCGGTTCAGCAGTTTGCCACCCGAGGCGATGTACTTCTCACGAAGCTTCCGGAGTTCCTTGCCCAGCGGCGTGACCGGAGGCTTCGCCGCATGGCCGTTCTTCTGGCCGACGGGTTTGCCGTTGTGCTTCGCCATAAATTCATTCTGACGCGAAATGCCCGCCGATAACAAGCTCGAACTCGTCGTCGAGGTGGACGTCAACAAAGGCGAACGCCTCTATCAAGGCCATCAATACCGGTCTGTCGAGCATGGAGCAGGCGGCGTCCAATGCGGCGCGGGGCGCGGCGGCGGGGATGGATCAGATGACGGCGAGCATGGTGAAGGTCGCCACCGCCGGCAACCTCATCGCGGAGTCGATCAAAAAGGCGCTGGACTGGGCCAAGGAGTGGACCATCGGGGCGGCGCAGTTCGCCGCGCACACCGACCGGATGGGCCTCTCGATGCAGGCGCTCGCCAAGGCGCATGGCGTCAGCGGGGCCGCGTCGAATAGAGCTGTCGAAGCGGTCAAGAGCGTCGGCTTCTCGACCGATGCCGCGATCCACTCGGTGGACCGGCTGATGATCTCCGACATGAACTGTCCAGGGCTCAGGGGCTGGCCAAGGTCGCCAAGGACGCCGTGGCCATCGAGTCGGGCGCTTCGCGCGGTCTGCGGACCATGGGCATCTTCGTCGACCTCAACAAGGAGGCGCAGCGGCAGGAACTGCTCACCGGCAAGACCCTCGACGAAAACGAACTCCGGCAGCTCCGCTACAGCGCGGTCATGCGGCACTGGCCCGCGAAGTAAACGAATTGGAGGAGGCGATTGGCGAGCAGGAGCAAGGCGCGATGAGGATGCGCGCCACAAACATTAGTGGACGAGAGCCGGCGAGGCTTTCGGTTTCCTCAAGCCGGCAAGTTGACGAGATACGCCCGTACCGCCGATGTGGCGTGACAGGACGACGCATCGTGAGAGAATGGACCGGCGGCTTCCCACCCAGACCTGACGCTGCTGGTTGGTGCGGCGCTGTTTCCAACTAACCCGGCGCAACCGGATAGCCATGAAAGTTCGCGACGCAATTCGGATTGGTGAACCAGGAAGGGAGCCACCGTCAATACAAGCACCCGGACAAGAAGGGGCGTGTAACGATTGCCCGCCATCCTTCGATGGACCTCGATCCGAAGACGCAAAACAGTATTCTGAAACAAGCAGGGTTGAAATGAGATATGCCGTTTTGTTTGAAAAGACCGGCACCGGTTACAGTGCATGTACCGGATCTGCCTGGGTGCGTTGCTGCTGGTTGTACGCTCGCGGAAACCACCGACCTGATTCGCGGAGCCATTCGGATGCATCTAGCAGGCATTGCAGAGGATGGAGAGGCAATTCCAGAGCCAAAGACCATTGCAGAGTACATCGTCGCCGCATAGTACGCAAGGCTACGTGTAGCGCGACAACCATTCAGCGCACCTCAGTCAGCTCATTGCAGCCTGCGCGACAGAACTCAGCCGACTGGCTCCACTCGCCGGCGAGGCGTACGATGGGCCGGTTGGATCGTGCGAGAACTTCGGTATAGCAGGGGTGCCGGCATGAGCTGGTTTCGAGATTAGGCCCAGTCCTTCGTCTGGAAATCCTTCAGTCCTGCCGCTGTTAGCTCGGACAACTCGGCGATCAAGGCCGGGTCCGGAGTCGACTTGAAGTTGAAACACGCCTTGCCTTGCATGCGCTTCTTCAGCGCCGGTGAGATGTGCGCGTTCAACGCCGGCGACATATAAAGCGGCAGCAGATGAAAACTGACGTACGCTTTTCCCAGGCGCACCGAGCCGAAGTACATCGGCTGACCTTTATGTTGTTTGAAGGGCGAGGGCTTCGCCGTGAGGAGCGTGTACTCGATAGGAGTGTCGGCTTTCACCTGCATCCCGTCAGCGTGTCTGGCAAGTACGGTTTTTAGGGCGGCGAACACTGGAACGAAGTCGGCGGACATGAGATTCATTTTATCCGGTTTGCTGTCGATAAGAGCCTTGTGGAAAGACGCCGGGAAACGCGCATTCAATCTGATGAGAGTCTGTCCGTGACTGTGCTGAGCAATGGACCGGGGAGCGCGATGCGGGGGCGCGCGGTCGATCTTTCGGGAAGGGGATTGAGCCTCATGCTGGGGCAGGCGCTCCCACCCGGCGCGGCGGTCCGCATCGACCAAGACGACCGGCTGATGCTCGGCGAAGTGGTGTACTGCGTTGCGGAGAATGGCGAATTTCGGATCGGTGTCGAGGTGGACCAGGCGCTGCGGCAGACTCGCGATCTCGAAGCGCTGCGCCGTGCACTGTTTGCGGATTTCCAGCGAAATGCGGATGTTACCATGAAGGGAACACCGCATGGATTCAGCACAAGTGGACCTGAAGCAGACGGTCAATCTGCCGCGCACCAGTTTTCCCATGAAGGCCAACCTTCCGGCGCTCGAGCCGAAGTTGTTGGCCAATTGGGAGGCGACTGACATTTACGCGCAGATCCGCCGGTCGCGTGAGGGACGTCCGGCCTACACGCTGCACGACGGGCCGCCGTACGCGAACGGCAATATCCACCTGGGTCACGCCTTCAACAAGTTGTTGAAGGATTTCGTCATAAAGTCAAAGACCATGGCGGGTTTCGACGCGCCGTACGTGCCTGGTTGGGACTGCCACGGGCTGCCGATCGAGATCAAAGTGGACGCGCAGCTCGGGTCGAAGAAGGCGCATATGAGCGCGGTGGCGATTCGAGCCGAATGCCGCAAGTACGCCGAGAAGTACGTCCGGCTACAGGCTGAGGATTTCAAACGGCTAGGCGTGTTTGGGCGGTGGGCGGATCCCTATGTGACGATGTCGCCCGAGTACGAAGCCGTGATCGCGGGCGCGTTCGTCGATTTTCTCGAGAAGGGCTATGTCTACAAGGGCCTGAAGCCGGTGAACTGGTGCATCAACGACCGCACCGCGCTGGCCGAGGCCGAAGTGGAGTACGAGAACCACTCGAGCCCGTCGATCTGGGTTCGGTTCGCGATGACTTCGGACCCCGCTCGGGTCGCGCCCGAATTGGCCGGGAAGAATGTATACGGGCTCATCTGGACTACCACGCCTTGGACCATGCCAGCCAACATGGCCATCGCCTTTCATCCGGCGTTCGACTATGTCGCCGCGGAAGTGGACGACGATGTGTACATCGTCGCCGAACAGTTGCTGGCGGCGACGGCGGAAGCTGCCGGCTGGAATGCGCCCGTCGTATTAGCGCGGTTTAAAGGGGCAGCGCTCGAAGGCACCGTGTTCCGGCATCCGTTTATCGAGCGCGATTCGGCCGGGATCCTGGGCGACCACGTCACGTTGGAGCAAGGCACGGGCGCGGTGCATACGGCTCCGGGTCACGGACAGGAAGACTATGTCATTGGACGCCAATACGGCATCGCGACGTACTGTCCGGTGGATGCGTATGGCCGGTTTTTCGAGGCCGAGGGCGCCGATGGACACTTGCCCGCCGAATTGATCGGGCGCACGGTGTGGCAGGCGAATCCGCTGGTGATCGAGATTCTGAAACAACATGGCGCGCTGATCGCGGAGAAGAAGATCGACCATAGTTATCCGCACTGCTGGCGATGTCATAAGCCGACCATCTTCCGCGCGACGGAGCAGTGGTTTATCGGCATGGACCGCAACGATCTGCGGACGCGCGCTGTGGCCGCGGCTCGGGGAGTGAAGTGGATGCCCGCTTGGGGCGAAGAGCGCTTCATCAACATGGTGGAGAGCCGTCCCGATTGGTGCATCTCGCGGCAACGGGTTTGGGGCGTGCCGATCGTGGTGTTCTACTGCGAGGCGTGCAACGAGCCGTTGACCGATGCGAGGCTGCTGCGGCGGGTTGTGGATCAGTTCCGCGAGCATTCGGCGGACGTTTGGTATGCAAAGACGCCAGCCGAGTTGTTGGGCGAAGACGTGCGCTGTACAAAATGCGGGCACGCGGAGTTGCGCAAAGAGACCGACATTCTGGATGTCTGGTTCGACTCCGGGTCGAGCCACCTGGCCGTGCTTACGCCGGAGAATAAGCTGCCGTGGCCTTCGGACATGTATCTTGAAGGCGGCGATCAATACCGCGGCTGGTTTCAGAGCTCGCTGCTGATCGGCGTGGGATTGCGGGGCGAGTCGCCGTTTCGGGAGTGCGTTACCAGTGGATGGACGCTGGATGCCGATGGGCGGGCGATGTCGAAGTCGGCGGGCAACGGCATCGAGCCCGAGACGATTATCAAGAAATACGGCGCCGAGGTTTTGCGGCTGTGGGTCGCGTCGGTGGAGTACAGCGAGGATGTGCGGTTGTCGCCGGTTATTCTCGAACGTTTGGCCGAAGCGTACCGCAAGCTGCGAAATACGTTCCGCTACATGCTCGGGAACTTGAGCGATTTCGACGCGACGCGCGATGCGGTGCCCGCGGCGGAGTTGCAGGAGATCGATCAGTGGATTCTGCTGCGCACTGCCGAGCTGGCATCCAAGTGCAACGCGTGGTATGCGGAGTATGCGTTCCATAAGGTGTATCGCGCGGCTTATGATTTCGCGACGATCGACCTCAGCTCGATTTACTTCGATGTGTTGAAGGACCGGCTGTACACGTCGGCTCCGAATTCGCACGCGCGGCGGTCGGCGCAAACCGCGCTCTACCGCGTTCACTATGCGCTGGTCCGGCTGCTGGCACCGCTGCTCGCGTTCACCGCCGAAGAGGTGTGGACCCAGACAGCCAAACCCGCGGATGCGCCCCCAAGCGTTCACATGGCCGAGTTCCCCGCGCCGGAGGAGTTGACTGAGGGTTTGCCTGCCGACGCGCGGCCGCACGCGGAAAGGTGGGACAAGCTGCTGCCGGTTCGGGATCAGGTTCTCAAAAGCCTCGAGACGGCGCGTCAGGAGAAATTCATCGGCGCGCCGCTCGAGGCTCGCGTCCATCTTGCGGCCAATGGCGATTTGTATCCGCTGCTGGAGCGCTACTCCGGCGAGCTGCCGTCGCTATTCATCGTCTCGCAGGTATCGCTGACGCAAGGCGAAGGGCCGCTCGAAGTGCGCGTGGAGCGGGCCGATGGCGTGAAATGCGAGCGCTGTTGGAAGTACCGTTCGAGTGTCGGCGCGGATCCCGAATTTCCCGGCATCTGCGCGGAATGCAGCGCCGCGGTAAAGGAGTTCCTTAAGGGGAACGGATGACCACGGCCTCTCGCCTATCGCCGTTCGCCGCGTCGGCGGGCGTGTTCGCGCTCGACCGCATCACGAAGGCTCTCATACGTGTTCACGTGTCGCCCTGGGACAGTCTCACCATCGTTCCGAACGTTGTCAAAATCGTGCATACCGAGAATCGGGGTGCGGCGTTCGGGTTGTTTGCCGAGTCGAGCAGCGAATGGCGAACGCTGCTGCTGGTGGCGCTCGCTTTCGGCGTGATGCTGTTCATCACCGCGCTGCTGGTGCGGCCATCGAGCGGCGGTTTGGTTCCTACCTGGACCCTGCGCATGGGCTTGGCGCTCGTGCTCGGCGGAGCGATGGGCAACGTGTATGACCGGGTGTTGCGGGGCGCGGTTACCGATTTTATCCAGGTGTATTTGGGGTCGTATGAGTTCCCGACGTTCAATGTCGCGGACAGCGCGATTTCGATCGGGGCCGGACTGTTATTGATCGACATGTGGCGCGGCCGTCAGCGTCACGACGAGAGCCATGTTTCCCAGACTGATTAGCATCGGCAGCTTCACGCTGCCCACCTACGGATTCCTGATCGCCATCGCCTTCGTGGCGGCGCTGTGGGTGGCCGTGCGGCTGGGCACGCGCGCGGGGTTGGACAAAGAACGGCTGATGAACCTCGGGATCTACTGCGCGCTCACCGGATTGCTGGGCGCTAAGATCTTGATGATCCTCTTCGATCTGAAATATTATGGCAGCCACCCTGGGGAAATCTTCTCGCTGTCGACTCTGCAGGCGGCTGGCGTATTTCAAGGCGGGCTGGTGCTGGCTGTGCTGTTCTCGTGGTTTTACACCCGGCATTTCGGAATGATGTGGCTGAGCACGGCGGATGCGTTCGCGCCGGGGATCGCGTTGGGACATGCGATCGGACGGCTTGGGTGTTTGGCGGCGGGATGCTGCTGGGGTGTGCTGTGCGATCGGCCGTGGGCGATCACGTTCACCAATCCGAATACGACGACCGGCGTTCCTCTCTACCAGCCGCTCCATCCGACGCAGTTGTACGAGTTCGGCTGCGAACTCGCGACGTTCGCGTTCTTGTACTGGCTGTCCGCGAAGCCGCACCGGCCGGGTTACATATTGGGGCTGTATCTGGTCATCTCGTCTGTGCTCCGCTTCGGCGTGGAATTTTTCCGCTTTCACGAGCAGGCGCTGCCGTTCGGCATGCCCTTGTCGATCACGCAGTGGATCTCGCTCGCGCTGATTCTGGCCGGATTGGGCGTACTCTGGATGAGTAGGGTCCCGAGTCCCGCTGCTGGTCCGAGAACGAAGCTCGCGTAACGGCGCAAACCGCCGGATGTTGCCAGTTTCCGTTCAGCCTGGGATTCGCACAGAACAAAACTGAATAGTCCTCTTAGCCGCACGGCTATGTTTAAATGAGAACTAACTCGATGCCAGACTGGGGCTTTCGCGTCCAGCGCCAATTATTGTCCTACACCCGCCGGCTACGTGAGCTGCGGATGGTCGCCTATGGGGCGGTCGATACCGACCATCCGATCATGGCGCACATCATCCCCATTCGCCGCTGTAACCTGTCGTGTACGTATTGCAACGAGTACGACGACTTTTCAAAGCCCGTTCCGGTGGACGTCATGGTGTCGCGCATCAACCGGCTGGCCGATCTCGGCACCGGCATCGTCACGTTGAGCGGCGGCGAGCCTCTGCTTCATCCCGAGCTCGACGACATCATCGCCGCGATGCGCCGGCGCAAGGTTCTGGCTTGTTTGATCACGAACGGGTACCTGCTGACTACGGACCGTGTCAAACGGCTGAACCGCGCGGGCCTGGATCACATGCAGATCAGCATCGATAATGTGATGCCCGATGACGTATCGAAGAAGAGCCTCAAGGTGCTGGACAAGAAGCTGCAGGTGCTGGCGCAGCACGCTCTGTTTCACGTCAACATCAACTCGGTGGTTGGCGGCGGCATTCGCAATCCGGACGATGCGCTGGTGGTGGGGCGGCGCGCTGTGCAGTTGGGATTCAGCTCGACGATCGGAATCATTCACGACGACACCGGGCAACTGCGGCCCTTAGGCGACCGTGAGCGTGAGATCTATCGCGAGATGAAGCGACTGGAGCGGCGCCACTTCACGCGTCTCAATTTCTTCCAGGACAGTATCGCCGACGGGCGTCCGAGCGACTGGAAATGCCGTGCCGGAGCGCGATACCTGTACGTTTGCGAGGACGGCCTGGTGCATTACTGCTCGCAACAGCGCGGTTTTCCGGCTAAGCCTTTGGACGATTACACCGTCGAAGATATCCGGCGCGAGTACGTCACAGTAAAAGGATGCGCGCCTTACTGCACGGTCTCTTGCGTGCACTATGTGTCGTACTTCGATTTCTGGCGTGGCGAGCAGACCATCATGAACGCCCCGGCCCCCGCTGAACAGCAGCCCGAGCTGGTCCAGATTCACTCCGCCAAATAGACTTTATAGTAGTTTCAGTGCTCGTTGAACGATTGCATGAAGTGGAGCGCCGCATTACGGCGGCCGTGGAACGCTCGGGCCGGCGGCGCGATGAGATCACGCTGATCGCGGTAACGAAGAAGTTTCCGGCTGCCGTCGTGCGCGAAGCTTACGAGGCCGGGCTACGTCACTTCGGCGAGAACTACGTGCAGGAGTTCGAACAAAAAGCGCCCGAATTGTCCGATCTCGCTGGCGCGACTTTTCATCTCATCGGGCATTTGCAATCGAATAAAGCGCGGAAAGCGGCGGAACTGTTCCAGTCGATTCAGACGGTCGATTCGGTGCGGCTGGCGCAGCGTCTCGAGCAGACCGGTAAGACGCTCGACGTGATGGTCGAGGTGAAGCTATCGGAGGAAGAGGCCAAGCGCGGGGCGGGCGCGGGCGATCTGCCGCTAATTGTCGAATATCTGCGGCGCTCGACGACGCTGGGATTGCAAGGACTGATGACGATGCCTCCGTGGTCCGACGATCCTGAGCAGACGCGGCCCTACTTCCGGCGCTTGAAGCAGCTTGCCGGTGAGTGCGGCTTGCAATCGCTGTCGATGGGGATGTCGCACGATCTCGAGGCGGCCATCGAGGAAGGCGCCACTCACATCCGAGTTGGCACGGCGCTCTTCGGTCCGCGCCGCAAGGAATGACCGCCGGATACTTCTCCCCATTGCCGCCCGAACGCACCGGCGTCGCTGAATACTCGGCGGCGCTGTTGAGCGAACTTCGCAAATCCGGAACGGTGCTTCTGAACGATAGCCGCGCGGACGTTGTGCTGTACCACTTGGGCAACAATCAACTGCACCGGCCGATTTACGAGCGCGCTCTTCAAGAGCCAGGCGTGATCGTTTTGCACGACGCTGTGCTGCAGCACTTCTTTCTCGGATGGCTCAACAAGGCCGAGTACATTTCTGAATTCGTGTACAACTACGGCGCTTGGAACGAAGGGCTGGCGGAGCGGATGTGGAACAATCGGGCGCGATCGGCCGCGAGCCCGCAGTATTTTGAATACCCGATGCTGCGTCGGGTCGTGGAGCGGTCGCGCGGAGTGATCGTGCATAATTTAGCGGCGGCGCGCGTCGTCCGCGAACACGTCGCCGCAGCGCGGGTCCACGTGATTCCACACCTGTTCGTTGCTCCCGAGCCTCCGCCCGCGTACGAAGTGATCCGGTTGCGGCGAGAGCTTGGCGTCGGAGTAAGCGAGTGTCTGTTTGGAGTGTTCGGACATCTGCGCGAATCGAAGCGATTGATGACGGTGCTGCGGGCTTTGCGGGATGTGCTTGCCCAAGGCGCCCGCGTGAAGCTGTTGGTGGCGGGTGAATTCGCATCGTCGGACTTGAAGCGCGCTGTCGAACCGCTGCTGCGTCATCCATCGATCCGCCGGGCTGGTTATACTCCAGAGGACGCTTTCTGGACTCACGCTCACGCGGTGGATGCGTTCATCAACCTGCGCTATCCCACCGCCTGCGAGACTTCCGGAATCGCGATACGGACGATGGGGATCGGGAAACCCGTACTGCTGACCGCTGGAGACGAATACTCGGATGTGCCCGAGGGCGCGGCGCTGTGTGTCGACCCCGGCCCGGCCGAGACCGCAATGCTGGCCGAATACATGATGTGGCTGTCGCGATTTCCGGGCGATGCTCTAGCTATCGGCGAGCGTGCGCGGTGGCACGTGCTGGAGTCTCACAATGCCTCGCGAGTCGCCGCGCTGTACTGGAAGGCCATGGCGGAATTGCGTGCTTGAGATTTTGTTCGCGCTGCTGTTGGCCGCGACGGTTTCCGGCCAGTCGAAGATCGATTCGCAATTCGGTATGCGCGTTCCGATGCGCGACGGAGTTCATCTGGCGGCCAACGTTTTTCGTCCGGCGGCTAGCGGGCGATGGCCGGCGCTGCTGGTGCGCACTCCATATGGGAAAGGGACGGCGCTGGCGGCGAATCACCGCGCCTTTGTCGAACACGGGTTCGCGCTCGTGGTGCAGGATGTGCGGGGGTTCCACGATTCGGAAGGCGTGTTCCGGCCGCTCGATCAGGAAGGTCCGGACGGCGAGGACACGATTGCGTGGATGGCGTCGCAGAGCTGGTGCGACGGCAATATCGGGATGTTCGGCGGCTCGTATCTGGGCATCGTGCAATGGCAGACCGCGCTGCGCAACCCGCCGCACTTGAAAGCCATTTTCCCGGTCGTCTCGGGTTACGACGATTATGTGGATCGGTTCTACTCGCGGGGCGGCGCGATGAAGCTGGGACACCGGCTGTTGTGGATTTCGGAGAATCTGCGAGCGCCCGGTTTCGCGCGCCCCGACTTCAACCAGTTCATTTACCATCTGCCGCTGCGCAATGCCGATCAAGCAGTGAGCGGCGAGACGATCGAGTGGTATCAGCGAGCGCTGAATCATCCCGCGTACGACAGCTTTTGGCGTTCGGTGAGCACGCGCGAGAAACTGGATCGTATCCGCGTGCCGGTATTCGCGGCGGGCGGTTGGTTCGACAACTACGGCCAGAGCGATCTTGAAGCGTTTGCGGCGCTGCGGAAACTCGGGCGCGAGGCTCACGTTTTGATCGGACCGTGGCCGCACAATTTCGCGGACCGGCTCGCGGTGGATTTCGGGCCGCAATCGGCGGTCGCTCTCAGGCGATTGCAGTTCCAATGGTTCGACCACTGGCTGAAGGGCAAGGACACCATCGCTGAACTAGCTCCGGCGCGCATTTTCACCATGGGCGTGAACCGGTGGCAGGACCTCGATACCTGGCCTCCGGCCGATTCGAAATCCACGATGTACTATCTGGCCGGGAAGGGAAATGCGAACACGGTGTACGGCGACGGCAAGCTGCAGACGCGCCGCGCGCGCAGGCTGTGGTCCGATCAATATCTCGACGATCCGAAGAAGCCGGTGCCGACGCTCGGCGGCGCTGTTTGCTGTAACTCGCGAAGGATGCCGCCGGGACCGCGCGACCAGAGGACAGTGGAAGGGCGCCACGATGTTCTCGTGTACACGGGCGATCCGCTCAAGCGCGAGTTGGAAGTGACCGGCGTTGTGCGCGTGCTGCTGCATGTTTCCACCTCGGCTCGCGATACCGATTTCACCGCCAAGCTGGTGGATGTCGCTCTCGACGGGTCCGCGATGAGCGTGACCGATGGCATTCTGCGGCTGCGTTATCGCGGCGGGCTGGACCACCCCGAGTTGGCGAAACCGGGCGAAGTGTATGCGATCAACATCGATGCGGGAACGACCAGCATTGTCTTTTTGCGCGGGCATCGCATTCGGTTGGAGATTGCGAGCACCAACTTCCCCCGATTCGATCGGAATCCGAATACGGGTAAGCCGATCGCGGACGAGTTGGAACTACGAACGGCGCGTCAGACGGTGCTGCACGGAGGGGCGTACGAATCGGCGCTAGTACTCCCTGTGGTTCGCCGCTCTAGTACTCGTGCCGCGCTACCCTGACCGGAGTTCTATTCACGGCATCCGGCACTGCGCCGATACTCGGAGTAAGCATGGTGCAACTCGGATATAGGAGCCGCTGGGGTGTTTGGCAGGAGGCGCGATTGGTGGTGAGATACACGCGCAACTGGCTGCATTATGGCGCAATTATGTTCGCGATTCTTTGCTCGACGATTGCTGCGTTGCGCGGTGCTGTGACGCCGTAGAGGCAGGTGCTCGCTTGCTTACGCGCGCGGCTCTGATTGATTGCTTACGCCGAGCCCAACTCGCTGCGCAAGGCGTCGGCGATGCTGTGCGCGAGCCGCTCCACCTGTTGTGACTCCGGACCCTCCACCATCACCCTGGCCAGCGGTTCGGTTCCGCTGAATCGGACCAACACGCGCCCGGAGCCATTCAACTCGCGCTCGGCCTCACCGATTGCACGATTCACGACCGTCAACTCCGCCATCGGCCGCCGCTCCTTCACCTTCACGTTGACGAGCAACTGCGGATAGAGAGTGAGGGGCTGAATCAGGTCGTCAAGAGAACGGGTGCCTGCAGCGCGGACGGCCTCAAGCACGCGCAGAGCGGTCAACAGGCCATCCCCCGTCGTGGCGAACTCGCGGAAGATGATGTGACCCGATTGCTCGCCGCCCAGCTTCGCCCCGCGGCGTTCCATCTCCTCGAGCACGTACTTATCGCCGACGGGTGTGCGCAGCAGCAAGATGCCGTGGCGCGCGAGGGCGTGCTCGAGCCCGAGATTCGACATCACCGTTGCGACAATCTCGTCGGCTCCATCGCGGGCCCGCAGGTGTCCGGCACGCTGCATCAGCAGACCGGCGAGATACATCACGGCATCGCCATCCACGATCCGGCCCGCGGCGGATACGAATAACGCGCGGTCGGCGTCTCCATCGAAGGCGATCCCAATATCGGCCTTTGCGTTCAGAACGTGGCGCTGCAGATTGTCCAAGTGCAGCGATCCGCAATCGAGATTGATGTTGCGGCCATTGGGCTCGCTCGCGATCGCCTGCACGGTCGCACCCAGCCTTCGGAACAGCTCCGGTCCGATGAAGGAGGCGGAACCGTGCGCCGCGTCAACCACGATATGAATGCCATCCAGCCGCGCCGGGAAAGTCGCCGCGAGATATTCGAGGTACTGGGCGTCCAGAGACTCGTCGACTTCGAGCGGAAGTTCGCGCGCGCCCTCACCCGATTCAATCGCGGCGAAGATGTCCTGTTCGATCGCGTGCTCCTGTTCATCGGGCAGTTTGAATCCGGAATGATCGAGAATCTTTATTCCGTTATCAATGTAGGGATTGTGCGAAGCGGAGATCATGACACCCGCCGCGAAGGGGCCGGTGCGCGCGAGATAGGCGACGCCAGGAGTCGTGATCAGACCGGCGAAGCGCGCGGTGACTCCGCTGATGGCGAGCCCGGCCGCGACGTTGCGGGCAATCCACGCCCCGCTCTCGCGAGTGTCGGTTCCAATCACCACCTGGACCGCGCCGTGTTGTCGCGCGATGCGCCGGCCCAGCGCGATGCCCACTGCGAATACCGATGGCGCATCCAGCGGATACTGGCCGGCGACGCCACGGATTCCATCGGTCCCAAACAGTTTCCGGTTCATAGTTTCCTAACGATCGATCTTCTCGACCGTAACTCGTACGGTGATCACCGAGGGACCGTCGAAGCGCACCCGCGGATCGCTTACAAAGGCGTGCACGCGGAACTCGGCGCGGCTCACCACGGCGCTAAGGTCGATCCCGTCGGTTTGCGCGGCCTCGATCCGGCCGACCCTGTCTTCCGGTCCGGTAATCTTGAGCTTTACGGGCTCTGCCTCTTCCGCGAGGATGCGGTACCCGGCGGGTTGGGCATGCGCGATCTGAATCTGCACCGGCACCATTTTGGATGCTGTCCGGTTGAAGCGCAGCCGCAATTGCGACGGAACGGCCCGTAGAAATGCGACACCGCGCGGCAGGTTCAAGCTGGAGTAGGACACGTTGAACGTGCGTTCCCCAGGCTCGTGAACGGCCGCGAGATCCAGCACCACTGCGGTCTCAGCGAGGCTCGCGGGGGTGAGTTTGCCCGAGGGGCCGCGAATCTCGACGTAAACCCGGTCGGGCAGATCGGAGCCGATTTCGAGATCGCCCGGCAGATTCTTCAGAAAGATCGGCGCTGCGTGCGACGTCACCAGTTCGGGCTCCCGGACAACGATAAACCACAAGACAAGCGCGATGAGTAATGACAAGACTTTCCAAAAGATGTTGTGCAGCAGCCGCGCCTTCATAGAGTCTTAGCCGGCCCGACGGTCCGTTCACTTGCCAGCGAGGCCGCTTCACTGTTGAGAGACTCCAACACCGGGCGCATGGGATCGGGGATGCGCTCGTGCGCCGCGAGCCGCTGCTGCAGACTAGTCTCGTCCAAGTCAGTCTGCAGTTCCCCAAATGCCGCGACGCTGATCTTGCCGGTTTCTTCGGAGACAACAACAGCGATACAGTCGGATTCTTCGGTGATGCCGACCGCAGCGCGGTGGCGGGTTCCGAGAGAGGGGTCGAGCGTAGTATTCGTGCTGAGGGGCAGGAAACAAGCCGCTGCCGCGATGCGTTCGCGGCGGATGATGACGGCTCCATCGTGCAACGCGCCCCCGTGCTCGAAGATGGTCAGCAGGAGGTCGCGCGACACCAGCGAATCGAGGGCAACGCCGCTTTCGATGAACGTCCGCAGGCCCATCGCGCGTTCGATGACGATCAAGGCGCCGGTCTTGCTGCCAGCGAGCTTAATGACTGCGAGAACGATTTCCTGCCTCAACTCGAGATGCTGCAGACGCCGCCCGGCAGCAAACAACTGAGAACGGCCGATGCGCGCCAGTACACGCCGCAATTCGGATTGAAAGATAACGATCAACGCGAAAGCCGTGTATGGAACCGCCGCGGCGAGAATCGTGCGTAACAGTTCCAACTGCGCATACAGCGTGATTGCGTACACTGCGCCCAGAATCGCGAAACCGAGCAGCACAGGCACGGCGCGACGGCCGCGAATCATCATCAGAAATTGATAAATGAGGGTGGCGACGAGCAGAATGTCGATCACCGCGGCCACCGTGAGTCTTGGCAGCTCCGTCAAAACGCCGGTGGGTATCAGGCTCATACGCGTGCGGGGCGCGTCACCATCTTAACAGGAGCTATATTCGGGTCGTTTGAATTACAGCCGCTGGATGATTCCATACCTCCGGTTTGATTTCCATGCCAAAGCCTGGCGCTTCGGGCGCTGAGATACAACCATTGGCGGGC
The DNA here is from genome assembly GCA_038322705.1 of Bryobacterales bacterium. Taxonomy (GTDB): domain Bacteria; phylum Acidobacteriota; class Terriglobia; order Bryobacterales; family Bryobacteraceae; genus TMP-7. Next base: position 71,746 of record JBBQGC010000016.1, on the reverse strand, counting down.
ATCAACGGGTTGTCCAGCATCTTCGGCCAGTCCTGTTTGTAAAACCGTTGACAGCTTTCCTGAATCCAGACGTTGGTGAGGGCGGTTGTCAGATGAGTCGACGCGTAGAACAGAAGCGGACCGCCGGCCGTGTGCGGCGCGACGGGAAGCTGATAGGCATCGGCCATCGCAGCAATTTTACGCGCCTCAGTCAAACCACCGCACCAGCAAACGTCGAACATGACGTATTTGAAGGCTCGCGAATCCAACATGCGCTCGAAATGATACTTGCCGGCCACGCGCTCACCAGCAATCAGCGGCAGCGAGGTTGACTCGGCGAACTGGCGATATTGGTCGAAGTTGCCGGGTAGCAACATGTCTTCGAGCCACATGGGGCGAAATGGCTCCAGCGCTCTGGCGATGCGAATGGCCGAGGTCAAATTCCAGTTGGCGTGGAATTCGATGGCGATCTCGATGGTGTTACCGAACTCATCGCGCAGCTTGCGTACCGGCGCGAGTGCATCGTCGATATCTGCTGAAGTGACAAACTGATTCCGATTGCGCTGAGCCGCGCTGTCGAACGGCCAAATCTTGATTGCGCGAATGCCATGATCGGCGATGAGTTCGCGCATGATCTTTTCGGGTTCTTTATTGAAATCGTACTTATACGGAAAGCAGGTGTTATAGAGGCGGACGGTGGGATTGGAACGTCCGCCGATCAAACGATAGACGGGTGAGTTCAGCGCCTTGCCCAGCAGATCCCATAAGGCGAGATCGATCGCGCTCAGGACGCGCATTTCGGTTCCGCCCGCGATTTGATAATCGAACGTGCGATAGAAATCGGCCCAAATTCGTTCAATATCGCGAGGGTCGCGCCCGGCGAGCATCGACGCGGCATAATGGTGGACCATCGCGGCTTCGGCGGCGTTGCGCGGGTACGTCTCGCCCACCGCGGTCAAACCGGAGTCAGTGTGCAGGCGGACCCACGTCCAATGCGGCCAGAACGGAGCGGCATCTCTCGATTTCCAATAGATCGTGTCCACTTGCGTGATTTTCATGGCCGGGGCTGCGGCGGCCGCGATGGAACGGAAGCTCTCGAGAGCGGGCGCGAACAGGGCCGACTTGAGCAGATCGCGGCGTCTCATTTTGAAGGTCCTCCTGCCCGAGTGCCGGTGATTTTCACGTTCCGGAACTGAGCCGTTTCGAAAAACGAACCGATGCCGACGCGTCCCGCACCGAGACTCAGATCGACGGCATGCAAGCTCGCCAGCCGCCGGCCTGCGACTTCGACGTAGGCCTCGCCTGTGCGCGCAGAGTAAGTCAGCTTCACCGGCGTCCATTCCTGGGTGGGCAAAGCGGCAGGGCCCTCCTCCGTACTGATGCGAACGCGGTCGCCGCCGTAGACGTGAAACATGCCGTTATGGACGGGATGTTCCGCGGCACGATCAGCGGATAAATGAGCGTAGTTGAAGTGATTCTCGTCGCGATAGGCATAAATCAGAATCAGCGAAGTGTTGTCCCGCTTCACCTCCGCCTCGAGCGTCACGTCAGTAAACGGCTCTGTCTCGGCGATCGCCTGTTGGGCGGGGCGGCGCGGCTGAGTGGAAGGGCGCGCCACCAGCATGCGGACCGTGTCGCCGTGATCCGTTTTATCGACGGCCCATTCCGCAGCGGTGGGAACGGACCATTTGTACCCGAAGGCATCGATGGTTTGGACCGGCGCCGAAGCCGCCGCGAAAAAGGCCATGATCGACCCGAGCTCCAGCAGCCTATACATACTGAGAACCTATCACGAGTGGGGGCGCTGTCGAAAACGCTATGCTACGATCCAAGAATCACGTTCGGGGGAGGGTTGAATGAGATTCAGCCGGGTTGTACTCTGTTTGATCGCGTGCGCATGTTTTGTGGCGGCGCAAACGTCGACGTCTCAGATCTCCGGGGCGGTTCGCGACTCGAGCGGGTCGGTGATTCCAGGAGCGATGGTGACGCTGACCAACGAGGCGACAGGGGTCACACAGTCGCAGCCGACGACAGGCTCGGGTGTGTACTCCTTTCCCGCAATACCAGCCGGTGTTTACACACTTCGCGCCGATGCTCCGGGTTTCAAGTCGTTCATCCAAACGAAGAATACGATCCAGGTGGACACTCCTGTTACCGTGGATGTCGTACTCGAGGTAGGGGCGGCGACCGAGCGCGTAGAGGTGAGCGCCGCCGCCGAGGTGCTGCAGACCACTTCGGCGACCATCGGCAATGTTGTGGAGCAGAAAGCGATCGTCAGCCTGCCTTTGAACGGGCGCAATCCGCTGAACCTGCTAATTTACGAGCCGGGCGTGGTGCAACGTTCGGGCAATACGGTGAACGTTAATGGGGCGCGCGCGACAGCGGTGAATGTCACGATCGACGGCATCGAGGCCAACGAATCGACGAACCCGAACCCGACGAATAACATCTTCCGCCTGCATCCGGACAATGTGCAGGAGTTCAAGGTAACCACGTCCAATCCCACGCCGGAAGAAGGCCGCAACTCAGGCGCGAATGTCTCGATAGCCACGCGGTCGGGGACCAATTCCTTTCACGGGTCGGTGTTTGAGTTCTTCCGCAACACTGCTCTGAACGCGCAGGAGTTTTACGCCAACGCGCAAAGCATCGCTAAACCGGTCATCCAACTCAACCAGTATGGATTTGAAGTAGGCGGACCGATCATCAAGAACCGTACGTTTTTCTTCGGAAGCTGGCAGGGTCAGAAAGTGAATTTCGCGGACCCGATTGACAAGGACTTTGGGGCTCCAGTTAATCTGTACACGCCCGCTGCTCTATCCGGCATTTACCGGTACTGGGTGGCCGACGCGCGCAATCCGCTGGTAATCAACGGGCAGCGCATCACGCAAAACAGTACGTTGTTGGTTGATCCGCGCACGGGACAGTACGCGGCGGGCGTCCGTAATTGCGCCGGAGCCGCTGACACGAACTGCGTCGCATCCTACAACATCTTTGCTGCCGATCCGGCAAGCCGCGGTTTTGATAGCGCCGTCAAATCCGTGCTCGGCGGATATCCCGCGCCTAACTCGTTCAACGCAGGCGATGGACTCAATACAGGCGCGTATCAGTGGAACACGCCATTTCAAGTCCGCGGGCCGCAGTATCTACTGCGCGTCGATCATAACTTCAATTCCAGGCACTCCATGTTTGGCCGCTGGCTGGGGGGTGAGCAAGACACACTCAACGGCGATCCCCTGAATAGCCGTCCGATAATTCTGCCCGGATATCCGCCGCGCGGCGAGGTGTTTCGCCCCGCTAATAACATCGCGATCGGCTTACGCAGCGTTCTTTCACCGCGCGTTGTGAATGAATTGACTATGGGGTATTCGCGCTGGCAGTTCCTGTTCACTCAGGGCGAGGCAAATCCGCTGTTCCCGAATACTCCCCGCTTCACGTTCAACAATTCGACGGTGGACTATACGTCGAATCCCCGCACTTACCGTGCTGTAAACACGCCGCAGATCGTCGAAAACATCAGCTACTTGACCGGTAATCACGTCCTGCGATTCGGCGCGAATATTCGCATGTATCAGCACAACGATCAGCGGGGCGATGTCGGCGGCACGAGTCTGACCCCGGCTATCTCGCTGTCCCGCACGACGCGGCCCCCCGCTGGCCTGACGCTTCCGGCGGCTGCTACCGCCACCACGGCCGGTATCGCATCCACTGATTTGAACCGGCTGCAAGGGACCATCAACGACCTACTCGGAATTCCGGCCGGGTTGACACAAGTCTTCCTGGGCGATGTCAAGAACGACACTTTTCTACCTTTCCGCTCGGGGCCGAAGAGCGTGACATTGTGGGCTCAAGGCCAGCGCGCGAAACAGTATAACTTCTTTGCTCAAGATGAGTGGAAATTGCGCAGAAACTTGACTCTGCATTATGGATTGCGCTGGGAAGTGAACCCGCCGCCGTCGGAAGCGGGAGGGCGGGTATATGTACCGAACAAGAACATTGACGGCAGCCAGGGGCCGGTCACATTCGTGCACGCTGACCGCTGGTTTCAGAATTTCAACTGGGGCGCCGTCGCGCCGCGAGTGGGAATTACCTGGTCGCCGGACAAATCGTCGCACACGGTGATTCGTACGGGCTACGGTATGGCCTTCGATCCGCTGAACAGCTTCCAGGTTACATCGGTTGCCACGGCAGTACCGGGCCAGACCTTCACGTGCAGCTCGTCGTTCAGCGGAACCAACGGCGCGCTGGTTACCACGCCCGGTTGCCAGGCTGTGGCCGACGTGCGGCTCGGGGCTGGATTCATCAATGAGCTGTCACCTCCGACCGGGAAGCCGTCCACTTTTTTGACGCCGCCCGCTCAGGTGCTCTCCAACGCGCCCGCGGCACGCGTGTTTGACCCGAACCTGCGTCTTCCCACCGTGCACATGTGGAACTTCACGGTGCAACATGAGCTGCCGGCGGGATATGTTGTTTCGGCCGGTTACGTAGGGCGGCGCGGCACCCGTTTGTACCGGTCCCGGGATGCCAATCAGATCGATGCCGCCCCGATTCTGCCATCGTTTCTCGCGCTTCAGAACAACTTCCGCCTGGGTAACGGGTGCCGTCCGGACGGAACGCTCGCGAACGGGACGGCGTGTCCCGGTGCAGCTCCGGTCGCGCTTCTGCAGCAGGGAATCGTTAACTCGACGTTCCTGAATTCGGCGACCACACAAACCGACCTGAATCAGAACGCGGCGGGTAATTTCGCGGGCAGGATCGAGCAGACTACTCTCGCCGCGCACCTCCGGCGGAATCAACAATTCGGACAGATTCTCGTTATCGATAATGGCGGGGATTCGAATTATCACGCTGCGCAAATGACGTTTCGGAAACGTTTCGACGCGGCCGGCTTGCTGTTGAATGCGAGTTATACGCTGAGTAAGTCAATCGATAACCTGTCAATCGATCCAGTGCTCTCCAGCGTGGGCGGCGCCTTGACGACTACTAACTCCCGTACTCCGGCCGATGCCCGCAATTACCGTAATGAGCGGGCGCGCTCCGATTTCGATCAGCGCCACGTGCTGAATATCACGGGCATTTACGAGCTGCCTTTTGGACACGGCAAGAAGCTGTTTGGTAGCCCGAACCGTTTCACGGACGCACTCATTGGCGGTTGGAGTACGAATGGTATCTACACGTATCAATCGGGCGAGCCGTTCTCAGTGCGTTCAGGCGTGCTGACCGCGAATTTCAGCGCGCAATCCCGTGCAGCGCTGAAGCCGGGCGTTGCGTTGCCTGAGGCGAAACTGCAGGCCAAGGAAGGCGTGATCGGGCCGGTGTTCTTCCAGAACTCGGACGCGTTCACGTTCCCAGCGCCGGGCGAGCTGGGGCTGGGGCGGAACATCTTCCAGGGTCCGAGCTACTGGAATCTGGATGCCGGGCTGACGAAGGGCTTCCGGATCACGGAAGGGATGCGGATGGTGTTTCGCGCTGAAGCGTTCAACGCGCTGAACCATCCGAATTTCCGCAATCCGCGCGACGCGAGCGTAGGCAGCCCGGCGATTACCTCCGGAGTGTTCGGCCAGGCGTGCTGCGTCACTCTGTCGACGGCGAGCTCATCGACGACGAATCAGAACGGCGAGAGCTGGCGCGTGTTGCAACTCGCGTTAAAGCTGACGTTTTAGGGCTCGCGCAGCTCACGCGGTCGCGAGCAGAGGCTCTTCGCCCGCGCTGAAATAGGCGCAGTCGGGATGATGGAACACGAGTGCGCTGACACTCGCCTCGGGGTCCATCATAAACCCGTCGGTCAGTTCGATGCCGATGTCTTCGGGCCGGAGCAGTTTGAAAAGCCCAGTCTGATATTCGAGATTCGCGCAAGCCGGATAACCGAAGCTGTAGCGCTTGCCGCGATAGCGCGATGTGAAGCGCTCCTGCATGGTCATCGAGGGGGGGTCGGGGAAGCCCCAGTCCTCGCGAATGCGGCGGTGCAGCCACTCCGCGCAGCCCTCGGCGGTTTCGATGGCGAGCGCCTGGAGCGCGTGCGCCTTAACGAATTCACCCGCGCGTTTCGCTTCTTCACTGCGCGCGCGGATGCCTTCGCCCGCAGTGACGGCGAACAGAGCAAGATGGTCGCGGCGGCCGTCCTCCGGATCGAGTATGTAATCGCTCAAGCAAAGGCCGTCGGATTTGGATTGTCTCGCAAACGGCCAACTCTGAACCGGCGCCGATGCTCCTGGCTCGAAGAGATGGATGGAGTTGCCATGGCGCTCGGCCTCGAAGAACTGCCATACCGCGCGCACCTGGATGAAATCGGATGCCCAGTGCTTCACGGATTCGACGATGTGGAACAGCTCCAGAGCCTTGGGGTCGCGTTCGGCAAGCAGCTTTTCGAAATTGCCCTTGAAGCCCATGTGACGGCCGTAGAGCATGTACGGGTTGATATAACTCCACACCTCCGCCAGATGCGGCACGGTTCTCACTTTGCGATCGAGATACGGAGCCGCCGGAATGGGCAGATCGATGCGGACCTTGGGACTGCGCGCTTCGCTTTCGTTGATCGGCCCCTTCTCGGGTCCTTCGAATCCTGCGCCCGGTGTCGTGTGCGTGTGCTCGGCAAAAACGCGGTCGCGCGTGGCCGGATCCATAATCTCGTTCATCAGGCGGAGCCCGGTCATCGCGTCTTTCGAATAAAACGTGGGCGACCCGTAGGCGGGCGCGATCTTGAGCGTCGTGAATTTCTCAGACAGCGCCGCGCCACCCACCAGCAGCGGAACCTTCAACCCGTGCTCGTGGAAATCGGTCGCGGTAGTCACCATTTGATGCGCGCTCTTCACCAGCAGGCCCGAGAGTCCGATGGCGTCCGGCTTGTGCTCATCGTAGGCTTTGATCAACAGCTCCGGCGGCACTTTGATGCCGAGATTGATCACTGTGTAGCCGTTATTTGACAGGATGATTTCAACCAGATTCTTGCCGATATCGTGGACGTCGCCTTTCACAGTTGCGAGCAGCACCTTGCCACGCGCTGCGGTGTCGGCTTTCTCCATGAACTGTTCAAGATGAGTGACCGCGGCTTTCATGGCCTCGGCGGACTGCAATACTTCGGCGACGATGAGTTCGTTGTTATTGAACAGTCGCCCGACCTCGGCCATTCCAGTCATGAGCGGGCCGTTGATGATGTCGAGCGGCGCTACACCTTCGGCCCGCTTCAGATCGAGATCTCGAACCAGCCCGTCCTTGGTGCCCTCGATGATGTAGTTGGCCAGCCGCTGATCGAGAGGAAGGCCGGCCGCCTTGTTGCCCTCCTTCTTCACGGCTTTGCGGAAATGCTCGGCCGTGAGTGCGATCCACGCCTGGTTGATCGCGGCACGCTGTTCCTTGGTCTGCTCGCGCCAGTCCTCGGAAGCATTGGCGAGCGACGGATCGCCTGCGGGAGGCGTGTTGAAGAGCAGTCCCTCGGCCAAACGCCGCTCGTCTTCGGGTATGGAGGCGAATCGTTCCAGCTTCTGCGAGTTGACGATCGCGAGGTCCAGCCCCGCTTTGGTCGTGTAATAAAGGAACACGGAATTGACAACTTCACGCGCCGCGGCAGGCAGGCCGAAGGAGATGTTCGATACTCCAAGAATCGTCTTAACGAGCGGGACACGTTCCCTGATCAGGCGGATTGCTTCGATGGTTTCTACCGCGCCGCCGATGTAGTTTTCGTCTCCTGTCGCGCAGGGGAACACGAGCGGATCGATGATGATATCGGTGGCGGGGATGCCGTATTTGGTGGTGAGCAGATGGACGGAGCGCTCCGCCACGGCGAGTTTGCGTTCGCGGGTGAAGGCTTGGGCTTGCAGCTTATCTTCGTCAATCGTGCCGACGACAAGCGCCGCGCCATAAGCCTTGGCGAGCGGGCATACGCGCTCAAACTTCTCCTCACCATCCTCGAGATTGATCGAGTTGATGATCGCCTTTCCCTGGCAATACGTGAGCGCGCTTTCGATCGCTGCGGGGTCGGTGGTGTCGATCATGACCGGCGCCTTGATCTTGCGGATCAGCTTTTCGTAGAACGGCGCGATGTCGGCCATCTCTTCGCGATCGCTCGACTGCAGGCAGACGTCGACGATATGCGCGCCGTTGCGGATTTGCCACCGCGCGATCTCAGTCGCCTCTTCCCACTTCTCTTCGGTCACCAGATTCTTAAACAGGCGCGATCCGATGACATTGGTCCTCTCGCCCACGATCAGGGGACGGTTCGATTCGTCTGCTTCTACCAAGTCAATGCCGGAGAAATAGGTGCGAGGCGCGGGGTCGCGGCGTGGGCGGGGCGCCTTACCGCCGGCCATTTCGGCGATTTTTCGGATGTGCGCGGGCGTGGTGCCGCAGCAGCCGCCGACAATGTTCAGCCAGCCATGCGCCGCAAACTTATCCAACTGCGCGGCGAGTGTCTGGGGCGTTTCGAGATACACACCCTCGTCGTTCGGCAACCCGGCATTGGGGTAGCAGGATATACGAGTCGACGCCATCTCGTGCAGGGTGCGGAGATGGTCCGTCATAAATTCCGGACCGGTGGCGCAGTTCAACCCCACCGATAGCAGGTCGGCGTGGGCGATGGAGGCGTACAGCGCGTCGGCGGTCTGGCCGGCCAGCATGGTGCCCATCGGCTCGATCGTGCCCGAAACCATGGTTGGAATCGGATGGCCGAGTTCCTGGCGCAGACGGCCGATCGCCAGCAGTGCCGCTTTGACATTGCGTGTGTCCTGGCTTGTCTCCACCAGCAACACATCCGCGCCGCCCTCAATGAGAGCTTTGGATTGCTGGTAGAAATTCTCAACCAAGTCAGGGAACGTGACTCCGCCGGTGACCGTGATGGCCTTGGTGGTGGGGCCGATCGAGCCTGCGACGAAGCGCAACCGTCCCGGCGTTGAGAACTCGGCCGCAGCCTGCCTTGCGAGTTTGGCTGCCGTGACGTTCAACTCATAGGAGCGATCTTGCAACTCGTATTCCGACATCACCAGGCGCGTGCCGCCGAAGGTGTCGGTCTCGACCATATCGGCTCCCGCATCGAAATAGGCACGGTGAATGTCGAGGATCACGTCCGGGCGCGTCGCTACCAGCACCTCGTTACAGCCTTCGAGCGCGGGTCCACCGAAGTCCTGCGCAGTGAGATCGCGCTGTTGGACCATGGTTCCCATGGCGCCATCGAGGACAAGGATTCGGGTGTCGAGCGCGTCGAATAGCGCCTGTTGACGGATTTGGATTTCGTTCATGCTCAGAGGGAATGTGCTGCCTTACTGGACTATTGTAGCGGGCATCCTCCGGCAGGCCAACCATTCCTCGTAGACAATGGTGAGAGTGCTAATGAAAGCTTGGCAGGTAGACGATTGGTGCGATCCCTCGGGGATGAAGTTCCGCGACTGTGAGGTTCCGGAGCCCGGGCCCCATCAGGTGCGAATCCGGAATCATGCCGCGGCTCTGAACTTTTTCGATCTGCTGCAGATTCAGGGTAAGTATCAGGTGCGCCCCGGATTCCCGTTCACTCCCGGCGCCGAGGTGTCGGGCGTAGTGGATGCCGTGGGCACTGAGGTGACGACCTTCGTCCCGGGTGATCGCGTCATGGCAATGACGACTGGCGGTGCGTACGCGGAGTACAGCGTGGCCGACAGCTTCCGTACTTTCGCGATGGCTCCGGAGATGAGCTGGTGCGAGGGTGCGGCGATCCCGATCGTGTATCACACCTCGTGGTTTGCACTGGAAAAACGGGCGGCGTTGAAGGAAGGCGAGACATTGTTGGTGCACGCGGCTGCGAGCGGCGTCGGCATGTCGGCAATACAGATTGGAAAGGCGATGGGAGCACGTGTGCTTGCAACCGCGGGAGAGGCCCGGAAGCTCGCTTTCGCGCGCGAGCAAGGGGCCGATGAAGCGATCGACTATTCGGATCCCACGTGGGTGGATCGCGTGAAGGAATTGACGGAGCGCCGCGGCGCCGATGTGATCTACGATCCCGTGGGCGGCGACATCTTCGACCTGTCGATGAAGTGTATCGCGCCGGAAGGGCGGCTGTTGGTGATCGGATTTGCTGGAGGGCGAATACCGAGCGTGCAGGTGAACCGCGTGTTGTTGAAAAACATGTCAGTGGTGGGCGTGTTTTGGGGCGACTACGCGAATGTCCGGCCGTGGTATTTGCGTGAAACACAAAACGCGGTGGATCGCTTGTACTCGGCGGGGAGGGTGAGGCCGTCAGTTACGTGTGTTTACAAGTTACCCGACGCGCCGCGTGCGATGTCAGATATTGCGGCGCGGCGAGTGGTGGGAAAAGCCGTCCTGGAGGTGGATTGATCGGATGCGATTTGTTGAATTGATTGTGTTGGCCGCAGTCGCGTTTCCGGTGTCCGGCGCGACATCGGGCGAGCGGGATTCGGATAAGCGGCTTGCGGCGTCGGCCGATGTGTTGAACGAGATCATGGCGACCCGCGACAAGTCGATCCCCCAGGAACTATTGAACAAGGCGCAGTGCGCGATCATCGTGCCCAGCTTAAAGAAGGGCGCGTTTTTCGTGGGCGGTAAATATGGACGCGGTTTCATCTCGTGCCGCAAAACGAACGGCGTGGGATGGTCGGCGCCAGGGGCCGTGCGGGTTGAGGGCGGCAGTTTCGGCTTCCAGATCGGCGGCGCGGAGACCGATCTCGTGATGCTGGTGATGAACTCCGGAATGCGAAAGCTGTTCAAGAGCCGGTTCACCGTGGGGGCGGATGCATCGGTTGCGGCCGGTCCGGTGGGGCGCGACTCGAGCGCGCAAATGGACGCGCTAATGGATGCGGAGATATTAACCTGGTCCCGGCAACGGGGCGTTTTCGCCGGTGTGGCACTGACAGGAGCGACATTGCGCGATGACTCGGGAACCAATACTGAGTTATACGGCCAGGCGTACCGCAATCGTGACATTGTGCAGGGTAATGTGGCGGTGCCAGCGACGGCATCCGCGTTTGTCAGCGCGTTGAACAAGTATTCGAGCCGTAAGTAGTGACACCGCACATCGCTGTTTAGTTCCAACTTGACTCGCCGGAACTCCGCTCGCTGATGCGGTGTCTATCGAGGCATGTTTGAACAGTCATTGCTTCTCAATTCTGGGACTCAACGGCCCTGGACGGTAGTAGCTGGACTCAGTGGTCAATTATTGGCGCTGAGTACGGCGATGTTGATCCCACTCATTTACACCGACAGTTTGCCGCTGTTTCGCATCAGCGATCTCCACGTGCTGCCTCCCGCAGGCAGGGCTGCTCCGCCTCCTCCGCCCGAGCTATCGAAGCCCCAGCCGCGTCCGGCGTCGCAGCGGCCCGAGTTTCGCGATCCATCAAAGCTCTATGCGTACAAGCGCATTCCGGATCAGACACCCGTTATTCTTGACCCGCCTACGCAATCGCCTGTAAGCACGGGACCGTATGTCCCAGGGGCGATTTACGACGGACGGGCCGCGGGTACAGGCATACTGCCGAGCGCCGCTTCGATCGCGCCTCCACCTCCGGTGGCCAAGGCAACAGCGCCTGAGCCGGTGCGGACGGCTGCGCCACCGGCTGAACGTATCAGGGTTGGTAGCGGCGTTCAGGAAGCCAAGATAATTACCAAGGTGATTCCGGTATATCCGGCGCTGGCGCGGCAAGCCCGTGTGTCGGGAACAGTTGAGTTACTCGGAGTCATTGCGCGGGATGGTACCGTACAACATCTGCAAGTCATCAGCGGCCATCCCTTACTGACGCGCGCCGCGGTGGATGCAGTTCGCCAATGGATCTACCGGCCCACTCTGCTGAACGGAAATCCTGTTGAAGTGGTGTCGCCGATACAAGTCCGATTTATATTGAATTAGCGGTCCTGCGGCGGCGGTCAAGCACGAGAATCAGCAGGTACAAAGTGATGAATAGGATAACCGCGAGTCCCAAGAGATGTGGAACGTGGACTTTCAACCAGGGCCATGACTCACGCCCTAACTTCGATCCGAGGTACGCCAACGCGACATAGCGGGGCACGCGCGCCGCAGTCATGACAAGTCCGAAAGTCAGCGGTGGAACTTCGAATACGCCCGCGCACAGGACAAAAAACTTGAGCGGCATAGGGATGGGAATCAGCGCTGGTATGAAGACGGTCAGCAGACCGTAACGCTGAAACCATCTCTCGAACTGCACGAAGCTTGGGCGGCCGCGGTACTTCTTCAGCATCGCTTCGCCGCCGCGACGCGCTATCCAGTACAGAAAGAAACCGCCGATCAGCGATCCCACGATGGCGAGCGCGGCGAGTTGATATGCGAGGTGGGGCGTCTTGACAGCCAGCAAGACGACCAGCCAATCCAATCCGCCGGGCGAAGGCAAGCCAGCGCCGTCCAGGATCGCAAATAAAAATACACCGAGCGGGCCGAACGCGACGATCTTCTCGATAAAGCCCTTCACCCGCCGAGCTTCTCCAACAAATGCGCCTCATCGAGGACGGGTATCCCGAGCGTGCGAGCCTTGTCCAACTTGGAGCCAGCTTCTTCGCCGGCCACAACGAAACTGGTGCTCTTGCTCACGGAGCCGGTGACTTTGCCGCCCGCCGCTTCGATGCGCGACTTGGCTTCTTCGCGCGTCAGCGTTGGCAGTGTGCCAGTCAGCACGAACGTGAGTCCGTGTAGCGCGCCTTCCTTTTTCGCCACGCGCTGCTGTGTGAACTGGACACCGGCCGCGCGCAGGCGCCCGACCAACTCGCAATTGCGCGGCTCGGCAAAGTATTGCTTGATGGCGTGCGCCACCTTGGGCCCGACCTCCTCGGCTTGCTGCAGTGCGTCGATAGCGGCGGAGGTGATCTCATCCAGGCTGCCGAAGTGGTCTGCAAGGATCTGCGCGGTTCGCTCGCCGACGAACGGAATGCCGAGCCCGTTCAGCACACGAGGCAAAGGGCGGGTGCGCGAGGCGTGGATATTGGCGAGTATCTTCTCGGCCGATTTCTTGCCCATGCGCTCCAGTTCCAAAAGCTGATCGAGAGTCAGCGTGTACAGCCCGGCGACGCTCGCGACCAGGCCGCGGTCGACGAGTTGATCGACGAGAGCGGTGCCCAGCCCATCGATATCCATGACACCGCGCGCCGCGAAGTGCAAAACGGACTCCTTCAGGCGCGCCGGGCAATTCGTGTTGATGCACCGGGTGGCCGCCTCGCCCGCCTCGCGAACCACGTCACCGCCGCAAACCGGACAGTGGCGCGGCATTTGGAATTTACGCCGGTTGCCCCCGGGCTGCACCACACGCACCACTTTCGGGATCACGTCGCCGCTGCGTTCCACCAGTACCGTGTCGCCCGCGTGAACGCCCAGCCGCTCGATCTCGTCTTCGTTGTGTAGCGTGGCTCGCGACACCGTTACACCGCCCACGACGACGGGCACTAATTGCGCAACAGGCGTGAGCGCGCCCGTGCGTCCGACCTGTACGTGGATGTTCTCGACCACCGTCTCGGCCTGGCGCGCGGCGAACTTGAATGCGATGGCCCATCGCGGCGCCTTCGCGGTCCAGCCGAGCTTGCGCTGTTGTGGAATCGAATCGACCTTCGCCACGACGCCGTCGATTTCATAGGGCAGCGAATCGCGCTGGCTTTCCCAACGCGCGCAGAACTCGAGTAGATCGTCTACCGTACGGCACAACTTCCGTTGCGGGTTCACCTTGAACCCCATCGCCTCCAACGCGGCGAGCGACTGCCAGTGCGAATCGAAATGGTAATCGCCGTTCACCATCAGGAAGTACGCAAAGTAATCCAACGCGCGCGATGCGGTCATCGCGGGATCAAGCGCGCGCAACGCTCCCGCCGCCGCATTGCGAGGGTTTGCAAACCGGGGCTGGTTTTCGCTGTCGCGCTCGGCGTTCAGCTTGTCGAACGAGCGGCGGGTCATGATAGCTTCTCCGCGCACTTCGAATCCGGGCAGACCGGTGACGACTCGAAGCGGCAGCGACTTGATGGTGCGCGCATTTCCGGTGACGTCCTCGCCCACTTTGCCATCGCCGCGCGTCAACGCCTGGCGGAATAGCGAGGCCTGGTAATGCGCCGCCATTGACAGACCGTCCAACTTCAACTCCGCCGCGTACTGGTACGGCTCGCCACCCAGCAACTCGCTCACGCGCCGGTCGAAGTCGCGCAGTTCACCCTCGTTGAGCGCATTGTCCAAGCTCAGCATGGGCGCGCTGTGGCGCACTTTTACGAAGCCCTCGCGAGGCTGTCCACCGACGCGCTGCGTGGGCGAATCGGCGGTAATCAACTCGGGATGGCGCGTTTCCAAGTCGCGCAGGCGCCGCATCAGCGCATCGTAATCGGCGTCGGTGATCTCGGGCCGGTCGAGAACGTAATACAAATGCTCGTGCTTGCGCAGTTGTTCGCGCAGCCGTTCGCTCTCCCGTTGGGGCGATTCGTGAGACATTACAATCAGGTTAGAAGAGGCGTTATCGCTACTTACCAGAATACAGTTCTGATCTACAACCCCGTGGCGGGCCGAGTGAAGGCCACTGGCGGGCGCATCATCAACGACGTCGTGCACGCGTTGGAGGGCGAAGGGATCAAGGTGCGCGCGCTGCCGACCGAAGGCCCCGGTATGGCGACGCGCATGACGCACGAGGTGGTGGCCACGGACCCCGACCTGATTCTCGTAGTTGGCGGCGATGGCACGATCAACGAAGTCGCCAATGGGATGGTGTTTTCCCACGTGCCGCTGGGAATTATACCGGCGGGAACGGCCAACGTGCTGGCGATGGAATTAGGGCTAGGTTCGAAAGCGGTGGCGGCTGCCCGCAGGATTTCCGAATGCGCGCCCGAGCGGATCTCCATCGGCCAGGTTCACACGGAGCTTGGCTCGCGATATTTTGTGATGATGGCGGGCGCCGGGTTGGACGCCCATATCATCTACGATCTGAATCCGAAGATGAAGGCATCGCTCGGAAAGCTTGCGTATTGGGTTGCTGGATTCTCGCGAGTCGTGCATCCGCTGCCGCAGTTTCAAACTGTGTTGAATGGAGAGACGCACCGCTGCGGATTCGCACTCGCAAGCCGCGTGAAGAACTATGGCGGCGACCTGACGATCGCTTCCAACGCTTCGCTGCTCGAGCATGACTTTGAAACCGTCCTGTTCCGCGGACGTCATGCGGCCCGGTACCTCACGTACTTTCTGGGCATTCTTACTCGCACTTTGGCGAGCGTTCCTGGAGCGACGATCGCGCGGGCGCGGCGGGTCGAGTTCCGGTGTCCCGACGATGCGCGAGTGTATGTGCAGGTGGACGGCGAATACGCGGGGCGTTTGCCCGCCCGAATCGAAATCGTCGATAGTGCGTTGACGTTGCTGATGCCCGCCGACGCGCGGCAGAGGCTGGCGGTGAAAGTGACCGAAGCGCTGCTACCCGCCGCGGGTTAGGCTTTCAGCATCCCTGGCTTGCGGTCAATGGCGCGCTCGCCCTTTTCTCCAGGCACGAAAAAGTCCTGCCAGCGAAGTTGAGCGGCCTTCACCATCTTGAGCCCGTACTCGCACCGCCCCAAATCCTGCGGGCCTGTGTTATTCGTTCCGAAGCTGAATTTCAGGCCTTCCTGCCTGGCCATCTTGACGATTTTCTCGCTCGGAAGACGGTAGCGATTATTCAACTCGATCGCCACCGCGCCCTTCTTTGCCGCTTTCAGTACCTGGGTAATCCGTTCATCGGTCCACAGGCGATCGTAGTCTTTAGCAAGCACATCGGGAAGAAACGTCGGGTTCGCGTAGATGTCAATTGGCTCGCGCTCGAGTATCCCGACGGCGCGGTCCACGAGCGTGTCCATGAATTCCTGTGGGTCCGCAATTGTTCCGACCTCGTCGGGCATCCACGTGCGCATGCGCCGGCCCCGGTTGTCGGTCCAGGTCATCGAGTCAGTAAAGACGTAATCGAATAAGCCGACGGTAGCGCGGTCGAACATCTGAGTCCATTCGCGCCCTTCTGCCTGCATCGCGGTAAAGACGGGAACACCGCGCTGGCTGTCAACGAATTTCCGCGCGCTGGCCTCATCCTGAACCGGAAATCCTTTGCCACAGTTGATGGCGACGCCGTAGAAGATGCCTGTGTTGCGCGACCGCTCGAGCAACTGCTCCAGCGTCAACCCACCCTTTAAATGGGAGTGATAATCGACGACCGGATAGTTGTGCGCGCCCAACCGGATCAGTTCGCGCGCGACCTCGTCGGTAGCGCCGGCCGGAGTTGCGGGAGGAGGCGCATCGTTGGGTGGCGTGCGAACGCGGACCGAGCGGAACATCACCTTCGAGCCCGGATCGTGACCTTGCAATGCAAATGTGCCCGAGCTGAGCACGCGCGCGCGACCCTCGTCAGCCACCAGGGGCGGAACGGGCTCGATATAGTCGACCACCAGCGTGCCGTTCACGCGCACCTGCACATTGGGACTGCGCACCAGGATGTTGATGCGGAACCACTCGTCGTCGTGCGCCAGGGACTTGTACTGATTACGGACGCCGTACAGCGATCCGGTCTTCTTGCGCTCAATGTAGCTGCCTTCGCCGAGCGCCGTATTATCAACCTGGACTTCGAATCCCTTCGCAGGGAAGCCGGTCTCCTGCCACTCGGTGTGAAAGAAAATGCCCGAGTTGCAGCGATAGGCCGATCGCAGCTCGGCTTCGAGTTCGAAGTTCTTGAATCGAGCCTCACCAGCCGGACCGCCGGTATAGAACAGGTGTGAGCGGGGGCCTGAGGATGCGAGACACCCGTCCTTTACACTCCACGTGCTCGAGTTCTCGCTGGCCCTCCAGCCGTTCAGCGTCTTGCCATCGAAGAGATTCGTCCATTCGCTCCCGGCAGCATTGACTGCGCATGCTCCGGCTAATGAGGCGATGGCTGTGCGACGAGTTATTGTTTCCATAAAGGGTTACCTGGTCATGAATGGAGAGAGTTGATCGGCTATTTTTGACTTATCGCCGACAACCACCAATATCATCTTGTCCGGGTCGAGATACTTTTCCGTTATGCCCTGCACCTGCTGCGGAGTCACCTTCAACACGGTCGGTACGTAGGTGCGCAACCAGTCGTCTGGCAACCCCTGCGAGTCTACGAATCGAAGCTGGTTGAGTACGCCTTGCCGGGAGGAGTTTTCAATGACGAACATGCCGGCCATGAAGCTCTGAATTCCCTTCAACTCATCCGCGGACGGTGGATCCTTGCGAAGGCGCTTTATCTCGTTGACGATTTCCTGCAGGGCCGGGCCGGTCACCGCTGTCGTCACATCGGCTTCCTGTACCCAAAATACGTCGTGAAAACTGGTCTCCACGATGCTATGCGGGGAATAGGTGTAGCCCTTCTGCTCTCGAATATTGGTAGTGATTCTCGAGCTGAAACTGCCGCCCAGAAGCGAGTTCGTCACTGCCACTGCGATGTAGTCCGGATTATTTGGCGGCGGTACCGGCAGTCCGAAACGGATTACCGATTGAGCGGCTCCCGGACGGTCGATCACTTCGACATGCTTCGCTGCTACTGTCTTCGGAACGTTGTTGACTGGCGCCGGTCCAGCTTCCCAGGAGCCGAACGCTGCGGTCACCGTTTGCTTGATAGCGGGATCGAAACGTCCCGCGACATAGATGTGTGCGCGCGCCGCTCCGAAGTTCGACTTATAGAAATGTTGAACACCCTCGATAGTGAACGACTTCAACATCTCCTCTGTCGGGAAATATCGCCCGTACGGATGAGTCCCGTACAGCAACTTCCTGAACGCGGCGTCGGCTTGAGCGCCCGGAGTAGAACGCTGAATGGCGAGTTGGCGTAACAACGTACTCCGCACCCGCTCCAATTGGCTAGCTGGAAACGCGGGATGTTGAGCGACGTCGCCTAACAACGCGACGAGATCCGCGGCGGACTCGGACAAAGCATCGCCGCCGATTGTGGTCTGATCCAGTCCCACGTTGACCGAGACGTTGCCGCCCATGCGGGCCGCCTGCTCGGCCATGTCGACCGCGGAACGAGTTGTGGTCCCTTCTTTCATCAGTTGCCCGGTCATATCGGCGAGCCAGATCTGGTCCGCCGCCTCGTTCGCGTTGCCGGCCGCGATCACGATTCGGACAGAGACCTTCGGCACCGAACCGTACGGCACCAACGTCACCTTCGCCCCATTCTTGAGCATGAAGTTCTGTGCGGGCGGTAACGTGAACGGCTTCGGCGGACCGCCCTGAGGAGGCTTCTGTTTGTCCTGTGCCGGGGCGCAGGTCAGGAGGAGCAACGCAGAAGTAAACAGACGCAGTCTCATTTCGAAGTTCCTATCGCAGGGCCGGCGGCGGGAGCGGCAGGCTCGACGATCACGATTGTGCGGGCAGTGTCCCGCAGGTATTCGCGAGCGGTGCGTTGTATGAGCTCGGGCGTGACTTTCTTGAATTCGCTTTCGAGCGTGTTGATGCGCGCCGGGTCATCATCGAACAGCGCGAAGCTGGCAAGGAGATCGGCGCGGCCAAATCCACCCATGGACGTGAGCGAATCGTAGAAGCCCGAGCGTAGCTTGGTTAAGGCACGATCGAGCGTCGCACGGTCTACCGGTTTATTCTGCAGCCCGGAGACGGCCTGGTCCACGGCGCTGGTGATCTCGGGTGCTTTTGCAAGGTCGTCGAAAAACAACGAGGCGATCCACAACATCGGGCCGTTGTAGTCGAACATGTTTCCGAGCAGATTGATGCCGCCCGAAACCTCTCCCGTCAATGCGCGCTTATTGACCAACTCGCGGTATAGCAGGCTGTCATTGCCTTGCAGCAGGATCTGATCGATGAGCCCCATTGCATAGTATTCGGGCGTGTTCCGCTGAGGCATGTGGTACGCAATCGCCAGTGCAGGACGGCGCGCCAGTGGGTCTTTTTTCGTGAACTTCTTCTCTCTCTCCTGGCGCGGTTCCGACAGATCGACACTCTTGATGGCGGGACCTGCCGGGATTCCGGCGAAATATTTCTCGACCGCGGCCTTGGCCTCGGGCACTCTGAAATCTCCAACAATTGCCAGCGCCGCATTGTTCGGAGCGTAGTAAGTCTTGAAGAATGTCTTGACGTCGTCGAGCGTGGCGGCTTCGATCTCCTTCAGGTCGCCATAGAAATTGTGGGCGTTGTGCCAGTTCGTATTTGCGTACTGGGGCAGGTCGAGCCACGGAAAACCGCCGTAGGGCTGGTTCAACACGTTCACCTTTACTTCATTGCTCACGACGCCTTTTTGATTGGTCAGATTTTCTTCGGCGATCGCCAGTCCGCGCATGCGGTCCGCTTCGGCCCACAATCCCGTCTCCATTTTGTTGGCCGGCAGGACCTCGAAATAGTTGGTGAAATCGAAGCGGGTGGAGCCGTTGAGAATGCCGCCATTTTCCTGGACCAGCTTCACGAATTCCATTTTGCCGAGGTTTTGCGAACCCTGGAACATCATGTGTTCGAAGAGATGGGCGAAACCGGTGCGGTCGCGAGGTTCCACGCGGAAGCCGATCTTGTAGTAGACGGCGATGGCCACAGTGGGGGCGGTCGGATCCGGTGAAAGCGCGACACGCAGCCCGTTCGGCAGCTTGTAGTATGTGACGGGCACGTTGAACTCGCTCGCCGATTTGCTGGCGGGTGCGGCCGCAAAGCCCAGTGTGGCCGCGAGCGAGACGGCCCAAAACAGGAGTTTGGAGAGCGAGGGCCTGCAGCTCATGGCAACTATTCTCCTCCATTCGCAGGCGCACGGGTTTCATGGCAACCTTGAAATAGTGACACTGAACGAGGCGCTGGCGCGCATCAAGGAGAGGAAAGGGCAGGGGCAGGCAAAGGCACATGCGCTGATTTGTGGATTCCAGCCGATGCACCTGGCCACGTTTCTAAATGCGACTCTCGCCGAAACATTTCCCGGCGATCATGTTGAGATCGAGACGGACCTGTATGGCGACTTCGCGGGTAATCTGGAGCGTGCGGCGGACTCCGATGCTCTCGCGGCCGCGGTGGTGATGGAATGGAGCGATGTCGACCCCCGGCTTGGCTTGCGAAGCGCCGGCGGCTGGTCGCACGCATCGCAGCGCGATATCGGCGGAATGGTCGAAGGCCGGTTCGAGCGGTTCACGTCGAGCCTCGAGAAGCTCGGCAAGCGGATGCCTGTCGCGATCTCGGCTCCATCGCTACCGCTTCCGCCCATCGGACACACAATCCGGGCGCAAACGAGCGTGCTCGAACTGGAATTGGAGCACGCTCTGGATTCCTTTTTGCTTCGTGTGGCGCGGTTGAATGGTGTTCGCGTGGTGGATCGTGAATATCTGAATCAGTTGAGCCCCTCCGCGGGACGGCTTGATGCCAAGATGGAGTTGCTCGCTGGATTCCCGTACACGACCGCGCACGCCGCCGCGCTAGCTGGCTGTGTTGCAGATGTCCTGTATCCCCGTCCGCCGAAGAAAGCCCTGATCACTGACCTGGACAATACGTTGTGGTCGGGCATCGTGGGCGAGATCGGACCGGAGGCAATTTCGTGGCATCAGGACAGCCACTCGCAAACACACGGACTGTATCAGCAGATGTTGAGTCATCTGGCGGATTGCGGAGTTTTGATTGGAGTGTCGTCGAAAAACGAGTTACCCGTCGTTGAAACTGCGCTGGGGCGAAGTGACCTGCTGATTCAGCCGGACAAGCTGTTCCCGGTCAGAGCGAGTTGGGGACCGAAGTCAAAGGCGGTGGCCGAAATATTATCCATCTGGAATATCGCGGCCGACAGCGTGGTGTTTGTCGATGATAATCCAATGGAGCTGGAAGAAGTAGCGCAAGCCTTACCAGGGATCACGTGCCGGCGATTTCCAGGCAAGGATGCGGTCAAGCTCTGGAGTCTGTTGACTGAGTTGCGCGACCTGTTCGGCAAGCCGGTGCTGGGTGAGGAAGACGCACTACGCGCTGCAAGTATACGCGCTTCGAGCGAAATTCGCGAGGCGGGCGCCTCTCCCGATTTCCTGGCCGGCTTGGGGGGCGTTGTCACGATTGACTACCGAAAGGACCCGGCCGACAAGCGGCCTCTGGAATTGATTAACAAAACGAACCAATTCAATCTGAATGGACTGAGAATGTCTGAAGGCGAGTGGCAGCGATGTCTGGCCGCGAACAATAGCGTACTGGCGGTAGTATCTTACCGGGACAAGTTCGGGCCGCTGGGAAAGATCGGAACCGTGTTGGGAGAACGGCACGGCAACACCCTGAAGGTCAGTCATTGGGTGATGAGTTGCCGGGCATTTTCGCGCAACATCGAGCATCGCACGATCGCAAGCTTGTTCAATATCACCGGGGTTGACTGGATAGAGTTTGCATTTACGCGGACAAACCGGAACGGGCCGCTGCAGGAGTTCTTTGCGCAGCTCGACTCGCAGTATACGATCGCCCGAAATGAGTTCGAGTCCCAATTTCCCGATCTGCCTCACGAGGTTGTCGAAGTACAGTCATGAATTCAATGGAACAGCGGCTATCGAACTGCTTTGCGAATGTGTTTCCCGATCTTGCGCCAGATGCGATCCAAGGCGCAACCGCGGACAAAGTCCCGGCATGGGATTCGGTGGCGCACATCACTCTGTTATCGGCGGTCTCGGAGGAATTCGGGATTGACCTTCATATCGATGATTACGAGGAGCTGACTTCCTATGCTGCTATTGACGCCTACTTACGAGAACATCACGTCCAATAGACGTCTTTGCCGTCGTTCATATACGCCGAGTCGTTATCGGTTAGTTGGTAGCGAATCGCGGGCGGACAGCGATCGGGAAGCAGCATTCTCAAGGAGGTAATCCCGCGAGGCCTGAATCCGTTCGCGGCGAGTGCTTCCCGAGCCACGCCGGTGTTAGCCACGGTCACTACCTCGGTCACGCCTTGTTGAAGGCGCGCCTCGTTCAGTGCAAGGGAGTACAGAGCCCGCCAATCGGCCGCACGCCCGGAATCCATCCAAGCATCGCCGATCCGGCACTGATTCTGGGCGATGTTCAGGATGAAGTACCCTCGTGTGACTCCGCCCAGATCGGCAATATAGAACCGCGAAGGCGTGATGGGGCACTCGAGGAGAAATGCGATGGACTCGGGCGTCCGCTCGAACACAGCCATGTCGGGCTCGGGCGCGGGTCGAGGGAAGACCGTGCGGGTGACTTCCGCCCGATCAACCGCGCGTGCGGACCAACCCGGTGGCACCGCGTTCAAGGTGTCGACGGTCCATGCAACATTGCGAACGAGTCTCGCTCCGCGTTTCCAGATCGCCTCATTGTCGCGCATCAATCGGGCGAGGGGCCGCACAGGCACGGCGTATTTGTTAGCGTCCGCGAAACGTCGAAACCCCAAACTGTCGAACACTCGTTGCGCTGAATCGGTTCCCCCGGCGATGAACACACCATCCACCAACTTTGCCACGCGCTTGAGCAACGTAATTCCCGCGCCAGGATGCGCCGGGTGAGCGGCCCAATCGATGAGATCAATCAGTTTGAAGCGCTGACCGTCCCAGAGACAAGTCAGAGGTACAACCGACCCGTGGGCCACGATTTGACCGTCGCGCTCCATCACGTACCCCCGCGCGCCGATCCACTCCGGATGGGGCCGCCAATACTTCCAGTCCATCTGGCACGGATTGAGACCCGGATGCTCCGGACTCATTCCGAATACGTGTTGCATGAACGTGGATATCGCGCCGGCATCCAGCGGAGTCGTCGCGCGGAATTGAGAACTCATTATTGGTAACGAATCCCGTCGATGACTTCGAATTGTGTGTTGCTGTTCAGAGTATGAGTGCCCAGCAACCCGCGCCGCCACCGTGGCGGAATAAAATCCACCTTGTGCTCTTCAAAGTCGGTGGGAGACAGCCGCGTGATCTCGTTAATTGTCATCCCGTATCCATACCGGACAGAACAGTCCTGCGTGGGACGTAATAGGCGGCCGTTGTGATAGAAGAGATGTCCAGCCGAACGTGTATTCCGCGCCGACGATGAGATCGGGCTGATCGGATGTAGCCGCCATTCGCCGTCCAGCGAGTCGGACCAGAACAGAAATGTCTCGAGGAACGGTTGAGTAGTGGTTGTGAAGAAGTACCAATGCCCGTTCAAGTGGAACGGTGTTGTATCGACCGCAGAGATGCTATCAATCAAGATGGACTCGAGCTGAAACTCGAATGGAAAGCGAGTCGCACGGTAGAGCTGCACGGTGCGATTGGCCGACGATTCCGGAATCATAAAGTACTCGCCATTAACATTAAATACGCAGGGATAGGACAGATGATAATCGGTCTTCAGCACCACTTGGGCGCTGCCTGGCTTGCCATCGGCGTCCAACTCCATGCAACTCAGCCGTCCTCTGCTAGCGCCCAGCGGGACATATTCGTAAAATAACCAGTTGCGTTTGCCATGCTCGATCACGAATGGATCGGCCATATGGGTTCCGCGAAGTGGGATGTCTTCCAGGCCATCCCGCGAGAAACGGCCGAGGTTGCTATAGAACAAAGACGGATTCCGGCGAAGCGCCAGAAACCATCGGCGGAGTTTACCGCGGCCGTTCACGCGTACCGAAGCGCTGCGTGTAGCCTGACGGGCAATGAACCGCAGCGTATCCAGCGCCGATGGAAACGACGCCTGACGCGAGCGCGGGCGCTCCACTTCGGGCAACTCCAGGGCGCCCGCGATCCACTCCGAGCCGCTGCACATCAGCTCGAGGGCCGTGATAGCCAGCATGCGAGGCAGCGCCTGCAGCGGCTCCTCCGCGTTTCGCGTAAACGCCCAATCCTGTTGCGTACCCGTTTCGGCGGTGTACACGGCGCGCCCTCGTTCGAACGACGTCGCATGCCAGTACAACACTGCCGCGGAGATCGGGGAGGCTTCGATCACTTCGCGCCAGTATGGCGGGTCCGTCGTCTCGTCGCCGAGTTGGAGCGTAAACACGCCAAAGCGCGCAAGCCCGGCACACGTGCCCCGCGGCCGGGCACTCGCTAACCAAAATAGGGCGTCCACCGGCTCACCCGTATCCGGCGGCGAATTGATCACCGCGCCATCCTCGGTTTCCGCGAACGCATCGTATTTGCGCCTGCTTGCCGTGTACAGGCGATCGGCAAGCCAGGAAGGAGCGAGCGGCACGTGCTTCGGTTCATTCGACTCGCGTACCGAGATATCGAATTGGGGCACGCCCAGCAGGTACTCGACAATGTCGCGCACCCAAACGGGGTTCTGCCCGCGGTTAACTACGAGCCCCAGTTTGAAGCGCCTACGCTCGTCGAGCTTCCTGTGACCGAGAAACAGGGGCGCGTGATCGAACATCAAACTCCCCACCATACCATCCAGTGCGGGGCTGCGGGTATCATTGAGGGCGTGCCAGGTGCGGTGGAACGCTGGATGGCAGCGATGCGGTCCGGTGCTTTCGAAGCCGCCTGGCGGATTACCGATGAGATCGAGGCTCCGCGCCGCGCAATCGGTGGACGCAGCCTGCCGGACAACCTGCTGTGGGACGGCACGCCCGTTACGGGGCAGCCAGTCATCATCCGTTGCCAGCATGGGTTGGGCGATTCCATTCAGTTCCTTCGCTACCTTCCGCTCGTCGTGCCGTTGGCCTCGGAGGTATCCCTGGACGTGCAACCGGAATTGTGGGAGTTGTATGAAGGCATGCCCGGCGTGACACTCGCCTCGACAGGTGGCGGAATAGAGGTCGAGTGCATGGAACTGCGGTATCTCTTCCGCACGCACCTCAAAACAATTTCCCCGCCGTTTGTCCCTGTCGATACGGCCCGTTTCACACCAATCCACGACCGGCGGACGCTTAACGTGGGCTTGATCTGGGCCTCCGGCGCATGGGATGCCTCGAGGTCGATGAACCTGTCTGAGCTGGCGCCGCTGAGAGACATCCCCAACGTGCGTTTTTACAGTTTGCAGCAAGGGCCCGAAGCCGGCAAGTGGCGTGCGAGCACATTCGAACTGATCCCGCTGCACCTCTCGACAGCCCAGATCGCAGCCGCTGCTGCCGCCATGCTGCAATTGGACCTGATCGTCACGGTGGACAGCATGACGGCACATCTGGCCGGAGCCTTGGACCGGCCGGTGTGGACGCTGCTACCCCATCGCGCCGACTGGCGTTGGATGGAGAACCGCGACGACTCTCCGTGGTACCCGGTTATGCGGTTATACCGCCAGCCGGCGCCGGAACGCTGGGATGACGTAGCGCGCCGGGTGGCGAAGGACCTGGCGGCCTTGGCGGCTACAGCTTGTCCGGAATCTGACGCGATAGATACCGCTCGTATCCCACTTCTTTGATCTGGTGCAGTTGGGCCTCAAGCCAATCTGCGTGTCTTTCTTCGTCCTTCAATAGGCGCTCAAATAGCTCACGCGAGGCGTTGTCGCCTTCGTCGCGGGCGACCTTCACGGCGGCGTTATACATTCCAACCGCGTTCACTTCCAGCTTGTGATCGTTTTCGAGCTGAGCCTTCACGTTCTGCCCGACGTTGAGCTGCATCAACTCGGTCAGGCTCGGCGTGCCATCCAGGAACAGAATCCGTTCGATAAGTTCCTCGGCGTGCTTCATCTCGTCAATGGACTGCTTTTTAATGAAATTGCCGAGGCTCTTGTAGCCCCAGTTCTCGCACATTTCAGCGTGCAAAAAGTATTGGTTGATGGCCGTCAGCTCCTCTTTCAGAGCTTCTTGTAAGTGGGCCAGGACTTTCGGGTTTCCTTGCATTCGTCACCAGCATATCGCGCCCAAGGGTTCGGAATGCGCCGATGCAAAGAAAAAAAGGGCCAGCCGTGGACTGTTCGCCATGGCTGGCCCTCTCAAGGTTGGACTTCGTTCACTGGAGAATCAATTGTTCTTATTGCCGCGTCCCCGCGCGACGCCTCGAGCGGTTTCCTCGGGCATCGCCAATCCCGCGGCTCCGGCCAACGCATTTAGCGAAGCCGATGTCATCTGCTGCATATAGTGCGCCGGCATCCCCTCGGCTTCCTTTAAGAAGACCAGTTTGCTTTCCGCCGAGTCGAAATCGACGCGAAGCATATCGCCGCCCCGAATCTGATCGGTTGCAATCAGGTTCGACATTGGATGGACCAGCAACTTCTCAATGATGCGCTTCAATGGCCGGGCTCCGTATTTCACGTCCGTGCCTTCCTGCAACAGGAAATCCTTCGCCGCATCAGTGGCCGAGAAAACGAACGCATTCACGCCCGCGGAATCGAAGACGCGCTGCTGCACCATGTTCAACTCGATGTCGAGCACGCGCCGCAACTGCGTCTGCCCCAGCGGCTTGAAGACGACAATCTTGTCCGCGCGATTCACAAATTCCGGCGGAAACTTACGCCGAGCCGCTTCGAGTCCGCTATTCGACACCTTCTTAGTGGTTTTCTCGCACACCGAACCAGCCTGCACGTCGGAGCGCTGGGGCGTGCAGAAGCCCATCTTCGGATTCAGAATCGCGCTCATCTCCGCCGCGCCTACGTTACTGGTCATAAAGATGAGGGCGCGCGAAAAATCGACCTTGCGATTGTCGCCGAGCGTCAGCGTCGCCTTGTCCAGGATGCCGAGCAACAGATTCCAGAGCGCGTCGCTCGCCTTCTCGATTTCATCGAACAGAACGAAGCTGACCTTGCACTTGTCCGTATGAAACTGGTTCAGGACTTCCTGACTCAGCAGCGGGTGCGTTTCCCGGTGGCCCAGATATCCCGGAGGCGAGCCGATTAGCTTCGCAATCTCGTGGCTGTGCTGGAACTCGCCGCAGTCAATTTTGATCACTGCGCGCGGATTCTTCACCAGACACTCCGCCGTGGCCTCGACGATCCGGGTTTTACCGGTCCCGGTCGGGCCCAGGAACAGGAACGTTCCCACAGGGCGGCAAGGTGCATTCATGCCGGTGTTATGCATCTGATATATATTTACGATCTGCTCGATCGCCTCGTCCTGGCCGACAATCAGCTTTTTGAGGTTACCTTCGAGCGTCTCTGCATCCCGACCCGCTTTCGTGGGGTCCAGCTTCGCGTTCAGCCTGACCATTTTGTTTTGCCCCGCCTCTCCGCTTTGTAAATGAGCAAGCGGCGTGCCAATGCGGCCTCGAGGCTTAAGTCGATGAAATCGGCAAGGCAATCCACCCCGAGCGTATCTCAGGTTTCGCTTTTGGGCCAGCGAAAGCCGCGGTAGACGGCGGAACTTTCCTATTGCGCCTTCGTCGCTGGAAGAACGTTCCAGAATGGGGCGGCAAAAAATCCCGCGCGCCTCGCCTATGCTCCGTTTTGGAACAGGCCTACTTCTTCGGCTTACTCGGGCGCACTTCCACGCGGCTGACCAGCGTCCGTTCGGGCAGGTGCAGCAACCCGGCGACAATCTCCGCGATGTCGTCCGGTGCAATCTTCCAATCGCCAGAGCTATCCCCCGCGCCGAACTCCGTGGCCACACTCCCCGGCATGATGTAACTCACGCGGATATTGTCGTAGCGGTGGTCGAGCATCATCGCCTCGCTGAAGCCATTCAGCCCGAACTTCGATGCGTTGTACGCCGCGCCGCCACTAAAGGGATTCTTGCCCGCGAGGCTGCTGATATTGATGATATAGCCGCCCCCGCGCTGCTTCATCAGCCGCAGCGACTCGTGCGAGCAATAAAACACTCCCGAGAGATTTGTTTCGACGACGCTGCGCCACTCTTCTATCGTCAGATCGCCAGCCTTGCGGAACACACCTACTCCCGCGTTCAGAATCGCGATGTCGAGGCCGGGAAAATTCCGCGTCGTGAATTCGAAGAAGTTCGCAACACTGGCCGGGTCGGCGACGTCGGCGGACATGCCGATTGCATTTCCGTGCGCACGCAACTGCTGAACCGCCGCCTGGGTGCTGCTCGCAGTACGCCCGCAGATCGCAACCGAGGCGCCCTCATCCAGCAACCGTTCGGCGATCGCCCTCCCGATTCCGCGTGTCCCGCCGGTAACGATCGCGTACTTGCCGTCAAGAAATCCCATACCCATCATTGTGCGATACTCCGGGCGGAAGCATGAAGATCGCTACATACAATGTCAACTCCATTCGCCGGCGCCTCCCTCTGGTGGTGGGTTGGGTTGAAAAGAACCGGCCGGATGTTCTTTGTCTTCAGGAGACCAAGGTTCCGGATAAGGATTTCCCAGTCGAGGCAATCCGCGAGGCGGGCTACCACGTATCGATGCGCGGTATGAAGGGGTATAACGGCGTTGCCACGTTAACGCTCGCCAAGCCCGAGAGCGTCGTTCACGGCCTGCACCACGGTCCCGATAACGACGATGTCCGGATCATCCAAACCGTCGTCGGCGGAATTCCCATCATTAATACGTACGTCCCGCAAGGCTACAAGGTCGGCTCCGAGAAGTATGCGTTCAAGCTGGAGTGGTTCGAACGCCTGCGCGACTACTTTCGCGCGTACCTGGATCCCGCGAAGCCCGCTGTATGGCTCGGCGATCTGAACGTCGCTCCCGAACCGATCGACGTCTATCATCCTGACCGCCGCGTGATGGATGTCGACTTTCACATCGACGCCCGCAACGCCTACAAGCAAACCGCAGCCTGGGGTTTTGTCGATGTGTTTCGGAAGCTTTACCCGGACACGCTTCAATACACCTACTGGGATTATTTCCGGAATGCGTTCGAGCACAACTGGGGTTGGAGGATCGATCACATCATGGCCACCGCGCCCCTGGCGGAACGTTGCACGGCCGCGGGTGTCGATCTCGATCCGCGCCGGGCGGAGGGCGCGTCGGATCACACGGTAGCTTGGGCGGAGTTCGATGTGTAAACGAAAAAACCGGTCCGCCGGATCTTGGTGAGATTGCGGCGGACCGGGTGGAGATTGTCAGCCTAACGCGACCAAAACACAGGGGGATGAGTCCATGTGCGGCCCGGCGATGCTAGCGGGGGAACCGGTTGGTACGCCGCTGTGGAGAACCCCTCCTCGGCCGGGTCCACCACTGCAATCGCCTACATTAGGGAACGCGGAAGTGCCCGCTCGAATAGCTCAGCCGATTCATAAAATGTTGCATTTCTTCCGTGCCAGCCCGTAGCAGTAGCTCTTGCCCTCCGCATCGTGATCGTAGAACCAAGCGAGCGGAAGTCCTGGCGCAGCGCAGACGCGACCATACCGAAGTCGCCGCTACATGCGCCCGTATGCAGCAACAAGGCTCCCGCAAGCAGCGGCCCGAGTCGCGAAAACGCCAGTGCGGCCGCGGCCATAGCGGGAGAGAGTATCAGGAACGGCGCCAGGGCAGACAAACAGAAAAGCGATCGCCGCGGATAATGAACTCGTCGGTAGTGCAGTACGCGGTCAGCTTGCGCCACGCATAATGGACCCGCGTATTCGTTGCGCCACACAGCCAGGTAGCCAGCGGGTGCAATGATTTCTCATATGGATGCCCGGAATTGAACACAAGCAAACGGCCGCCTGCGACCTCGGCGGCTTTTTTCGATACCCGTCGCAGGAACATAGGAGATGAACGTGGTGTCTGAATTATTAAAATGAAGGAAATTTCCCTCGCAATCCTGCTGTTCAGCATGGCATCGGGGTTGGCCCAACCGCCCGCGAGCCTGCGCTTAAGAGAGCTTGCTAAACACGTGAAGGCGGATCCGGCGGCTGAGGCCCGCTTCTGGTCGGATGTCCCGAAGGTCAGGCGCTCCTCTGATTGAATCTGCGGCGGAGAAGAACTCATCGCTGGTCACCTTTCTCTGGCAGGGCGACGCGGAGACGAAGACAGTCGTTGTGCTTGGAGACGGAGCGCAAGGCCCACCTGCCGATAACCAAATGACGCTTCTGCCCGGGACCCGCGTGTGGTATCGCACCTACCGGTACAGGAACGATGCCCGGTTCCGTTATTCCCTTTCACCGAACGATGACCTGAGGCCGATGGAATCGGTCCCACCCGCCGAGTTTGCGGGTCGGTTCAAGACCGTCATCGCCGATCCACTAAACCCACATACAGCAAAGTACGCCCCGGTTCCGATGTCGGAGTTGAGCCTGCCCGGCGCTCCACCCCAGACTTGGCTTGATCGCAGCAGCCGGCCGGTTCCAAAAGGCACGGTTGAACAACGTCCGTTTCACAGCAAGCTGCTAGGCAATGAGACAACCTATAAGGTCTACACGCCGGCGGGCTTGAACGCGCGATTGCCGTTACTCATTCTGTTCGATGGGGAATCCTATGCACGGGAACTGCGCGCGCCCGAAACCCTCGATAACTTGATTCACGAGGGCAGGATCCGGCCGGTGCTGGCGGTCATGCTGAACCATGCGCAAGGGCGCCGCACATCGGAGTTGACGTGTAATCCGGCGTTCGTAAAGATGCTGGTGACCGAGTTGATCCCAGAGGTGCGCGCACAATACCCGATTGCTGACGAGCCCGTCACTGTGGGTGGCGCAAGCTATGGGGGCCTTGCTGCAGCGTTCGCCGCTCTTGAATATCCCGATGTGTTTGGAGGAGTGATCTCGCAGTCCGGCTCGTTCTGGTGGAAGCCGCAGGCCAGCGCGGATTGGCAATGGCTAATCGATCAGTACGCCCGCGCCGCACCGGCCCAAACGAGATACTTTCTAGAGGTTGGCCTTATGGAAACTGGAACACCTGGAGGAAGGCCGTCAATGCTCGCTTCGAACCGGCGGATGCGGGACGTACTGCGGGCCAGGAATTGCAAGATGGCCTACTCGGAATTCAATGGGGATCATAGCGATCTGAATTGGCGCGGATCATTTGCGGATGCACTGATCTTCACGTTCGGTTCGCGCCAGGGCAGTTAACAGCGGCCTGCCTGTTACAATAAAGTATTCAGGAGGTTGGATGGCTGCTTTATCGCGCCGCCGTAGTGTGGCGGTTAATGTCGGTGGTGTGAAGGTAGGGGGGACTCATCCCATCGTTGTGCAGTCCATGACGAACACCGACACTGCCGACGTCATGTCCACCGTCAATCAGGTGATGGCATTGGCGACGGCCGGCTCCGAGCTGGTGCGCGTCACGGTGAACAACGACGAGGCTGCCGCCGCGGTGCCGAAGATCTGTGACACGCTCGAGAAATTCGGCGTGCGCGTGCCGGTCGTTGGCGACTTCCACTACAACGGTCATCTGCTGCTGAAGAAGTATCCCGAGTGCGCCCGCGCCTTGGCAAAGTACCGGATTAACCCCGGCAACGTCAACATCGGCAAGAAACACGACGACAACTTCCGTACGATGATCGAAGCGGCCGTGTACTACGACCGTCCTGTCCGCATCGGCGTCAATTGGGGATCGCTCGACGGCGTCCTGCTCACGCGCATGATGGACGAGAATAACCTGCTGGCCGATCCGCTCGACGCCAAGACAGTAACCCTGAACGCCATCGTTGTCAGCGCGCTCGAAAGCGCCGCAGCCGCCGAGCGCCATGGCTTGACGCGCGACAAAATTATTCTCAGCGCGAAGGTCAGCGGCGTTCAGGACTTGATCTACGTCTATCGCAAGCTGGCGCGCGAGTGCGATTACGCGCTGCACGTCGGTTTGACAGAAGCCGGCCTGGGCGCGAAGGGAATCGTGGCCTCCACGGCCGGCCTCGCGGTGCTGTTGCAGGAAGGTATCGGCGACACGATCCGTGCGTCGCTCACTCCGCTGCCCAACGGCGATCGCACCGAAGAGGTGTTCGTCTGCCAGCAGATTCTGCAGTCGATGGAACTCCGCAGCTTCACCCCGCAAGTCACTGCTTGTCCCGGATGCGGCCGTACCACCAGCACGTTCTTTCAGGACATGGCCGACCAGATTCAGACCTATCTCCGCGAGCAAATGCTGGTCTGGAAATCGAAGCACGTGGGCGTTGAAGAGATGCGCGTCGCAGTGATGGGCTGCATCGTGAACGGCCCCGGCGAATCCAAACACGCCAATATCGGTATCTCTCTTCCGGGTACGTTCGAAGAGCCGGTCGCACCGGTGTATATCGACGGCAAGCTGAGCGTAACGCTTCGCGGCGATTCGATTGTCGCCGAGTTCATCGAGTTACTGAACACCTACGTCGAGCGCACGTACGCGAGCGTCGAAGAACCTGTAGCCGTATAGGCAGGGCAACCTTTCGCCCGGCTACCTCACCGATTCGATGATCTCGATATCGTGCCTCAGTAGTTCATTGATCATTTCATTGAGCGGGATTCCCTTTCGGGCTGCCTGCTCCGCCAGGTAACGCTGCACGTCGGCGTCTAGATAAATGGGCAGGCGGAACTCGGCGTTTGGCCGAAAAAACTTGCCCCGCTCACCATTCGTGAAATCATACTCAGGTTTCATCGCTGTTCCTCGTAGGCCCGGATTTCCGCTCTTGACGGCCGCCGGGCTGAAGTCAAAAGAACGCACCCTTTGCCGTATCCGAGTCGAATTCGTAAACAAACCGCGCCGTGACCATGCTTCATTGTCCCTAATACAAAGCCCGCGAACAAACTGCCAATACTCTGGAATGGCTGGTCCAATACACGACTGGCGTTATCATCGGGAGCGTGAACGATACCGGCGATCTGCGCGATGAATTGCGCGCTCTCCGCGAGCGAGTCGAAGCCATCGAGCGCCGGCTCGGAATGGCCGCCGACCCTGTGTCTGCTGAAAACCCAGCGATCGCGAAACCTACGCCCGTCGAAGCGCCCCGATTCAGCCAGCAACCGCAGCCCGACCGTGCCGAACGCTCTCCGGGACTCGAAACCCGCCTGGGCCTGACCTGGATCAACCGGATCGGCGTTATCACGCTGCTATTCGGCGCGGGATTCTTTTTCAAGTACGCGGTCGAGAACGAATGGATCGGGCCGGTTGCGCGCGTCATCCTGGGTATCACCGCGGGCTTAGCTGCGCTCGGGGCCGGCGACTTCCTGCACCGGCGCAATCAACGTCTGTTTGCGCAAGGCATCTCCGGTCTCGGCATCGCGCTGCTCTATCTGTCGTTCTACGCCGCGTCTCAGTTCTACCATTTGATCCCCGATATCATCGGCTTCGCGGCGCTGGCCTTCGTCACCGCCCTCGGCGCTGCGTTGGCCATCCAGTATGATGCGATGCCGGTCGCCGCGCTCGGATTCTTCGGCGGCTATCTCACGCCCGTGCTCGTCGCGCCCGCCCTCTGGGTGCTCTACGGTTACACGCTCCTGCTGGATGTCGCGGCCGTGATGCTCGCTCGTGCGCGCGGGTGGCGACCGCTCGAGATTTTCGCAATTGTGGCTACGGCACTGCTGTACACCACTGCTAACTACCGGCACGAATCATTGCTCGGAACGCTATTCATCGCCGCCGCCTACGCTCTGTTCAGCGTTGCCCAACTGCCGGGGGTTCGAATTGCCGCACAACTTCTCGCGTCCATAGCGCTCGCGTTTCTGTGGACGAAGAATCCCTCAGGCTTCCTACTCTGTTCCTTTGTGTTGGCCGCCGCGGGCGTCGTGACCCGGCCCATCTGGGCGCTCGGCGGCTTCTGGCTGGGTTACGCATTGTGGACCCTGAACGCGACCGCTCGCCCCGACGGCCCCGTATTCGTCGCGATCACTCTCGTATTCGTGCTCTTCTTCGCGCTGGTCAATATCCGACCGGGCTCCGTGTCCGTGGTCGCCGCCAACGGTCCGATTTACTTCGGCGCGGCATACTTGCTCCTCAACCCGCATCATCACGCCTTTATGGGACTGCTGGCCGTGAGTCTCGCTGCTGCACACCTGATCACGGCCCGGCACCTGTTAACCGTGGCACCCCAGATGGCGCTTCTATCCACGGGCCTCGCGGCCGTGTTCGTCACCCTGGCCATCCCGGTCCAACTTGCTGGGTATGCGATCACCATCGCGTGGGCCACCGAGGCCGCGGCCTTGGCATGGATCGCCTCACGTTGGAAGGACGCTCGCGCAATCTGGCTGGCGCTCGCGATTCTTGCGCTGATACTAATGCACCTCGCCGTATTCGATCGTGAATCGTCCGACTCGCGTCTGATCACATTCACGGCCTCCGCCATCGCGTTCTGGCTCACAGCGAAATGGATGCAGCCGGGCAGGCTAGCGGCTGCGGTCTACATCATCGGCCACGCACTCATGCTGTGGGGACTCGGCCTGGAAATCGAGAGGTGGGCGCTTCAGCACGCCGACCCGCAAAACGTGGTCAGCGTCACCACCGCCGCAATCTCGATCATGCTCGCGGCCTATGCCGTCATTGTCATTGGCGCAGGCGTACTCACGGCCACCACGATCAACCGCTTCCTCGGGCTCGCACTGATCGGCATCGTCATTCTGAAGCTCTATCTCTACGACGTGTGGCTGCTCGGGCGTCTCTATCGAACCATCGCCTTCGTGGCCCTGGGCGCGCTGCTGGTGCTCAGTTCCTACGTGTACTCGCGGTATCGCGAACGTGTCGAGGGCTGGTGGACTAATAATAGACTCTAGTGTCCACCCGGAAACTGACGGCGCACGTCAAAGCCGCGGGTTGAGCGTCCAAGCTCAGTCCAAAGGTTTTGGACCAGGTGCTGGCGCGCATCCCGCGCGTGATCGACGAGAATCTCCTGATCGGCTTCGATACCGCCGACGACGCCGGAGTGTATCGAATCGCGCCCGATTGCGCGCTCGTGCAAACGATCGACTTCTTCACGCCCATTGTCGACGACCCGGCGACGTTCGGCGCGATCGCAGCAGCCAATGCCTTGAGCGACGTCTACGCGATGGGAGGACGGCCGCTCACCGCTCTGTCCGTGCTGTGCTATCCCGTGAACGGCGATCTTGACGACCTCTCGGAGATTCTCGCGGGCGGCACTGAGAAGATGCGCGAAGCCGGATGCGCTGTCGTGGGCGGACATAGCGTCAACGATGCCGAGGTGAAGTTCGGCTACTCGGTGACCGGCCTGATTCATCCGGACCGGATCAAAGCCAATGCTGGAGCGCAGCCGGGCGACGCGCTCGTGCTCACCAAGCCGCTCGGCACCGGCGTTATCGCGACTGCGCTCAAGCGCGGCATCGCCGATCCGGCTCACGTTCAGGCCGCTATCGATTCCATGCTGCTGTTGAACCGCGGCGCGGGCGAGGCGATGCTCGCGGGCGAAGTGCACGGCTGCACCGACGTCACCGGCTTCGGCTTGATCGGGCATGCTCGCGAGATGGCGCGCGCCAGCAATGTCACGCTCGAAATCGATGCCACGCGCGTACGCTTTCTTCCCGGTGCCGTGGAGTACGCCCGCGCGGGTGCAGTTCCCGCGGGCCTCAAGAACAATCGCGAGTTCGCGTCGTGTGATGTCGAGGGAACTTGTGACGATCTGCTGTACGATCCCCAGACATCGGGCGGGCTGTTGATCAGCCTTCCCGAAGCTGATGCCGCGCGCCTCGAGCAATCGTATTCCGCCGCGTATCGAATAGGCCGAGTAACAGCCATCGCCGGTAAACCCATTCGCATACTATGACCAGACCGCCCGTAATCATCGCTCTTGATTTCGAAGGAGCCGGCCTGGCGCGCGCCCTCGTCCACGCGCTCGGCGATGCTGCCGATTTCTACAAGGTCGGTATGGAGCTGTACGCGGCCTCCGGTATGGAATATGTTCGCGAGCTGATCGGCACAGGCAAACGCGTATTCCTCGATATGAAGTTCTACGACATCGGCGAGCAGGTCCGGCGCGCGGTGGCGCAGGTGGCGGCAAGCGGGGTCGAGTTCCTCACGGTCCATGGCAGCAACGCCGTGATGCGTGCGGCTCTCGAAGGGCGCGGCGCATCGAAGCTGAAGCTGCTGGCCGTCACCGTGCTCACCAGCTTCGACGCTGACGATCTGCGCGAGCTCGGGTATCCCTGTGCAGTCGAGGAACTCGTAGCTCTGCGCGTTCGAAATGCGATCGAGTGCGGCATGGATGGGATAGTTTGCAGTCCGCTCGAAGTTCGCGGGGTGCGCACCACAGCCGGCTCGAAAATGATTCTCGTCACTCCCGGCGTGCGCAGCGCAGGGGCGTCCGCGGGCGATCAGAAGCGCGTCGCGACGCCGGCCGAAGCCATTGCGAATGGCGCTAATTATGTCGTGATCGGACGCGAAGTAACGCGCGCCGCCAACCCCGCAACGGCCCTACACGGAATCGCGGCCGGAATCGAACTCGCCAAATCGTGAGGACGTTTTCCGCAGGCCCTCCATTAGTTCGCGACCATCGCGTTGGCCACATTTGTGTCCAATGGATGCCGCGGTTTCATCTTGAGTCAATGCTACAGTGGAACGTTCTCTGGACGCGAATGGGTGCACGAGGAGGCTCATGATGTTCACCAAAAGTGTGAGAGCGCTGGTTTTAATTGTTGTCACGCCTGCGCCCTACCGGCTGGAGTAATTACACTCGAGAACACAATTCCCTCGGGTAATTTGTTTCTGCAACCTCCGGTCCTCACCGGCGCCGCTCTCGTTTTCGGAGCGGGCGGTGGGGTGGTGGAGGCAAACGCTTTTACGGCGCCGGTCAGCGCCATGCTCTACCAGGTTAGCGTGGTCGTACAATACGAGGACTTTCCGCCCGCCGGGGTCACCGGAAGGTCGCCAATGTTATTAACTCTCCTTACGGATAGCGGCAATTCCCCTGGCGTGCCGAGTCCACTCACTACAACCTTGACTACTGTGACCGTAAACTCAATTAGCCATGCACTATTGCAGGCTGGACAGCAATACTGGCTATCGGAGGTCCCGGCGGATCCGGTTCACACTGGCATCGGATGAAGATTGGCATCCTCCGGTTATCCGGGTATACAGTTACCCATCGCGGGAACCAATACGGGCCGGAACAGCGGATGGGGACCTACGCAACTGAACCTCGCAAATGAATTGAGCGTTCTCGGAACCACGGTTCCAGAACCGGCCACTTTCGGGATCAGCGCCTTTGCTGTCCTCTCGCTGATTGCCGGTTTGCGAGCCAAAGCGGTTGTAGTGCAAGGACAAAAAGCTCCTCCTGATCGATAGGTTGTCGGTCCCCTTCCGCCCACTTGGCGCGCGCCCTGATCCACACCGGAAGAGCGCGGTATCCTGACAGATCGCACATGTTCAACGGCATTCGACGGTTGCCGTGGCAGCTCGTTCTGCTCACGGGGTTATCTGTTTCCATCGGTTGGGGGATTCGCGGCCAATTCGGTCACGAGTACGGAGCGGCGCTCGCGGGGGCGTTGGGCGGCATGGTCGTCGCGATGCTCAGCGGACGGCCCGACTGGATGCGCCGCGTCCATTACTTCGCCTTCTTCGGCGCAATCGGGCTGGCGTTCGGCGGCGGCATGTCGTACATGAAGAATGTCGCGCTAACCCATTCGTCCGACCCGGCAACCGTCCTCTACGGTTTCGCGACCCTCGTTCTGATCGGCTTCATCTGGGCGGCACCCGGCGGCACAGGCGTCGCGCTGCCCATCTACTTAAGCCGCGATGAACTGACGAAATTATTCCTCCCGCTCTGCGCAGTTTTCGGTGCCTGGTATCTGCAGGACGCGCTCAGAAGCTGGTATCGCGGAATCAATGCCGCGTGGTTTCCGTTCCTCGCGGGCCAGGCGATGAGCGCGATCCTCGCCGGGGTAGCTGTGCTCGTTGTAATTGCTGTCCGCCGCCGCTATTGGGGCATCGGCGCGTCGATGATCCTCTACATGTCCGCCGGCTGGTGCGTAGGACATCTACTGCTCATCGAATTGCTGCATCTGGAACTGAATCCTCCACGCGGCGATAGCTGGGCCGGATACCTGGGCATGATCTTCGGCATTCTCGCGTGCTGCTGGCGTAACGGCCTCGGCGGAATCGGATTTGCGACCGTGGCGCTGGGACTGCTAGGCGGCATCGGATTTGCGCTTGGCACCGCGGTCAAGATCATGGTGATGGCCACCGGATTCGACACGAACTGGCATAGCGTCATGGAACAGACCCAGGGCTTTTTTCTCGGCATCGCCCTCGCAATCGGCATCGGCCTTCTCATCCACAGAGCGCCGCCAGTTCACGATGCGCCGCCTTTGCGCCGTTGGACCGAAGTCTTCAGCGTCACCTTCGTCCTGTGCGTTCTCACCTACCTGAACTTTCGCCGAAGCCCCGGTGAGTGGGTCAAGGAAGTCAAGGATCTCACGCCCCAGTTATACGGCATCCACATCGCTGCAGACTTCCTACCCACTCGCGGATTTCTCGGCTGGTTCGAGTTCGTCTATCTCGCGATTGCCTTCGCGATGATCCTATTGCTGATCCTGCACCTCCGCCGCCCATTGGCTTTTATCACCGAAAGCTGGCTGGGTAAAGGACAACTCTTCTATCTCGTCTTCTTGTGGTCGATCGTCACCATCAACTTCGTCCACGTGCTTCCGCGCTTCACCCCCATCCGGCTTGTCACGGAATGGTTCATGACGATGAATGCCGTGGCTTGCACAATTCTGCTGTTTTTCGGATGTATGCGCCCCGGCGCGAAGGTCTCCGTGGAGCCCGGGACTGCGTACGGTCCGTGGATACGCAAGGCCGCCATTTCAGGTATCATCGGAGGAATTCTCGTTTGTCTGGCCGGCTGGGGCGCAAAGCAGATTTTCTGGCCCGGCAGAACCGCGGGCGTGGTTAACACCGATCACCGCCGGTTCGGTCCCGATAACACGAACGCGATTCAGTGAGGTTAGCGCTTATGAAACGATCGATCAGTTTCAGCATTCTGGGTACGCTTCTGCTGGCCGGCTGTTTGCTGGCCCAACTGGACCAAGGCCAGATTTCAGGGTTCGTAAAAGATCCGAGCAGTGCAGCCGTGGTCGGTGCTGCGTGAAGATTAGAAACGAAGCAAGCGGCGCAACCTTTCAAAGCAAGACGAACGAGCGCGGTTTTTACCAGGCGCCGAATCTGGTGACTGGCATCTACACTGTCGAGGTCGAGTCGCCGGGCTTCAAGAAATTCTCCGAAGCCAACGTGAAGCTCGACGCCGCTTCCACAGCGACCGTCAATATCGAACTCGTGGTCGGCTCGCTCGCCGAATCCGTCGACATCGTTGCCACCGCGGCTCCGCTTCAAACGGATAGTGCGCAGGTCGGACGCGTTGTGGAAACCAAGCAGATCGAGGATCTCACCTTGAACGGCCGCAATCCTCTGTATCTGCCGCTCTTGCTGGCGGGCGTGAACAGTTCATCGAGCATCGCCACGTTCGATCCGGACGGCCTCGGCAATGGCAACTTCAGCATCAACGGCGGACGCACCGATGAGAACGGAATCACCGTGGACGGAGCCGTTGCCCTGCGAACCCGCGCCAATGGGGCGATTCTCGGAACACTCAATGTCGATACGCTCCAGGAGGTCCAGGTATTGACCGCCGACTGCAGCGCCGAATACGGACGCGTGTCGGGCGGCCAGATACGCTACATCACCAAGAGCGGCGGACACGACTTCCACGGTGGACTTTGGGAGTACTTCAAGAACGATGCCCTGAACACGAACACCTGGGCGCGCAACGCATCGGGCATCGCCAGCCAGGCCTCACCCACGC
Organism: Bryobacterales bacterium; assembly: GCA_038322705.1. GTDB lineage: Bacteria > Acidobacteriota > Terriglobia > Bryobacterales > Bryobacteraceae > TMP-7. The sequence goes on along the minus strand of JBBQGC010000016.1, from coordinate 32,443 downwards.
CCTACCGCTTCAACGAATTCGGCTACTCCATTGGCGGACCCGTCTTCATCCCCGGCAAATTCAACGCCGATAGGAACAAGTTATTCTTCTTCCACTCGCTTCAGTTCATCAAGTGGCATCAGTATTCCACCAGCACCGCCACGGTTCCCTCACTCGCCATGCGTCAAGGCGATTTTAGCGAGCTACTGAATCCCGCTAACATTTACTTCGGCCGCACCCGAGTTATCAACGATCCGGCAACAGGCGCTCCTTTCCCCGGCAACATCATTCCCAAGGGCCGCCTGAGTCCGAATGGCGTTGCGCTGTTGAACACTTATCCCGTCCCGACGCCCGGCCTGAGCATTGTCGGCGCTACTAACTGGACCTCGACGGGTCCCGATCCGCGTGACACGAGTCAGGATACGTTCAAAATTGATTACCGGCCCAATAACAAGAACACCTTCTCGGTCCGTGCAACGGTATACGAGTTTCACGAGACACAGCAGTTTCGAGGCGCCTTCAATCTTGTCCAATTGCAGACAAATCGACCTAACTACACCTGGTCGCAAGCCTGACTACCGTCGTCAGTCCGACCCTGATCAACGAAGCAGCGTTTACCGCTAGCGAAGATCGCGATTGGAACGATGTTGCGCCGAATGGACGCTACGACCGGAGCCAGTACGGTATTAACTACCCGTACTTGTTCCCGGGCACGAAGGATCTGCCGAACAAAATCCCGACAATCACGATCGCGAACTTTACCACCGTGGACGGCGGACCTTACCCGTCCTATTCGGGCGGCCCCATCTTCGTGTGGACCGACACAGTCACTAAGATCTGGCGCAACCATACGTTTAAAGCCGGTATCTACATCGAGCGGTCCGGCGAAAACGATCGCGACGAAGTTCCATCAACGGCTTTCCCGGGCGGCACGAATAATCCCAACGGTCAATTCTCGTTCAGCGATACCGGAACGGCGATGACCACCGGCGTAGCGATCGCGAACGCAGCCTTGGGTCTGTTCAACACATACGGCGAAGTTGGAAAAAAGGACTACACACCGTATCGCGCAACGGCCACTGAGTTATTCTTTCAAGACGGTTGGAAAATCAACGCGCGCTTGAAATTCGATTACGGTCTCCGCTTTGAGCACTGGCCCCCGTGGTCCAGTTTGTGGGGTAACATTGCGTCATTCAACCCGCAATATTACGATTCCAAGAACGCTGCCGTGGTCGATCGCAAAGGCGGCTTTATCGTCAGCGGACCTCTGTATAACGGCATGACCTTGCCCGGCAAAACGTGGAATCCGGCCGAAATCGGGCGCGTTCCGCTCGCAGGTGACCAGTCGCTGCAATACCTCTTCCACGACCTCCCGGATGGACTCGCCCGCACCAACAATCTCCTCGATCCGCGCGTCGGGTTGGCATACAGCATCAACGACAAAACAGTGATTCGAGCCGGTGTTGGCGCTTTTCACAACCGCATGATGATCAATGACAGCACTCTACTCGGCGGCAACGCTCCTCTCCAAGTCATTCAAGCGGTCACCAATGGTCTCGCCGACGCGCCGGCAGGATCGGGTGGTATCAGATACAACTACCCGTTGGTGGTGAGCATGCAGGACCCGGTAAACAAGGCTCCGATCGCGTGGAATTGGAACTTCACGGTGCAGCGTCAATTGCCATGGGCCATGACGCTCGATGTCGCCTACGTGGGACGCTCCGCCTATCATCTTCTGCGAGCGCGCAACATCAACGCGCTGCAGCCAGGGACGGTTCAAGCCAACCCAGGCGTCAACGCCGACGCGCTACGCCCGTATCAGGGCTATGGTCCGATCACCCTGGCCGAAGCAGCGGCTCAGGCGAACTATCACGGGCTTCAGACGCAGTTAAATCGCCGCTTCCGCTCGGGCCTCGCGTTCGGCGTCGCCTACACTTATTCGAAGAGCATCACCAACGCGGATACAAAGAGCGAACTGCTGTTCGATCCCTACGACGCCAGTCTCTCGCGTGGTCCGTCCACCTTCGACCGGACTCATGTCATGGTGTTGAATTACATCTACGACCTTCCATTTCTCAAGAACAATCACAGCCTGCTGGGAAAGACTTTGGGCGGATGGGAGATTTCGGGAATCAGTCAATTCCAGAGCGGTGTTGCACTTTCCGTCTTAGGCACCGTCGATCAAGCTGGCATCGGGACAGGCAACGGAGCGCAACCGTGGAGCGTGGTTGGAAGCCCGTCGATCTCGAATAGAGCGTTCTCGATATCGAACGGGGATCAGAACTTTTGGTTCAATAAAGCCGCATTTGTTCTACCCGCTGCAGGCACGTTTGGAAACGGGGGAAGAGGAGTTATTCGCGGCCCAGGGGCCGAGATATCGAATTTCGCCGTGCGCAAAAACTTCCAAGTCACGGAGCGGCTGCGCTTCCAACTGCGCGGTGAGGCATTCAACGTCTTGAATCACCCGAATTGGAGCAACCCGAATGTAACAACGACGAGCTCCTCTTTTGGACGCGTCCAATCGAAGGCGGGGAACCGGGATATCCAGCTAGCATTGCGGCTCGATTTTTAACGCGGGTGGGCGCTCATCACCACCGATCAGGGCGTGAGTCCTTGTGCCTGTACGCCATACGTAGTATGTAGTATGCTTGGTTAGTGATCCGGAGCTTCCGATCGCGTGATACGGAACGAGTGTTCCGTCGCGAGCGCGTCGCGGCTTTGGCCAACATCGAGGTCGTCGCATTACGGCGCTTGACTGCTTTAGATTCGGCCCAAAAACTGAGTGACCTTCGCACTCCTCGGGGCCACCAGTTGGAAGCGCTTACGGGCGACCGCCAGGGCCAGCACAGCATTCGAGTCAACGACCAGTTCCGGGTCTGTTTCATTTGGAAGGATGGTCACGCCTACGATGTCGAAATCACGAAGCATTACCGGTAACACCCCCGCGAGGCTCGCTCCGGTCCACCCAGGCGAGATATTGAAGGAGGCAATTGCGGACCTGGGCCTCACGATGAACCAACTGGCCACCAGCATTCGAGTACCCGCTAATAGGATTAACGCCATCGTAGCGGGCCAGCGTTCTATCACCGGTGAGACCGCTCTTCGCCTGGCTCGATACTTCAACACCACGCCCGAGTACTGGTTGAACATGCAGAGCCGTTACGAACTCGAGACCGCTCGCGACCGGTGGGAAACTAAGATCGCGAGCGAGGTTCAGCCGCGCAGCGCCGCGTGAAGCGGTGCGTCTGCCCGTCCTCACTCATCCGAAACGGTTCGGGCGCGCTCCACGCCGCGGAAAATCGCTGAGTGCCACCCCGATGCCGGCAACCCAGGACATCGCAACCGCGTTCGCCGGAATGTGCGTATTGAAATCGGTGAAGCTGTGAATCAGGATGGCGGTCAGCGATCCTGCACAGGCTAACGCGAGAAAACGCACGTGCGCCTCGTATCGCTTCGATGTCGCGCCGATCGTCTTCATCACGATCCCGGCCATCAACGCGGCGGGCAGCATCGAGCCGAGTATCCCCATCTCCGCCACCATCTGCAGGTAATCGTTGTGCGCGTGCGGATAGCTCCACGCAGGCGAAACCGTCTGGTATCGCAGAAAGGTGTTCGCAAAGCCGCCGAGGCCGCAGCCAAACAGCGGATAGTCGCGAATCAGATGCAGGGTATCCAGCCACGTGGCAAGGCGCAACGCGGGAGCCGCATCTCCATTCTCGGCGACGTTTGCCATGCGGTCCGCCATCTCTGCCGGCGCAAGCAGAATCAGCCCCGCGACAAACGCGACAGCGCATCCGGCGAGCAACGCGATCCGCAGAATCAGCGGCATTTGCCGCCGGAATTGCAGGTACGCCACCGCGATCATAGCGGCGAGCGAGGCGGCGAATCCCATGCGCGACAGCGAGTACAGGATCGCTGCGAAAACCACACATGCACCCGCGCCCAACGCATATAGCGCGAGCGCCAGCTTCACCGGCCAGCGCCCGCTGCGGCGAGCTTTGCGTACCAGCCACGCCGCGTACAGGATGAAGAACGGCAACACCATCTCGAGCAAGCCGGCAAAGTGATTGCGGTTCACATAGCTGCCGTGCGCCACCTTGCCCAGGCCCGCTGCATAGCGGATCAGCCCGTATCCCGCCTCGACAAATCCGATGGCCATCATAGGCGCCGCAGCCACCCACGGGCGCGCGCTGTTCCACCATACTGCTTCGCGCGCCACCAGGAACACGCAGGCATACGTCACCGTTCGCAAAAAATAGTCGAACGTCAGCGGCGGCACGACGCTCATCGGCGCGAAACCATGCCGCTGTCCTACATCCGCAAGCGCCGCCAACAGTTCCGCCTTGCGCGGCGAAAACAGATTCAACGAGAACACCGGCAGTGGCGTGATTTGGAATAGCGCGTACGCCACAAACAGGATCATCGGCCACTTCAGCCAGGCGCCCAATGCGGGTGGCCCGCCAGGGGCGCGCTCGAGCAGCGGGATCAGCAGCGCCGCCGCGCCGATCAACGCCATCGACACACGCCAGTCCGGCGCAGCCGTGGCTCCATAACGTGCCGCGCCGTATGCCAGAGCAGCGCTCAGCAACGCGAGTGCGGCGAGCGACAGCCGCTGGCCAGTCACTCGACCCGCCGCAGGATCACGCCGTCAATCCAAGCGGACCCGCGCATCCGATCGTCGGGCGAGAAAGACGGCGCGCGCTCCAGCATTGCCTCCAGCAGCGTGACGGGTTCGGAGAGCCGGAACGTCTTCTCGAGCGTCGTCCACGGCGTCAGCCCCTTGACGAAGTTGGTGTGGACATCCAGGCGCCGCGGCCCGAGCTTATCAAAGAGGTGGAACGCGAAACCCTGATCGTCCGGCACGCCCTCAGTACGAATGTGCGCTTCGAACCGCCACGTGCCCGGACCCGCAACCGCCGTCTGTGCCACCCCGCTGTATAGCGCATTGTTGGCCTGTTCGAACGTGATTCGCAGCGCGCGCTTGCCCGCGAACGGATGCCGGTAATCGGTCTGAACCTCGACGTTCTTCACCGGCGTCACACGCCAATCGAAGAGGCGCCCGCCCGGCTCAGACTCGAAACCTCCGTTGTAGATCCAGTTGGACGCGCGATATTCGCTGCCCTTGCCGGCGTGTTGGGCCCAGGCGTCCGCTGCCTCGCGATACTGCCTGTGATCCAAAAGGAACACGGCGTATTCGTTCGCCAGGGTATCGTCGTCCAGCTTGTGAGCGTTCACCCACGTCCAGATACCGGCCGCGCGCGCCCTGTCTTGCGCACGTATTGCATAGCGGAGATACGCCGCAGCGGGACCGGTCTCTTCCGGCATGCCGTAGCGCAGGAAGTCCTGTCCGAATAGACCGTATTGCGCGAATATCGATTCCCAATACATCGGGGCTTCATGCAGGATCTTCGACACGCAAGCGAGCGCGCGCTGGCGGTCATTCTCGTAAAGATAGAAGCCTGCCACCCGAAGCAGGACGGGGGGAATGAGAGGGCCGAGCGACTCAGCCTGACGGTAGCAGCGCCGCGCGGCATCGACCTGTTTTGCGATCAGCAGGGAATCGCCGAGATCGCACCAGCGATGGGGAGACGTGACCTCGCGCATCGCGGCACGCCCAAACAGATTCGCCGCGGCAGCGGGCTGTTGACTCAGTGTCCGCCGCGCGCTGTCGATAACCGTGTCCGTCGAGCAGATACCGGCATGGCACAGCCGTGACTCGGCGGCCGTGTCAACGGTAGCTGTCCGGATGAGGGTGAGCCACGAAATAGCGTACGCCAGGAGCAGAACTCCTGGAGCACCCAGATACCATCGCAAGTTTCCCAAGGCCCGCTTCTTGCCGGGCGAACTACCGAGCCGTTAGCAGCAAGCCTGAACGCCTGAGGTTGCGCATTGTCCGTTGACGCAGCACGAACCCGCGGGGCAGACGTTTCCGCACGTGCCGCAATTGGCGCAAGTGGATGGAACACACTGTCCGCCGCAGCACAGCGAACCCGCGGCACAGCAACCGTTGCCGCACGGTGTGGTGCCGGCAGTACAGACGCAAATCGCATTGGCGTTCGCCGTCACGGTTCCGTTATTGCAGACGCATGCCGTCGCTACCGCGCCGATGGGACATGTCCCGGGACACAGCGCAATCAGGTTCTGCTGCACGGTGACCAGAAGGCCCGCGCACAACGTAGCCGTTAGGGTCGCATCGCACAACGGGTTCGATGCGGTGAGCGCGACGCTAACCGGCGACCCGCATGGAAAGACGGCCGCAGCCGCCTTCTTGGGCAGAAATGCCGCTGCAACAGAGGCAGCCAGCATCTTCAGGAGACCTCGCCGCCCGAGAGGGGCCGCGATCGCCTTGCTGAAGGTGTCGAAGACTGAAGTCACTTGGAGATTCTTCTCTGGAGCGTGCATATGCTTGGCCGATACTAACACACTTACGGGCAAGTTTCCATCCCGAATCGAGCCGGAGTAACCCGTTCCTGATCGAAATTTCCGGAGTGAAGTGCGGGGCGTCAATCGTGTATCCTGACCCATATGGATTCAGTGCTTTTGCTGGCACGCCTGGCCCTCAGTTGTATCTTCTTTGTGGCCGGGTTCGCCAAGCTGGCCGACCTGCCGGGATCGCGCCGCGCACTCGCCGGATTCGGGCTTCCCGTGGCGCTGGCCAACCCCTTCGGCTTACTGCTTCCTATAGCCGAAATCGTGCTCGCGGCCGCCATGCTTGCCGCCTCTTCCGCGCATTGGGCTGCCCTGGGCGTATTGGCACTGCTTTGCATCTTTAGCGTGGCCATTGCGTTTAACCTGGCGCGTGGTAAGTCGCCGGATTGCCACTGCTTCGGCCAGATCCACTCCGCTCCGGCAGGCTGGAGCACGCTGGCCCGCAACATCGCCTTCGCCGCGATCGCTCTGCTGGTGGCGTACCGTGGCCCCGGCCCAAGTATAATCGGTTGGATGGACGCCTTCACGCGCGGCGAAACCGTCCTCCTGATGTTCGGAGTAGGCATGCTGGCGCTATTTGCCCTCCAAACGTGGGCCACCTTGCAGCTCATTAAACAGGGTGGGCGCGTGCTGCTGCGGCTGGAAGCGATCGAAAAGCAAGTTGCGTCGGGTGGTGCGCCCCAACCTGCTGCTGCCCCGGCCGCCTTGGGGTTACCAGTGGGCACACCCGCGCCCCCCTTCACCGCCGAATCGCTGGATGGCGAGAGTATGACGCTGAACGATCTGCGCCGGGACGACATCCCGGTGATGTTGTTCTTCTCGGACCCCGGCTGCGGGCCCTGCGACGCCCTGTTGCCCGATATCGCGCGGTGGCAGTGTGAGGCCCAGGCCCAGTTCTACGCGGTGCTGATCAGCCGCGGCGACGTCGAAGCCAATCGAAAGAAAGCCCGGCAGAACGGTCTCGATCTGGTACTGCTTCAGCGCGAGCGTGAGATCTCGGAGAGCTATCAGGCCGCCGGTACGCCGACTGCCGTGTTGATCGGGGGGGATGGCAAGATCGCTTCCAGTCTCGCCGGGGGCGCCGATGCCATTCGCGGCCTGGTCGCCCGCACAATTAACGCGGGCCTGGTGAACATCGTCGCCAAGCGCAACGACCCCGCGCCTGCTTTCACGCTGCCTGATTTGTCTGGAACGATGGTGCCGCTCGCCTCATTCCGCAGCAGGCCCGTGTTACTGCTCTTTTGGAATCCCGGATGCGGCTTTTGCAGCCAGATGCTGGACGATTTGAAGAAGTGGGAGTCGCGGCGGAGCAGGGAAGCGCCTGAGCTCGTCGTGATCTCAACCGGTACTGTGGAATCCAATCGCGCGCAAGGCTTCCGGTCCACAGTGCTGTTGGATGAAAATTTTTCGATCGGACGCGCATTCGGAGCTCAAGGCACTCCGTCCGCGGTGCTGCTCGACCAGAACGGCCGCATCACTACCGATGTGATCGTGGGCGGGCCGAACGTCTTATCCCTCGCGGCCGGCCAACCGGTGGCCTAATTACGTCCCGCGCGAAATCGCGACGCACTCTAAAACCATGAACAACGACCCAAAAGAATTCGATGGACTGACCGCGCTGGTCACCGGTTCCAGCAATGGGATCGGCGCTGAAGCCGCGGTGAAATTTGCTGAGCGTGGCGCACGCGTGCTGATTCAATATCACCGTGGCAAGGAAGGCGCCGAAGTTGTACTGCGCCGCGTGCGCGAGGCCGGCTCGGATGGCGAAATCCGTCAAGCCGACTTGAGCCACAGCGACGGCGTCAACGCGTTCCTCGAATGGCTCGGCGCACGCAAGATCGACATCCTGGTGAATAACGCAGGATCGCTGGTGAAGCGCACCCGATTCCTCGAGTTCACCGCGGAGTTGTGGCGCGAAGTGTTCCTGCTCAATCTCGACAGCGCGATGCTCATCTCGAAGGCGGTGCTGCCGCATATGGTCGAGCGCGGCCGCGGCTACATCGTCAACATTTCATCCGTCGCTGCGCGCAATGGCGGCGGGTTGGGCGCCATCGCTTACTCGAGCGCGAAGGCTGCGCTGAGCGCGATGAATAAGGGTTTGGCCAAGGAGTTTGCCCCGGCCGGCGTGCGCGTCAACGGCGTCTCTCCTGGCACCATCGACACCAATTACCACCGAACGTTCTCCACCGATCAGATGCTCGACGGCGTGCGCAAAGCGACGCCACTCGGCCGCCTGGGTACGTCCGAAGAAGTGGCGGATGTGATCGTATTCCTATGCTCGAAGGAGGCTGCATTCATTCAAGGGCAGATGATCGAGGTAAACGGCGGGTTCCTACTGGTGTAAAAACAAAACGCCCCCACTGCCGCCGATGGCCGTGGGGGCGTTCCAATCAGAAGGTCAACTTGGCGCCGAGCTGAATGGATCGCGCGCCGCCCGCTCCGGTGATGTACCCGAAGTTCGAACTATTGATGTCCGTGTTCGGGTTATTCCACTGAGGAGTGTTGAGGACGCTGAACCCTTCCGCCCGGAATTGCAGCTTGAAGCGCTCGGCGAACTGGAAGCTGCGAAATACCGAGGCATCCAGATTCCAGAAGCCAGGGCCGCTAAGCACGTTCCAGCCGAGGTTACCGAATTCCGGCAATCCGCCGTTCTCAGCCCCAGGCTGCGCGAAGCACTGCGTGGTGACCAGAGAGCCCTTGGACGGATCGAAGTTGCACTTGGTGGGCGTAAACCACGTTGCGCTTCGCCCATTGCCCTTGGTGACTGGAATCGGACCGGGTCCAAACCAGTTCAACGTGTTGTTATTTCCCGGCGCCTTCAAGATCGCCGAAGTGCCGCCAAACGTCATCGGCGTACCGCTGGCAATCGACAGGATGCCGTTCACCTGCCAGCCGCCCAGGATCATGCCCGCCGGTCCTGAGTCAAGATACTTCTTCCCCTTTCCGAACGGGAGTTCGTACACGTAGCTCTGAACGAAATAGTGGGTCCGGTCGAAGTTCAACCGCCGCCAGTTTCGCCGCGGGTTGATGTAGGTATCGAGACCGCTGTCCTCGGACTGATAGCCCATCGCTTTGCTCCAGGTGTAAGCCGTGGTCATCGCGAAGCCGTTGGAGTAACGCTTGTCGAACTTGACTTGCAAGCCGTTGTACATCGAACTCAGCCCGATGAAGCGGTCCTCGACGCTCGCCTTCTTCCCAAACTTCTGATAGAGCGGCTGGCCTTGGATATCTGCGCCCAGCGTCGTTGATGCATTGAGGTTGTACACCGCCGGCTGTGCGACGCCGTGGTTGCCAACATAGGCGACTTCCATGGCGATATTCCAGGGAAGCGCGCGCTGAATGGCGAAGTTCCACGACTCGACGTAGGGTTCGCGGAACTTTGGGTTGATGAAGAAGTAAGTCTGGTTCACGTCCGCGTTCGGGATGATTCCGTTGGTGGGAATCTGAACGGCGGTGAACGGCGGGAACCCGTTCTGGAACGTCGCCGGCTGGCCGTTAGGGAGCACGGCCGAGCAGTACGAGCAGTTCGCTCCGAAGAAGTTGTTCTGCTTGATCGGATAGTTGTAGGCGTAGGTGTTGTCCGGGAACGGCGCGTAGCTGATGCCGAAGCCGGTGCGGAACACGGTCTTCTCGTTCCAGCGATAAGCGATGCCCAGGCGGGGAGCGAAGTCCTTGTAGTGATGCTGCAAGCCGAGGTCGATGGGGTTGTTGCCGATGCCCGCGATACTCAAGCTGTTCGTGGTCGGATCATATTGCGAGAAGCCGCCGTCGTGGGCTGGCGTGGCCGGTGGATAGTATTCCCACCGCAGCCCGATATCGACCGTCAGCTTCGGCGTCACCACCCACTTGTCGCCCACGTAGGCGAAGTACTCCCAGGCGCGATACGCCGGAAACAGCACGGGGTAATCGCGTCCGATGTCGGAGGGAACGTCCAAAAGGAAGCTCGCGAAGGAATTCCCTTGCGTCGTGTTGGCCCCGGGAATCGAGGTTTGCGATGTGCCGAAGTGGATTCTGCCGCGCGGGTTATAGGTCTGGGTCTGAAGCAAATCGTCGCGGATGCGGCGCATGTCGAAGCCAAACTTGATGGTGTGATTGCCCTTCATCTTGGTCCACGTGTTGGTGAACAGGACGTTGGTTTCCGCGCGGATCCAGGGGAGACTGGCCGAGAAGCCGATGAACGGATCGCCGTAATTATCGAGCGCGATCTGCGGCGGTCCGCTGGTCCACGGAATGCCGTTAATACCGGGGACGCCGAGCGCGTCGGCTGTGTTCTGGCCGTAGCCGAACTGCTGTGCGTCATTACGATAGCGGTTCACGCCGAAACGCGCCTCGGTCAACAGCGTGGGCGAGAAAAGGCGGTTGTAGTTGATTGCGCCGCTATGCGTACCTTGAATGCCGGTGCCCTCAAAACCCGACCCGCCGACTCCGCGCGGACCGCCGTAAATGCCGTACACCGATGCGTCGGTGGTAACCGGACGGGAATAGCTGTAGCGAACCGAGAAGCGGTCCTTCTCGCTCTGGTTGTGATCGCCCTTGATATCGTACTGGTCGGTGTTGCGGAAGAACGGGCTATTGATAAAGTAGTTCTGCGTCAACGCGCCCGGAGCGCCCAGGTTGGGCTGCGGGATGACACTCAGGATCTTGGCTGAAATCGGGTTGATGCGGTTCAACGGAATGATATTGCCGGGAAACGGAGTGCGCCCCGCGCCTGTAGCCGGATCTCCCGTGGCCGGATCGTAGATGGGCTGCGAAAACGCGCTCAGGTTGCCCGTGCGCTGATCCGCGGTCGGCACGGTCAAACGGTCGTTATTGGCGCTGTGATCCTCGATCCGTAGATAGTCGCCGAAGAAAAACGTTCTGTTTTTGATGATCGGACCGCCGATGGTAGCGCCGAAATAGTTGTAGGTGTAATGGCTCCGGGCAGGATCGTACCAGTTGCGAGCGGCGAGCGCGCTGACGCGGTTCGATTCGTACGCCGAACCGTGAAACTGGTTGGTGCCGGATTTGATAATGACGTTGATGGCTCCGCCGGTAGCGCGGCCGAGTTCCGCATCGAAGTTGCTGGTCGAAATATCGACGGTTTGAATCGCTTCCTGGGGCGGAATCAAAACCTGCAACAAGCCCGTGCGCTGGTTGTCGTCGACGCCTTCGAGTTGAAGATTATTGGCCAGGCGGGACTGTCCGTTGAAGCGCGTCGCCAGGCTGACTTGCGGGTTGAAGAACGCCGAGTGCTGGCCTTCGGGCCGTGCGGCGCCCGGAACCAGAATACTCAAGCTTTGGAAATTATGGCTGCCACCCATCGGAAGGTCTTCGATGGTTTTGGTTTCGATCTTGCGCCCGGTATCGGACCGGTCGGTTTGCAGCATCGGAACTTCGGCCGTGACGTCGACGGATTCGCTGACCGCGCCGGGCGTAAGAGTTAAATCGACGCGAATGGACGTGTTCACCAGAACGTCGACTCCGCTGCGGGTGGTCTTCTTGAATCCGGTCTGTTCGACCGCGACCATATAAGTGCCAGGTGGCAGATCCGGGAACGAGTAGTTTCCGCTCTCGTTCGTCGTCGCCGAGCGGCTGACCCCGGTGTTGGTTTCCGTAACCGTGACTTTGGAATTCGGCACCGAAGCCGCGGTTGAATCGGTGATGGTGCCGACGAGAGTGCCGTTAACAGCTTGGGCAGCTGCGAACGTCCCAAAAATAATGAAAAACGCCAACGTGGCGCATATGGAGCGTTTCAAGTTCATTCGTAGAACCCCTTGGACTGGTTTCCGGATCCGCCGCCAGGGCGGAGTCCGTTACCGCAATATCCGGTTGTCTGAATTATATAGCAAGACCCGGCTGGCGGGAAGTACGGTCTGGTTCAGTTGAGCCGCAACGGATTACATGAATGCCGTAGTTTTGGGATGGGGGCCTGCGCTACTCATCTCGCTCACAGTTGTAATCGGGATTTTCCATAATTCGTCCCGCCTGACGGAGTCGCAATTACATGGAGGCGCGATTCAATGCCTCCGACAAGCGCTGGGAGGATTTGAGAGCCGACATGAACCGGCGCTTCGATGACGTGATTGATCTGTTGAAGAGCGAGATCAACCGGCTCGAAGAGCGCGTCAGCCCGATCCACCGCGCGTAGGGGCCGGTGATTTGACACCCCCTCGAGGCGTCCTTTAGATTTGCAGTTGTGGCAGCCATCGAGTTTAGCGGCGTTTCCAAGAGCTACTCGATCTATCAATCGCCCGGCGACCGCCTGAAAGAGCTGCTCACTTTCAACCGCCGCCGCTTTCATCGCGACTTCTGGGCCCTGCGCGACATCTCGCTCGAAGTGCGGCCCGGTGAGACGTTCTGCATCGTCGGCGAGAACGGTTGCGGCAAAAGCACGCTGCTGCAACTGGTAGCGGGAATCATGCAGCCCACCACGGGCTCCATCTCGGTGAAGGGCCGCGTCTCGGCCCTCCTGGAGTTGGGTTCCGGCTTCAACCCGGAGTTCTCGGGCCGCGACAACGTCTATCTGAACGGCGCGATCCTCGGGTTCTCGGCGCGAGAGATGGACGTGAAATATCGCGAGATCACCGCCTTCGCCGAGATCGGCGATTTTATCCACCAGCCCGTCAAAACCTACTCGAGCGGCATGATCGTGCGGCTGGCCTTCGCCGTCGCGATTCACGTCGACCCCGAGATTCTGCTGGTGGATGAGGCCCTCGCGGTTGGCGACATCTATTTCCGCCAGCGCTGCATGCGCAAGGTTCATGAGCTTCGCGCCCGCGGCGTGACCATTCTGTTCGTCTCGCACGCAACCGGCGACGTGAAGGCGCTCGGCGATCGGGCCCTCTGGCTGGACCACGGCGAGATGAAAGAGATCGGCGACGTGGATCGCGTGGTGACGCGCTACCTCGCCGCCATGGCCCACAAGGACTCCGAGTATCTCGCGCATCAACCCGACGAGGAGCCGCGTCTCTCCGCCCCCGGCGTGGCGCCCGAGGTAGCTACTCACCTGCCGAATGTGGACAACCGTTTCGGCGATGGCCGCGCCGAACTGCTCGGCATCGAGATTCTGGATGGCGCCGGTCAGCCGGTTCCCGCGCTCGAGCCCGAGAGCAGCATCGTGGTCCGCATCAGCGCGCGGGCCAAGCGTGAATTGCGCCAGCCGATCGTCGGCTTCATGCTGCGCAACCACCTCGGCATGGATTTCGCCGGTACCAACACGAGCCGCGAAGGATTCCAGCTTCCGCCGATGCTGGCCGGAGATGTCTATACGGTCGATTTCCACCTCGAGTTACCAGCCCTGTACGCCTCGACCTTCTCTTTCTCACCTGCGATCGCCGACGGAACGCTGGATCAGTACTCGATCTGCGATTGGGTGGACAACGCCATCGCCCTGCACATGATGCGTACCGCCGAGCCTATTTATGGACACCTCCATTTGCGGTGCCGGGTCGAGTTGAACGCGCGTCTGGGAAATCCGCAGCCCGCGGCGGTGTCCATTGATTGAATCGACCGTTTGGCTCAAAATTCTGTCGCTTCAGAGCTACGCGCGCAAGCAAGTGATCTCGCGGTCGCTTCAGAGCCACGCGCGTAAGCAAGTGATCTCGCGCCCGCTTCAGAGCCACGCACGCAAGCAAGTGATCTCGCGTCCCGGCTGGGTTGCATTGCCTAGTCAAGTTGAATGCGCGTATGCGGTGTCCAAATGATTGAGTTCACTGGCGAGCGGGTTATCCCCGGCAAAGTAGAGACCGACCTGTGGAATGAGCACGTCGCCCGCTACGCCTTTGCAGCGCTCTTTTCCCCCGGCAAGCGCGTGCTGGACGCCGGTTGCGGGTCGGGCTACGGAGCTGCCGCCCTGAGCCGCGATGCGCGTTCGGTAACCGGCGTCGATATCTCATTGGAGGCTGTCCAATATGCTCGCACTCAGGATCCCGCCGCGCGCTTGCGTCTCGCTGCCGCCTCAGCCACCGCGCTCCCGTTTGCGGACGGAGCGTTCGACCTGGTCACCGCCTTCGAGGTGATCGAACATCTGGAAGACCAGGCCGGCCTCATCCGCGAGGCGCGGCGGGTGCTTGCCCCCGGCGGCGTTCTGCTCGTCTCCACGCCCAACCGCGAATACTACGCCGAGTCGCGCGGTGAGAAAGGGCAGAATCCGTTCCACGTCCGCGAGTTCACCGCCGCAGAGTTTCAGAGCGAATTGGAAACGGCGTTCCCCGCAGTCCGCATCGTGCTGCAAAACCGTTCGGAGGCTTTCGTCTTTTATCCTGCAAAGACCTTCTCGGCGGCGTCCGGGCGGATCGAGTCTAGCGGTGGTGACGCGAGCCAGGCGCATTTCTTCATCGGTGTCTGTTCGGATGCGCCTCTTGCCGGGTTGCCTTCCTTCGTTTATGTGCCTCGCGCCGCCAATGTACTGCGCGAGCGCGAGCAGCACATCGCCAAACTCCAGGCCGAGCTCGAATTGAACGCGCGCTGGCTCGAGGAGACTCGCGGCGAGCGCGGCGAACTTCTGATTGCGCTAGCGGCCCAGAAGGATCATCTCGAGCAGCAGAACCGCTGGGCGCTCGGCATCGAGCAGGAGTGGAAAGCCGCGCAGCAGCGCATCGTGGAGTTGCAGGACGCCTACGCCGCCGATAGCCGGCACTACGCGGAGCGATTGGCCGAGCTCGAGGCCGAGAACAATGCGAAGACGGAGTGGGCCCTCGAAACCGAGCGCCGCCTGTCGGCCGAGGTCGAGAATTTTCGCGGACAGCTCGGCCGCGCTGTGGCACTGCTCGATGCTTCAGATGCGGAGCTCGACGAGAGGACCCGTTGGGCGCTGGAGCTTCAGTCGAAGTGGGAGCAAGCCGAGGCGCAACTGAGTGCCGTGCGGGCTTCGCGCTGGGTACGCGCCGGCCGCGTGTTCGGGGCCGGGCCGCGCGTGTGACCCGTTGTCCCACATCCGCACACCGCGCCTCAGCCGCAAACTCGCAAACCGATGATTTCACTGGGCAGGAGCATTGGCGTCCGGCTTGCCTGCTCAACGGGCACTGGAGGCGAGTTACATGGGACGCTCAGCCACTGTTCTGATCCTTACAACCGTCGCGGCAGCCACCGTTCTGGCCCGCACCAACGTCGTGATGGCGCCCGCTGAGGTCGTCGATACCCAGCAGACGATTTTTCCATCAGGCGGGCTGTTAGAGGTCAAGGACTCGACGGGCTTGGTTGAGATCTCCGGTTGGGATCAGCCGCAGATCGAGATCATGGTGACCAAATCGACGCGGAAGCGATTCGCGCCGTCCGACATCGAACGCGTGTCCGAGGGTCTCGATCAGGTGCTCGTTACCGCTCACCAGGTCGGTAACGATCACGTCGTGATTCGCACCGAGTTTCCTTCGCACAGCGTGCTGCATCCGCTCGGGGGCCGCTCGAGTGTGCAACTCAAATACCGGATCCACGTTCCGCGCGAGACGCGCCTGGTGGTAAGTCAGGACTCGGGTGCGCTGAAAGTCAACGACGTCCGGGCCAGCATGGTGCTGAGCAATCGGCTCGGCGACATTGAACTGAGTCTTCCCGAGACAGAACGGTACGCAATTGATGCGCGGGCTCGCTTTGGTGGCGTGAACTCCGAGTGGTGCTCCTCGAACCGACCGGAGCGGGCCGATGATGGCACCCCGCCGCACCGCTTGCAGTTGCGGGTCGGAACGGGCGAGATCACCGTGCGCAAAGCGAAAGCCCAGACGGAGACGCTCGTCGATTAATCAACCGATCGGAATCGCCGAATCTTGCGCCGCCACTGGTGCCGCAGCAGGATCACTCGGATCCGTAACAGACAGGCTCAACGTCTGATATGGGCCCGTGAGGCCTGCGGGCAGATCGAAAGTGATCGAGTATACGCCGACCGTTCCAGCTAAATATTCCGTCGTGATCACCGGCACTACGGTGTTATTCACCAGAACCGTCACTTGACGGTTCAGCGTCTGACCTCCCGTGCCAGGCCGCCCGGTGATGATCGGTGGCGCGGTCTGGCCGATGCCCGTGACGAACATTTCCAACCGGTCACCAGGATGGGCGGGGTTGCCTGGTCCAATCGAGATCCCGTCGGCCGAGCGCGTTAAGGCGGCCTGTCTCCGGCCATCGTAGGCCACCTCGAAAATGCCGGGCTGCAAGGCACTCACCGGGACGTTCGATATGGTCGTGCTTGCGGCATTGACGCTCACCACAATCGTCGCGGCACCGGAAGCCGCCTCGCACGGCGTCTGGAACGTAGCGGATTCCGAGCCCTGCCCGTTGTTCGACAACGCCAGTATCGGGGCTCGTATCCCATTCACGGTCAGACTGACCCCTGCAAAGCTGAGCGGAAGCGTTCCGTCGGGCGCGTTGCTCTGAACAGTGCCCACGATGCCCGTGGCCAAGCCCGTTCCGGACACGGTCGCAACGGCGCACGGAGCGAGACCCGACACGTTACTGGCCGCATTTCGAAATGCCCCGGCGTCAATGGCGATCGACGGTCCGCGGGACGTCAACGAGAACTGCGTCGATAGATTGCCGGCCGACGCGGTGACCAGGATGGGGCCACCCCCCGCACCGGCGGTCACTGTCGTCCCGGCATTCCCGCGAGCGTCGGTGATCGCCGCCGGCGAGCCGAGCGTTGCCGATCCGGACGCTACATTGAATGACACCGCCAGGCCCGCAACCGGCTGCCCGCTCGCGTCACTGACCTGCACCATGAGTGGGGAAGCAAACGACTGCCCTGGCGCGGTTACTTGCCCGCCTCCCGATACAGCGGTGAGGCTCGCGACCAGACCCGCCCCAGTCCCGAGGGGCGGATTTATGTTGATCGAAAATCTCGCCTGCGTTGCCGTGGATCCGGATCCAGCGGTTAATGCTACGACCACCGGTCCTGGCTTCAAGCCCAGCGTCAAGGTGCTTTGAACATCTCCGAAACGCGTTTCACTTTGCTGTGACGACGCGCTCAGCGTTCCCGTCCCCTGCAGGATCGACCACGTTACGGGAACATTCGGCGCGGCGTTTCCGCTAGCCTCGAGAATCTGGGCTCTCAGCACCAGCGCCTGGCCCGGTGTGCCCGATTGATTGTCGCCTTGCAGCACCCGGATGTTGAAGGGCGCTCCCGGCGTGACCACCACCGCGAACGTCGAATAGTAGATCGCGCCACCGATGTTCACCACCAGCGGAGCGGTTCCGGCCACGGGTCCCAAAACGAGATCACAGGACGCCAGACCCGTCGCATCCGACAGAGCCGAGCCCCCGGCGCAGGTCGCCGATGGAGTCGTTTTCGGATCCCCCGATCCCGAGACATTGACGGCGACACCCGCCAGCGGCATTCCCTGCTGCTGCCCGTCCGCCGGGGCGATGCGGAACCGAAGAGCTCCGGGGATGGTCTGCCCGGTAGAGCCCCGGATCACGCTAACTCCGGTGAACGGCGGAGTGCTCTCGGGTTGCGGGCTAACCAGGTCCACCTCGGGAAGGGAAGCAAGGTTGCCGTTCGCCCGCGCCACAGCCACGGTCGTCATCACGAAGTTCACGAAGCCCTGGTTGGTCGAAGCGTTCACTACTGCCTGTGTAAACGACTGCCCCTGATCTACGGAAGTAGAGAGAAATTTCACTCCGGCCCGCCCCGTCGCGTCCGTCATCACCGCGATCCCTTCGAACACAGTACGCCCACAGGAGCCCGTGGGGAGATACGGGAATAAATCGCCGATGGTGGGACACAACAAAGTCCCTGAACCTTGCACGACCGCGAACGTAACCTGCTGGTTCGCGATGGGCCGTCCATCGGCGTCCTTCACCGCTACCATCATCAATTGCTGGCTGACCTGCTGCGCGGATACAATCTGCCCGTTTCCGCCTGCGATGGAAATTGAGTCGGTATTCGCGTCGAAGCAGCCGCCCGCAACCGCCGCGCCTGGAATCGAAACCGTGTAAGCGACTCCGCCTCCTGCGCCGCCAGGAATCGACGCCTGCACGCGATAGATTCCCGGACTCGTTCCCGCTGTTGCATACACTTCGGCCAAGCCCATCGCGTTGGTAACCGCGCGATTGCTACTCAGAGTAATCCCAGGGCACAGCGACGTGAACGTCACCGCCGAGTTGTATACGGGCACGCCATTGATATCCAGCACCCGCGCTACGAGCGGCAACGAGGTGGCACCTGGGGCGATGTTCTGAGCCGTCCCGATCCCGTCCATATACAGCCCCCCGGTCGACGGATTGGGCGATGCGAACACGAGCACCTGGCTCGCTCCAGCATCGGATAGCGGCACTCGCGCCAGCACCGCATTCGTCGCCAGATCGATCTTGTACAGCGACGCTGATCCGCCCAATACCGCAATCAGGAACAGCGACGCAGCATCCGATTCATTGGATGGCACAAGCGAAATCACGCGTGCATCCGCGGGCAGTCCTGACACCGCCGGGCTGACATCTAAACCGCCATACGGGTTGAATTCGTAGAGCACGTTCTCCGTCGAATGCGCGAAGATTCGGCTGGACGAGGGCACGAACAACTGGTCCAACGTGCCGCGCAAGGAGGCGCTCCGGGAAGGTTGCGCTACCCCGGCATTCAAGTAGAACAGGATCACCGGTCCGCTCGCCGGAGTAAGGTTCAGCGCCACGCCGATCGCGGAGTCGCTCGTAAACTGCAGCTTACCCGGTGTTCCGTTGACCGGAATCGTGGCCGCGCTCAGAGGATTCGGTCCCGGCGTAACGGCCATGGTTCGTGGATTGATCTCGAACACCGCATTCGGAGCGCTCACGTATACCAAGCCGCTCGGCGCCACGGCGATTCCAGTCGGGCTTCCGCTGATCGGCAGGCTGATGCTCGCCGGGATTGCGTTGCCGGATAGATCCACTCGCATAACGAAGGCCGTGAAACTGCCATCGCTCAACACGAAGGCGGTTTGCCCATCATGGCTGAAGGCGACGTCCACCGGATTCCCGGTGAGGTTTACAGAACTCCCAATGACGCTGTCCGTCCCTGTGTCGATGAAGTAGGCCCGGTTGTCGGCGATAGCGAAGAGCCGGCGCCCATCCGGGCTCATCGTCACGCTCCGCGGCGAACTACCTAGATTTCCGAGAACCTGAACGGGATTGCTCAAATTGCGATCGAGTTTGGTTAAACCCGGAGCGCCCGCTACAACATAATATTTCGATCCGTCCGGTTCGGGTAAAAACTGGTAACTGCCCGCCGGTAAACCGCTTACCGAGAATACAGGCGCCAGGTTGCTCGTTGAGTAGAATGCAGTGCCACTCTCGGTGCCGGAGAGCACGGCGATTGACGGCTGGGCCGCGGCGATCCCGCTGATTGCGCCCAGGCAAATCAGGACACGAATGAATTGCTGGTGTATGAAAGTGGAATTCATGTGGTTACTGCTCGAGCGGAGGAGGAACCGTCGAGTGTAGCACAGCCAACGGGACTTAGGCCCGCATTCGATCATACTTACCCCATCGGCATTCAGGTCGCGTATCTTGAATCCAGATTATTCCGAATTCGCGCGAGGAGGTTTCATGAAAGTGTCCGCTCCCGAGACCGGCAAAGTCTGATCATGGGCGTGATCTATGGTGGCGCAGCGGCGCGATTTCCACAGCTCTCCTGGGCGGCGGGAACAGGGTTCGGTTTGGCGGCATGGATATTAATTAATGGACGAGATTGGATTATCAGCCACAGGACCCGCCCGGTCGCCAGGCGAGTACCCGTGCGCATGCATCTGTTCTCCGCGATCGCGCACACGGCCTACGGCGTATCCACGGAGATGGTGCGCCGCGGCGGCATGGCGATCAACCGCTCGAGATAAGCCTTCGCGGCAGGATCGCCCTCCCGCGGCGCCCACGCTGCAAAGTCCTTATCGTTGGCCGCGCAGTAAGGCCCGGGCTTCACCTCATAACAAACCGCGTGATCGCTGAGTACCGCCAGCGTGTGCCAAATCCCCGGCGCGATATCGATTCCCACGGTTTCGCCGCCCAGAATATGCCGGCTAACGGCCGCGCCCCCGTCATCGAAGGTGAAAAACGCGATCTCGCCTTCCAGCACCAGGAACGATTCCGCTTTTGGCGGATCCAGATGCCGGTGCGGCGCGATGTAGGTACCTCGAATCAGCACATTCAGGAAACGGTGCGGATTGTCCTCCATACCCGAGTGGAAATTATGGTTGGTCCGCAACCGGGGCGACTCGCGCGCGCGGCCGGTAAGTTGCCGAAATAGCGCCAAATCAAGTAACTGCACTCCGTGCTCGGGCATCTGTACCATCATGCCTTATGCCCGCTTCAGCCTATGGTTGTTGGCTGCCGTCGTCCCGCTAGCCGCTCAGACCGCTCCGCCCACCACGGCCGAACGTCCGCTCACCACCCTGCCATACACTCCAAGCCTGGATCCCGCCGCCATGGATCGCTCCGTCGATCCCTGCTCCGACTTCTATCTTTACTCCTGCGGCGGCTGGATCAGGAACAACCCGATCCCCGCTGACCAGGCCCGCTGGAGCGTCTACGCCAAGGTGACCGACGACAACCAGCGCTTCCTCTGGGGCATTCTTGAAGAAGCAGCCAAACCCTCCAGCCAGCGGTCCACCGCGCAACAAAAAATCGGCGACTACTTCGGCTCGTGCATCGACGAGGCGGCCATCGAAAAGGCCGGTCTTGGTCCGCTGCGCGCGGAACTGGACGGAATCGCGGCCCTGAAATCCACAGCCGGGCTCCCTCCATTGCTTGCCAAATTCCACGCCGAAACCAGCGGCGATGGATTCCTGTTCGGCTTCGGCTCCAATCAGGATTTCGGCGATTCCACCCGTGTCATCGCGTTCCTCAGCGGTGGCGGTCTCGGCCTCCCCGACCGCGATTACTACACCAAGACGGATCCGCGTTCGATCGAGATCCGCGCCAAGTATCTGGAACACGTCGAGCAGATGTTCGAACTACTGGGCGATAGCCGGACCACGGCCAAGGCGGGCGCCCAAACCGTGATGGACATTGAGACCGCGCTGGCCAAAGCATCGCTGACCCGCGTCGAGAAACGCGATCCCTACAAGCTGTTTCACAAGATGACGCGGGCGCAGTTGGCCGCCCTCACTCCGGCCTTCGATTGGAATCGCTACCTGACGGACTCCGGCCTCCCCGATGCCAAGGAGTTAAACGTCACCGAGCCCGCCTTTTTCAAGCAGGTGCAGGCGCAACTGAGCTCGCGTAATATCGCCGCCTGGAAGACCTATCTTCGCTGGCACGCGGTACACGCGGCGGCGCCGTATCTATCCTCCGGTTTCGAGAAGGCCAACTTCCAGTTCTATGGAGCCTTCCTCCGCGGCGTCAAACAGATGCAACCCCGCTGGAAGCGCTGTGTCCGCTATGTCGATCGCGACCTGGGCGAGGCGCTTGGCCAGGTGTTCGTCTCCAAGACGTTCGAGGCCGGCACCAAAGCGAGCGCGCTCACCATGACTCGCGAGATCGAGAGGGCCATGGAAACCGATCTGCACCAGATCACGTGGATGAGCGATGCCACCAAGCAGCGCGCGCTCGAGAAGTTGCACGCGATGGTGAACAAGATCGGCTACCCCGATAAGTGGCGCGATTACAGTTCGCTCGAAATAGAGCCCGGTTCATTTCTAGCCAACGTCGAGCGCGCAGCCAGGTTCGAGACGCGCCGCGACCTGGCGAAAATCGGCAAACCCGTCGATCGTGGCGAGTGGGGCATGAGTCCGCCCACCGTGAACGCCTACTACAACGCGCAGATGAATGACATTAACTTCCCAGCCGGCGTTCTGCAGCCGCCCCTGTTCGACCCGAAACTCGATGACGCGCCCAACTACGGCAATACCGGGTCAACCATCGGCCACGAATTGACGCATGGCTTCGACGATGAAGGCCGGCAGTTCGACGCGCGCGGGAATCTGACCGATTGGTGGACCAAGCAGGACGCGGCCCAGTTCTCCAAGCGCTCCGAGTGCGTGGTCGAGCAATACGGCCAATACAAGGTGATCGACGACATTCGCATCAACAGCCGCCTCACGCTGGGCGAGGACGTTGCCGACATCGGTGGAACGTTGCTGGCCTATATGGCCTGGAAGCATGCGACCGAAGGCCAGCGCCTGGAGCCCAGGGATAACCTCACGCCCGACCAGCGTTTCTTCGTCGGCATGGCGCAATGGGCCTGCGAAGACGAGCGTCCGGAAAGCAAACGCGCGACGGCGATGGTGGATCCGCACTCCCCCGGCGAATACCGGATCAATGGAGTGGTTTCGAATCTGCCCGAGTTCGCCGAAGCGTTCTCGTGTAAGGCGGGTCAGCCGATGGTGCGCAAATCCGTTTGCCGGGTTTGGTAAGACTAAGCATCACTCCACGCGAGAGAGTTAGCATAAGCATATGGACGTTTCGGAGATCCAAGCCGCCATCCAAAAACTCCCCAATGACAAGCAGGCTGAGCTTGCCGCGTGGTTCGCCGATCAGGAGCAGGCGGAATGGGATGCCGAAATCGAACGCGATTTCTCGCCGGGTGGCCCAGGCATCGAGTTGATTGAGACTTTCAAACAGGCGGCGCGCTCGGGCGGGTTTCGTCCATTTGAGCAAAGTCGGCCTGAGAAGCCCTAAAACATCCGAACGATCGTGAGCTTTCGATCCTTCGCATCACCTCGGTTCTGGGAGTTATACGGGCGTTTGCCCTTAGAAGTGCAGCGCCTGGCCGACAAGCAGTATGAACTGTTCCGAAACGACCCATTCCATCCTTCGCTGGGCTTAAAGCAAGTCGGAGATGTGTGGACCGGCGCGTCGGGCGATCGCATCGAGTTATCGGCTACCGCGATTCCGAAGGATTTTACTGGGCTTGGATAGGATCGCACGAGGCTTACAATAACCTGCTACGTAGAGTCATGTAGTGCCCCTAAAAACGTCGAGCGCCGCAGAAGTGCGGCGCGTCGAGGAAACCGGCTGGGCAGGGATTTATGGTGGGTCGTATCTTGGGTTCTTACTTTGAAGTGAGTATTTGCGGGTTTGTTAGCGGAGCAGCCTGATTTCCTCGAGCTACCAGCGTTTTCTTCACGCTCTTTTTAGGAGCACTCCTCATGCCAATTCTGAAGCCCTTAAGTTTCAACAGCTAATCCCGCCCGCCCCTGCCGAAATGGAATCTTCTACGTCCCGAAACGGCACGTTCTACCTCCAGCTTGGAACATTGTTCCAGGGCTGGCGTCCAGAAGGCGATGAACCTGAAGCAGCTTGGTAACAGTGGGATGAATCTGACGCCCATCGGCGTCGGCGCCTGGGCCATGGGCGGTGGCGGCTGGCAATTCGGTTGGGGTCCGCAGGACGACGACGAATCCATCGCCGCCATTCACTCGGCGCTTGATCGCGGAGTGAACTGGATCGACACCGCCGCCGTGTACGGCCTGGGCCACTCCGAGGAGGTTGTCGCCCGCGCCCTGGCCGGAACTTCGAAACGCCCGTACGTTTTTACGAAGTGCGAGCGCGTGTGGGATGACAAAGGCCAGATCGGCGGACGCCTCAAAGCCGGGTCGGTGCGCCAGGAGTGCGAGAATTCGCTCCGCCGCTTAAAGCTGGATGTGATCGACCTCTATCAGATCCACTGGCCGCAACCCGAGGAAGATATCGAAGAGGGCTGGACCGCGATGGCCGGGCTTCAACGCCAGGGTAAGGTCCGGTGGATCGGCCTGTCCAACTTCAATGTCGCGCAGATGGAGCGATGCCGGGCCGTTGCGCCCATCACATCCGTGCAGCCGCCATACTCGATGATCTCGCCTGAGATCGAAGACGAGATCCTGCCCTATTGCCAGCAGCATGGTATCGGGGTGATCGTGTATTCGCCGATGAAGAGCGGGCTCCTGACCGGCGCCATGACGCCCGAGCGCGTCGCCAAGTTCCCCGAAGACGACTTCCGCAAACGCGCCGCTGCATTCCAGGAACCCGCGCTCAGCCGTAATCTACGCCTCGCTGAGCTGTGCAAACAGATTGGCGCGCGCCACGGCCGCACCGCCGGTGAGGTCGCGATCGCCTGGACCTTGCGTCATCCCGCGGTCACAGCCGCCATCGTCGGCATGCGTTCCGCCGAGCAGACCTCAGGAGTGATTGGCGCACTCGATTTCCGCCTAAGCCAGGACGAAATCGAGGAAATCCGGCGCTTTCGCGAAAAATAGGCGCGCGGCAGGCATTCGTCGAGCAGAACTCTCACGCGACCTGAGCGAGGATGAGTTCCTTTGCTTGCTCGAGGATCGCGAGCGCATCCTCTCTGCTCACCGTGGGAAAGTCGTCCAGGAACTCCTCAATCGAGGAACCACCCTTAAGATAGTCAATCAGGTTCTGGAGCGGAACGCGCGTGCCTCGGAACACCGGCGTCCCGCTCATCGTCTCCAGATCACTGGCAATAATGCGCCCGTCCATGAGCAAGATTCTACCGCCAGCCTCGCTCGATCGCCTCCTTCATCACCGTACTTCTGCGGGCGCGCGCCTAAACGGTCTCCAGCGCGTGCTCGAAATCCGCCAGCAGATCGCGCCAGTCCTCGATCCCAATCGACGCCCGCACCAGCCCGTCGGTCACGCCCGCATCTCTGAACTCCTGCTCCGTAAATCCCGAATGCGTCGTCGTCTTGGGATGGCACACCAGCGTCTCAACGCCACCCAGAGACACCGCGTTCCGCCCGATCTTCAAGTGCCGCAGAAACTCGAACGCTCCCGCTTTGCCGCCGCGGATTTCCATCGAGAACATCGCTCCCGGAAAATCGCATTGCGCCTCAAAGATCGCGATCTGTTCCGGATCGGCGAAGAGCGTCGGATAGATCATCCGCTCTACCTTCGGATGCTTCGCCAACGCCTCGGCAATATGCTGCGCGTTCTTGCTCGCGCGATTCATCCGCAACGACACGGTCGACAGCCGCCCGTCCAGCATCCAGCACTCGTCGGGCTGCAAAATGTTTCCGAACAGGCTCCGTTTGGGCCGCATCGCCCGCACGATCTCCGGATCCGCTGCCAGCGCCACGCCGCCGATCATATCGCTCAAGCCCGACAAATACTTCGTCGCCGAGTACAGCACCACGTCCGCGCCAATCTCCAGCGGATGCTGAAATGCCGGACCATGCAGCGTGTTGTCGATCATCACCAGCGGACGCCCGTGGCCGTTCACTGCCGCGAGCGACCGCACCGTATTCACTACGCGCCGGATATCCGTCATCGTCAGCGTGGGATTCGCCGGCGTCTCCACCAGCACGATCGCGGCATTCCCAACCGAGCGGATCGCATCATCCAGCGCCGCGCCCGCCCCGGCCGGCACTGCTACTCCGTTCACGCCCCAGATCGACAGGAAATCCTGAATCAGGTGTTGCGTGCCCCCATAAATCGGGACAGTATAGATGATGGTCGAACCCGGCCGCAGGAACGTCATCATCGCTGTCATGATCGCGGCCATCCCGGAATTGAACACCAGCGCCGAGCGGGCGCCGCGTTCGAGCGGAACGATCTGGTCCTCCAGAATCTCCGCGTTCGGATGATTGAATCTCGAATACACCAGGTCGACTTGCTCGCCGTCCTCTGGTTTTGCGCGGCCAGCCATCAGGTCGAACGCGCGCTCTGCCGCCTCCGGGCTCGAGAAAACGTACGTCGAGCTGCGGAACACTGCGGGCCGCGCGGATCCCACGGATAGCTTCGGATCGAAACCACGTGTCAGCACTTGCGTCGGTGGACGAAGGCCGGTCTTAGTATCGGGCATCGGTTGATCTCCTGACCTGATTCTACGCTCTCCGGGTACTGAGGCTAACCGGCCGTGGAATTAAGAACAACGCCCGATTGGGCCTCCCCCGCCTCACTCCGTACAATGACATTGACACGAAAATCCATGCCCTCCTCCAAGCCGGTCAAATCGCATTACACCGAGATTGAAGTTGCCCGCGAGTTGGGAGTGCCGCTCGAATACCTGCGCGCGCTCATCCGGGAGCGGGTGATGCCCGGCGACGACGAGGTCCGTCACACCGCCGTGCTTGCGTTTCAGCCTTCCGACCTCGTGCTGCTCAAGCTCCTCGCCTCTCAACAGTACTCATCCGAGCCGCGACCCTGAACCCGGCGAGCATCGCATTTCCTTCCGCCGCTGTCCGGTTGATAAACTGGCAGGACAGATGGCAAAACTCGGATTTCTCGGTCTCGGCATCATGGGCATGCCCATGGCCCAAAAACTGATTCAGGCAGGACACGAGGTCGCGCTCTGGTCCCACGACGCCTCCAAAGCCCGCCAGCTCGCCGGCGGCGGAAAGGCCCACGCGTGCGCCTCCCCGCACGAAGTTGCAACCGCCTCTGAGTGCGTTTTTTACTGCGTCGGCGACACCGAAATGTCGCGCCAGATCGCGGTTGGCGACAATGGACTCCTCCAGGGCGCTAAAAACGGAACCGTCGTCGCCGATTGCAGCACCATCTCGCCGGAGGCCAGCGTCGCCATCGGCCAGCAGTTCGCTGCGAAAGGCGCCTTCTTCCTGGATGCACCCTGCACCGGCTCGAAGCCCGGCGCCGAAAATGGCACGCTCACCTTCATGATCGGCGGCGACCAGACCGCA
Organism: Bryobacterales bacterium; assembly: GCA_038322705.1. Taxonomy (GTDB): domain Bacteria; phylum Acidobacteriota; class Terriglobia; order Bryobacterales; family Bryobacteraceae; genus TMP-7. Next base: position 5,534 of record JBBQGC010000016.1, on the reverse strand, counting down.
TTCGAGCGCACCAAGCCTTACTTCGAGGCCATGGGTAAGATGTTCTACTATTGCGGCGGCCCGGGCATGGGCCTCCAAGCCAAGCTCACACAGAACCTCGTACTCGCCAACATCATGCTCGCCTTCAACGAGGGCATCGTTCTCAGCACCAAGGCCGGCATCGCGCCCGAGTTGATGCTCGATATTCTCAACAACAGTGCAGCCAAAACCGGTCTGATCTCGTTTAAGGCACCTTACATTCTCGACAGGAACTTCACCCCGCTCTTCTCCACCAAGTGGATGCATAAGGACGTCGGCATGGCTCTCGATTCTGGAAAGCGGATCGGTGTGCCCCTCCCGTTAACAGGATTGACCCAGCAAATCTTCCAGGCCGCATCCAGCATGGGATTCTCAGAAGAAGATTTCTGCTCTACTATCAAGGTCTTAGAACAGATGGCCGGAGTCGAAGTCCGCAAATCTTGATTTTCAAAGAAAATAATCCTTGCGTTTCTGAATTCCATATCCTAGAATTGGAATTAAGCCGGGGAGGCAACTCCCACCAAAGCGAGACTAACCTCATTTAAAAGACCCCTGAAGCAATCCTCCCCGGCGCCCGCAAGGGTCTCAAGCTTCAGACGGATAGTGAGTTAGCGAACGCCTCTCTCGTACACAACCCGCCCCCCAACAATCGTCATCTGAACCTTCGTCTCCCGGATTCGCACCGGATCGATCTTTAATATGTCCGCCGACAACACGGCTATGTCAGCCAGCTTTCCCTCCTCGATCCGGCCCTTCACCTTCTCATCGAAACTGGCGTACGCCGAACCTGACGTGTACGCACTCAACGCCTCCTCCACGCCGATCTTCTGTTCCGGTACCCAACCCACAGGCCGCTTGTCATCCAGCGTACGCCGGGTTACTGCAGCGTAGATCCCGAGCAGCGGATCCATCGGAGCCACGAACCAGTCCGACCCAAACGCCAGCACAGCGCCCGCATCCAGCAGCGATCGGAAGGCGTACGTTCCTCGCGCCCGCTCCGGTCCAATCCGCTTTTCGGCCCACCGCCCATCATCGATCGCGTGATACGGCTGCATCGACGCCACCACCCGATTCGCTCCGAAACGGCGAATGTCGTCCGCCCGCAGATGCTGCGCGTGCTCGATCCGGAACCGCCGGTCGCGCGGCCCGTTGCGCTGCGCGGCACGTTCGTACATATCCAAAATCAGGTGGTTCGCCTTATCACCAATTGCGTGTATGGCCACCTGCAACCCCGCCGCATCGGCACGCGTGATGTTCTCGAGCATCTTCGTCTCGGGTATCATCTCCGAGTTCGCCAGACCGGACGTCTCCGGCGCATCCAGATACGGTTCAAACAACAGCGCCGTCGTCGACCCGAGGCTTCCGTCCGCAAATCCTTTCAGCCCTCCGATCTTCAGCCAGCGATCGCCCAGCCCCGCCTCCACGCCGATCGCCGCGAATCTTGCCCAAGTGCTCAACGGTTGGTGTGCATAGATCCGGACCGTCAGTTCATCGTTACGCCGCAGCTCCTGGTAGGCGCGCAGTATCTCGGGCGACGCCGACATATCCTGCACGCTCGTCACGCCGCGTTCGCCCGCATAGCGCATCGCGGCCTTGATTCCATCTTTTATATCGGCGGGTTTGTCCGCGGGCATTACGCGATATACGGCGTCCATCGCAGAATCTTTCAGAACCCCTGTCGGATTCCCGTCCCGGTCCCGCACAATCGTGCCCCCCGGCGGATCCGGCGTCTCCCGCGTGATCCCCGCCAGTTGCAACACTCTCGTGCTGGCCAGCGCCATATGCCCATCCAGCCGGCTGACGAACACCGGGTGCCCGGCCGCCGCCGTATCCACCAGCTCGCGCGTCGGCAGCCTCGCCGGCGTCCAGTTCTCGTGATCCCAATTGCCCCCGGTGATCCAGCGCCCGCTCGCCAGCTTCCCCGCGAACTTCGCGATGCGGTCCCGAAACTCGGCCTGTGTCCGCGCATCGCGCAATTGAACCCCGGCCAGCTCTTTGCCGCCCGTATAGAAATGCACGTGCGAATCGTTGAACCCAGGCACCGCCAGCCGCCCTCCCAAATCGACCACGCGCGTGCCCGCACCCGCCAGCTTGCGTACCTCCGCGCTCGAACCCACCGCCGCGATCGTCTCGCCCGTACACGCCACCGCTTCGGCAACCGGCCGCTGCGGATTGCCCGTCCAGATTTTTCCGTTCACCAGAATCAGGCTCACCCGGCTCTGCGCGCTGAGCGCCGCCGCCAAAACCATCGCCAGCAATATCGATTTGGCCACTCGCCGAGTTTACCGCACCATATAATTGCGGTAGGCGTTCGCGCGCCGTTGTATGCTCCCGCTCGACGAACTGAAACAGCTCGAATCCGAACTGGAGAACGCCGCCGAACTGGGGCGTCTCAAACCCATCTTCCAGCGCATGGCCGAGATTGCCCGCCAGAACGATGGCGACCTGGACGTCCAACTCGCCGCCGCCGAATTGCGCCAGCACATCATCGACAAGGGGCTCGCGCTCAAGCAGCCCGCTCCGGCTGCGCCCCCGCCCAACGGCTCCGCGCCGCAATCCTCGCGCGTCGTCGTGGTCGAACTGCCTGCTCCCCCGCCTCCCCAACGCGTGCGGCCGCCCAAGCCGCTCAATCTCCGCCGCGCCATCCTGATCGGCGCCGGCCTCGGCATCGCGGCGTGGCTCATCATCTTCGTCGTGCTCATTCAGATCGCGCGCAATCACAACATGCCGCGCCAACCGCAAACCGCCGCCAACGCCGCCACGGCCGCCGCCCCGCCACCCGCATCGAGCGCAAAAACTGCAGCCGGATCGGTCCCCGTCAACATCGCCACCACTCCTGCCGGAGCCGCCATTCAAATCAACGGCGAGACCCGCTGCAAATCCGATTGCCGCGTCGATCTCACCCCCGGCAACTACCAGGTCACCGCTGCCCTCGACGGATTCGATCCCAGCGCAACCGGCGTCACCGTCGTGCCCGGTAATCCCATCAACGTCAACCTGAGCCTTGTCTCGCAAACCCAAACGGTGCGCCTCTACACCGACCTCGCCGCCGGCAAAGCGATCCTGGACGGCCAACCCGCCGCCGACCTCCAGGATGGCCAGCTCGTGCTCGACCGTGTGGCCAACGGCAAACACACGCTGCGCCTTTCCTCCGCCAACAACGAAGCGCGCTTCTCGTTTGAAACCGCCGCGGGCCAAGCCCCAACCATCACCGGTCCGGTGGTGGCCAGGAATATGTTCGCCGTGCTCGTCGCCAGTTCCGGTCACACCGCCAGGATCGTCAGCAGCTCGGCAGCGCCCGTCGCCGTCGCTTTGAACGGTGCCCCGCGTGGTGATGCCGGTCCGCAGGGCCTGGTGCTCGATAACGTGCCGCCCGGCGATCAAACGCTCACCGTCGGCTCCGGTCCCGAACAGCGCAAACTCGTGGTGTCCTTCGGTGCGGTCCCGTCCCTCACCGCATTTCTCAAAACAGACGTCAACACCGGCACGCTCGTCGTCACCACCGGCGAGGAGAACGTCACCGTATACGTGAACGGAAAGCCCTACGCGCGCAAAACCCGCCGTGGCGAGCTCCGCCTGCCCGCCATCGGTGACGTGCGCGTCCGTGTCGCCAAGGCCGGCTTTCAACCCGAAGCCGAGCAGACAACGCTCGTCAAAAAAGGCGAGGAGACCAAGCTCGCCTTCCACCTGACGCCCCTTCCCAAGCTCGCCGCGCTGCAGATCCGCAATGCCGCCCCAGGCATTCAGATCCTGCTCGACGATTCGATGTTGGGCCGCCTCGGTCCCGACGGTTCGCTCTCTGCGGCCAATCTCGCGCCCGGCGAACACACCATCGAAGCGCGTCGCGAAGGCTTCGTCTCCAAGCGCATCGTGCGCACGCTCAAGCCGGGCGAATCGCTCGTCATTCCCGGCGCAGATCTCGCGCTTGCGCCCTCCACCGCGCTCGTTCACCTGGTCATCTCACCGTCCAACGCCACCCTCACCTATCGCCGGAACGACGAGGCGCAACCGCACACCGCTCGCGACACTACGCTCAAGCTCGATCCCGGCGCATACACCTTCACCGTCCGCGCGCCCGACTTCGTTGACCGCACCGAGCGCACCACCGTCTCGGCGGGCGAGACCAGGACTCTCGAGATCGCGCTCGCCCGCGAAACCCGTCCCGCGCCTGCCCCCGTCCCCAAGCCCCGGCCCACCGTGAGTTGGGCAGGATGGTCCAAAGAAGGCGATCAGTACGTGCGCAAGGGCGGCGATCGCGTCGTGCTCCATTCCGGATCGCTACCCGGCACCATCACCTTCACCGCTCATCTCAAGAAAGGTGGCCTGTTCCGCGGCAGTAAACTGCGCTGGTTCGTCGAGGACGGCGAGGGTTATTCGCAATTCGAGCTCGACAAAAAGAAGTTCCAGGCCCGCGGACCGGACGGCGCCCGCTCAAAGGATCGTCTCCGCGGCGGCGACGACGAGAACACTTATACCGTCCAAATTGACATCACGCCCACCCGCATCATTCACCGCATGAAAATCGCGGGCAGTTGGATCACTGTGGATAGCCAGCCCGCCAAGGACATCGCCGACGGCCGCTTCGGCTTCGTCATCCCAGCCAGCGACGAAGTCGCAATCTCCGGCCTGCAGTTCACCCCGCGCAACTAAGTCACATGAGTCAAACATCCGCAACCACAGCGCTCGGCAACCGGACTCCGGCACCTTTGCTCTTGTTCCGATCGACTACGCTGTCATCGGCTAACTGACTTCCGCCATCTCCCGTTCTGGCTCGGGTATTGAGACCTCGCGATTCATGCGTGACCGCCGAGCCCTGTTTGGAATCCACGGTTTCACGGCCATCGCGGCCAGTATCACAAAGAAGCCATCGATGGTCAGGCGATAGCGGTTGTTCTCAAACGACGAGAACAGGGTCACCACGGTGGTCAGCATGGCGATGTTCAATAGCATGAAGGCGAGCAAAGCGTTTTGCGGCGTCCGCCACCGCGGCTGCCTGAGAGCGGTCCACAGAGTCTTACACCCGTAGGCGAATAAGGCCGGCAAGCCGAACATCAAGAACGACCCCGTGTATAGAACAAACGACCAAATGGACGCACCCCCCGCCCACAACGCGCGCAAGTCAACGCGCGGGGCCTCACGAAGTTGGCCGAAGGCGAGAATGTTGACCCATCGATCCAGCGTGTGGATATGGCCGCGATTTTCCTCGAAGAATGGGAAATCGCCTGTGGGAAGGAAATACGTGAAAACGGCCGTGAGCAGAGACTTCCCGAACGCGGCCGGATGCCGTAGCAGGAGGTGTTTCGCGTCCTGCGTATAAATGCGGTGGATTTGAAGGTACCCGGTGTGGTTGAAGTTGGCGCGGCCGGTTGAATCGAGCTTCTGATCGAGCACAGGGATTCCGATCGGAGCTGCGGGATGAACGAAGGCGGAATAGACCGGGAGCGCCTCCATCGGGGGGAGCCGCTCCAGTTCGGAGAGATGGCCTTGGTTAATCAGCCGGTCGCGTTCTGCCGGAT
>JBBQGC010000015.1:0-91431 GCA_038322705.1 Bryobacterales bacterium | reverse complement strand
GCCGATGAACTCGAAAAGGCCATTTATCAGTGGCTTGCCCACTGGAATGGCGCACCGACGCCGTTTGTTTGGAAGGCATCTGCGGACGTCATCCTCGACAAGGTAAGACGTTGTAAAGAATTATCGAGGACAGGAGACTAGCACGTGCCGCACAGCCGCTTTCCGGTCGCGCAACCGCGTCAGGATCGCAATCATATTATCGCCGATGCTGGGGCTTGCGAGCCGGCCCTCGCCGTCCAACTCGCGAACGTCGATCAGCTTTATAGCTGAACGGGCCGAGCGCCGTGGTCATGTTCACCGGGTCCTGGCCCATGTACAGCACGGCTTGGCGCGGGATCTGCCCGTAACGGCCGTAGATGTCCAGGTAGTATCGGGCCATCCGCAGGGCCATGTCGCCATCGTTGGTACTTTGCAACTCAATATGCACGAGCGTGCCGTCCGGCGCGTGGCCGAGCAGATCTGCCTGCCGCTCCTCCGTCTTATACGCAACTGGCAAACCGACGGGCACCCAATCCAACTCAGCAGCGCCCGAAACGGCACCGAACACCGCTTCCGGGCGCCAGTCGTGAAAAATGAGCTTTACTACAGTGTCGTAGTCGTGCATGGCTGTGCGGCCTAAAACAATAGTGCAGCCGCGCCCCCGCTTCTCTCACAAGTTCCATCACAGCTCGGCGATCAGCGCGTCCACATCGTCCGGACTGTTATAGAAATGCGGGGATGCGCGCACCCAGCCCTGCCGCGGCGCGACGATGATGCCGCGCTCCTTCAACCGCCGCGCCGTCAGCCTGCAATCCACACCTGCCTTGCGAAACGACACGATGCCCGCTCCCGTTTCAGGCGTCCGCGCCCCGAGCACCTCGCCCACCTTCTCCGCCGCGCCTTCCGCGATCCGGTCTGCCATGGCCTGCACGTGCGGCGCTATCCGGTCGACCCCGACCCAGAGTATAAATTCGATCGACGCCGCCAGCCCGTAGCACCCGATGGTGTTCAACGTCCCGCACTCGTAACGCCCCGCATCGGGACGCAGAGCCATGTCCTGCGAAGCGTAATCGTTGAACGCGGCCACGTTGGTCCAGCCGAACTCCACCGGCTCGATCTCATCCTGCCGTTCGCGGCGCACGTACAAAATCCCGCAACCTTCCGGGCCCAGCATCCACTTGTGACCGTCCGCGGCGAGAGCGTCGATGTGCATCGCCTCTACGTCCAGTGGAAAGGCTCCCAGGCCCTGAATCGCGTCGACAAAATAAAAACAGCCACGGCGCCGGCAGATCTCTCCGATGGCCGCCAGGTCCGCACGGTAGCCGCTCAGGAATTGAACGAAACTGATGGAGAGCAGCCGCGCACCCGTCGCCGCCTTGTCGATGCGGTCCAGCGGATCGGTCACCGAGAGCCACTCGATCCGCAGACCCTGCTGCTCCAGGCGCCGCCACGGCAACGAGTTGGCCGGAAACTCCTCCCGGAAACACACCAGCCTGTCGCCCGGTGCCCACGCCATGCCGAGCGCAACCGTGGCAATGCCTTCACTCGTGTTCTTCACCACCGCGATTTCAGACGAGTCCGCGCCGATCAGCCGTGCCGCAGCCTTGCGCAGCCGCGCGTAGGCCTCCAGCCACTGGTCGTAGTGTAGCGATCCGAACTGGCAGGCATCATCGGCCAGGTGCCGCATGGCTTCGGAGGCCGGCAGGCACAGCGGCGCCACGGCGGCGTGGTTCATGTAGATCAGGTTGGCGGTGACCGGGACTGCGGAGCGGTACTGCTCCCATAACGGTTTGATGCCTGAGTTGGTGGTCATCACGAAGCTCACGGTAGCATAGTGGGCGGCTCCGGCCCGCAAGCGCATTTAGGTGAAACCGATTATCAAATTTATACGTTCACTTCAAAGAGGGTTTATACTCGATTCTGGGCAGCGTCTACCGATTAGGAGTTCTATGCGCCGCTTGTTCCGTGCCAATCTGGGTCTCACTTTAGCTCTGAGTCTTGCAGTTCCGTTCTCAGGGCTCGCCAAGGATAAGAAGAAAGATCCCGAGACGATCGGCGATCGCGATGTCGGCAAGGGCGTAAATTTCTACTCGCTCGAGAAGGAGATCGCGCTCGGCAAGGGTCTCGCGCAGGAGATCGAGCGCCAAGCCCGCATCATCGACGATCCCATCATTGCCGAGTACGTCAACCGGGTCGGCCAGAATCTGGTTCGCAACTCCGACGCGAAGGTTCCGTTTACCATCAAGGTGATTGACGCCGAGGAAGTGAATGCGTTTGCCCTGCCAGGCGGCTTCTTCTTCGTCAACTCCGGCCTCATTATGAAAGCCGAGTCGGAGGCTGAGCTTGCAGGCGTGATGGCGCATGAGATCGCGCACGTCGCCGCCCGCCACGGAACACGTCAAGCCACTCGCGGCCAGTTGGTGAACCTCGCTTCCATCCCGCTGATCTTCATGGGCGGCTGGACCGGTTACGGAATTCGCCAGGCTGCGAGCGTCATGATCCCCCTCGGATTTCTCTCCTTCTCGCGCGCTTTCGAATCGGAAGCGGATCTGCTCGGGCTCGAGTATCTGTATAAATCCGGCTACGATCCCACTGCGTTCGTCGACTTCTTCGAAAAGATCCAGTCGCTCGAAAAGAAGAAACCAGGCACCATGGCGAAGGTGTTCTCCACCCACCCCATGACCGACGACCGGATCAAGAACGCTCAAAAGAACATTCAGGAGATCCTGCAATCGAAGCCCGAGTACGTCGTGACCACCTCCGAGTTCAACGACGTCAAATCGAGGCTGATGGCGATGCACAACCGCCGCAAGATCGACGACAAGGATCTGAACCGTCCCAAGCTGCGCAAGGCGCCCGGCGCCGGCACGACGATCGATGGCGACGACAAAAAGGGCACCAAGGGTAGCGATGAAGACGAGCGTCCGACGTTGAAACGCCGTCCTACGGAATAAGCACAGGTCTGTCCTCTTCCCGCAAGCAACCAGCCCACTAGCCGTTCCCCGGCCAGTGGGCTTTTCCTTTATGCCCGACTGGAACGCTCGATATGCCGGTGCCCCTGCCGCAATCGCGCCGCCCCGCGATATCGTGCAGCGCGCGGCAAAGCTTCGTCCGCCGGGCAACGCCCTCGACCTAGCCTGTGGACTCGGGCGCAACGCGCTGTATCTCGCCGAACTCGGCTGGCATGTGACTGCGGTGGACGCCTCATGGGTGGCGATCGACCGTCTCAGCAAAGTTGCCCTTTCACGACGTCTCCCCATTGATTGCGTGACTGCCGATCTGGAGTCGGCCGAGTTCTCAATCGCACCCGGCTCGTACGATCTCATCTGCGACTGCTACTACCTCCAGCGGTCGCTCGTGCCGGCTCTGCGTGCTGGAATTCGCCCTGGCGGGATCGCCGCACTCGAGTTGCCGCTCGTGCCGCCACCTGCCAACCCAGCCTTCCTGGTGCAGCCGGGCGAGATCCGGTCGTGGTTCGACGACTGGGACATCGTGGAATGCTCAGAAGACGTCACCGCGCGTCTGATCGCCCGCCGGCGGCTGGACTGACTGGCTACTGGCGCCTGGCTTCTGCCAACTGCCACCTCTACTCAGCACGAAGCTTGCCCGCCAACGCCCGCACCGCATCGACGCACAAAACAGCGGCGTGTCGAGTTTCAGCAGTCAACCCGCCTACCGCATGCTCAACTGCCGCGGCGTCGATCGCCATCAAGTCGCTTCGCGTGCACCCTACCATCAACTCCGTGAGTGCCGACCCGGCCGCGATCGACGCCGTGCATCCCCGGCACTTATAACCAGCGTCGGCCACCACGCCAGATTCGATCCGCGCCGCGAGTCGCAGGATGTCGCCGCACGCCGGGTTTGACACTTCGACGGTTGTCGCCGGCGCCGGTAAATCGCGCGCATTCCGCGGATGCTGAAAATGATCGAGCAGCCGTTCACTGAACATGGCCTGGAGTTCAGTATGATTGTAAGGCGGCGATGACGACGAAACCTACGTTGATGGTAGTGGCGGCCGTCATCGAGCGCGACGGTCAGGTTCTCATCGGGCAACGCCGGGCTAACGACCGGCACGCTCTCAAATGGGAATTTCCAGGCGGAAAGGTCGAAGCGCACGAGCACCCGAAAGAAGCCTTGCGACGCGAATTGAACGAGGAATTGGGCATTGACGCCGAGATCGGTCCGGAGATCGTGCGCTACGAATTTCAGTACCCGAAACGGTCCCCCATTCTGCTGATATTCCATCGTGTGGACGGCTTTGCCGGCGAGATGCGCAACGACGCCTTCGAGCAGATCCGCTGGGAGCTTCGCGAACGCCTGCCCACGTACGATTTTTTGGACGGAGATCACGATTTCGTTCGCCGCCTGGCGCGGCGGCAACTGTAACAGTCAGGCCAAGATCACATGAAGGCCATTCGAATTCATAAGTACGGCGATGCCGGCGTGCTCCGGTTGGAAGATGTCGAGCCACCTTTTGTCGGGCCGGGTGACGTGCTCATCCGCGTCATGGCAGCGGCGGTGAACCCCATCGATTGGAAAGTCCGCGAAGGTCTGCTGCAGTCGATGCTGCGGCACCGTCTGCCACTGACTCTCGGTTGGGACGTTTCAGGGGTTGTCGAAGTAGCGGGCGAGAGCGTCGAAAATTTCCGCCGCGGCGATGACGTATTCGCGTTCTCCGATCTGCATCGCGACGGCGCCTATGCGCAGTACGTTGCGGTGCGGGAGAGTGAACTGGCCCGCAAGCCGCGGTCGGCGACACACGTCCAATCGGCGGCGTTGCCCATGGCTGGAACCACCGCGTGGAACGCCCTGGTCCAGTTGGCGAACGTCAGCGCTGGGCAGCGCGTGCTGATCCACGGCGGGGCAGGCGGCGTCGGTACTGTTGCCATTCAGATTGCGAAAGCGCGCGATGCCTTTGTGATTGCCACCTGCTCGGAGCCGAACCGCACGCTGGTCCAATCGCTCGGAGCGGACGAGGTCCTCGACTATCACACCACCCGTGTCTCCGAAGCTGTGCGCGACATCGACATTGTCCTCGACACCGTTGGCGGCCAAACCCAGGAGGATTCCTTCGGCGTGCTGCGCCGCGGAGGGCTGCTCGTTTCCACCGTAAGTCTGCCCTCGCAGGAGCGCATGGCGGAAACGGGTGTACGCGGTGTCTTTGTGAACACCCAGCCGAGTGCCGCCGCGCTCGAAAAGCTGGCTGGTCTGGTTGACTCCAGACGGTTGCGTCCCGTTGTGGGCGCGGAATTCGGACTCGCCCAAGCCGCCGAAGCGCAGGAACTCAGCCGTGGTGGCGGCTCGCAGGGCAAGATCGTGCTGAACGTCGGAGCTTAGAATCCGGAGCCGAACGTGTTGCAGGCGCGAACGTCGCCTGTGTCCAAGCCTTTCTTGAACCACTCGACACGCTGCGCCGAACTGCCGTGCGTGAACCGGTCCGGCATCACCCGGCCGGTCGCCATCTTCTGCAGCCGGTCGTCTCCGATCGCCGCCGCCGCGCGCAGTCCCTGGTCGACATCCGCACGATCGATGATTCCACGCTGCTCAGTCGAATGGCCCCACACTCCGGCGAAACAATCGGCCTGCAACTCCGTTCGAACCGAGAGTTGGTTCGCCTCGCCCGGATTCTGACGCCGCGCCGCCGTCACCTTCTGCTCGATCCCCAGCAGGTTCTGCACGTGGTGGCCAACTTCGTGCGCAATCACGTATGCCTCGGCAAATTCACCCGGTGCGCCGAAGCGATCGCGGAGCTCCTGAAAGAATCCCAGATCGAGATAAACTTTCGCATCGCCGGGACAATAAAAAGGCCCGGTGGCCGACTGTGCCGTCCCGCAAGCCGAATCAATCGCGTCATGGAAGAGAACCAGTTTGGTGTGCTGGTAACGCACCCCGTATTGCGGCAAAACCTGCGTCCATGTTTTTTGAACATCGTCGATCACGAAGTTGACAAACTTGAACACCGGCTCCTCGGCTGCCTTGGTTTGGGGATCCTCGCGACTCGATACCGCGGCACTTGGAGAACCGCCGATGAAGGGACTCAATAGATCCCGGTGAAAGATGAGGCTGAGCACGCCTAGTACCAGCGCGCCTCCGATGCCGATGTGCATCCCGCCGATTCCCGATCCGCCAATTCCTCCACCGCCGCCCTCGTCGCGACGGTCTTCCACATCCTCGCTATTGCCACCTGGTGTCCAACGCAAAGTTCGTCCTCCTCTCCGTGTCACAATGAGGACGCAGCAACCGCCCGCTTTGTTGCTCTTTCGCGTGAAACTCAAATCCATGCGTTGGGTCCGCCGCCTGAGTTGGTTTGTATTCGTGATGGCACTGTTCATCACACCGTGGGCGTTTGCCTATGGCCCGCTATTCCCCTGGTCGGCGGTGAAGCCTGGATATACCAGCCTATCTCTGCGCCGCGCCGACGTTTATTACCCTAAGGGCCGCGCGCTCGATCCGGCCTATTTACAGATCGATCGCTACCTGAGCGAGGCCGAGGCGTTCCACCATCTTTCGGCTCCTCACCGGTTGCGCGTGATCGCCTGCGCCAACTACGGCGACTTCGACCGGTTTTCTCCGTTGACCACAGGCGCGGGCGCGGCGACACTCGAAACAGGGACCGCAATCTATGTGAGCCCAAAAGTGGGCGAGCGCGGATTAGATCACGGCGAGTTTCTGCGGCATGAGATATCCCATGCCATCGTGAGCCAAAACATCTCGTTCTGGCGTCAGTGGACCCTCCGGCATTACACGTGGTTGTACGAAGGCGTACCTGTATGGTTCGGACGCCAGCGGGCCTATATGCCGCAGGAACAGTTTCTGGCGCGCGCCAAGGCGATGGATCTTCAGCCGTTGTTCGAGTTTGACGCGCACGCCACGAATCGTCCGCAAGTGGACATGCGCTTGGCCTACGTTGCGTGGCGCGACTTCCTGGATTATCTCGCCCAACACCGCGGTAAGGACACCTTCGACGTGTTTTTCCATAAGGCGCTCGACTCGCCTTCCGACACACTCGGAGTCTTCGAACAAGTTTACGGCCGCAAGCTGCCGGACATGGTGAAGCAGTTTGAATCGGCGATTCGAAATGCGACCTACCGGCCGGTTGTGTAGCTACCGAAGCCGGCTTAATAGTATGCTGACCAGTTGCGGCGCTGAAGACCTTGGAAATCTCGATTCAAAAGCTCGCGGCCGGCGCAGTGCGGCTCGCCGCCATGTCACAGCTCGGACCACTCGCCGGCGGACTGTTCCTCACAGGCGGCGCGATCGCCAGTAGAGTCTTCGCTGAAAGCGAGTGGGCGAAAACCAGCGCGGACATGCTCATGCATCTCGCCTCCGACGAGGCCGGCGAGCTGTTCGGTCACGCAGTGGAGGGGTTCCGCGGCGCCCGCAATTCCGATATCGAGAAATCGATGCAACAGGCGGCGCTGCAGGCCCTCGCCGTTTTGCGAGCTGAGTCACCCGCTGGCTACGACGATTGGTTCGCCGCCTGGCACAGATATCTGACATCAAGGCCTGCTTCGGAGGTCTTCGCGGGCACGCCGGACCTGGACCCGCTGGCTCTCGAATACGATGACGGACAGTTCCGGGCGCTCTGGTGGCAGCGAATGGAGCAGCTTCTGGCCGGATGGCGCAATACCGAACGCTCCCCGATCACCCGGATGCACCTGAGCGGCGGCGCTACTCTGCCCGGTCCGCTGGCGGACTTCCTCCGCACCCGCCTGATCGCCGCTCTTGAAAAAGCGCATCGCGACGTGCTCCGCGACCCTGAGCTCGATCGAAGTTGGATCGCCTTCCAACAGCACGCCTACCATGCAACGCTGGACCATCTTCGCGCGATCCGGGATCAATTGGACCGCATGGAGCGCAAGCTGGATTCCACGCTGCAAGCTTTGGATCGGAAGGCGCCCCCGCGTCGTCTCTGGACCATCGGTGCCCCGGTACTCCATTTTCAAGACCGCCCTGAACTCGTTGAACAAGTCGAACACGCGATGGCGAACGGCACGCCGTCCGTGACAGCGCTGTTTGGCTTGGGGGGTATTGGCAAAACGGAACTGGCCCGCTCGCTTGCCTGGCGCCGGCGCGAGCGCTACAAGTTCGGCGCATGGATCGAGGCGGAAACTACGGTCTCGCTTTTGGGCAGCCTTTCGAAGCTCGCGCCTCTTCTGGGCATACCCGCCGAGCAGGATCAACAGGCGCTGGTCGTGCGCGTCCTCAACGAGCTTTCGAGCCGTGAGCCGTGGCTGTTGATCTTCGATAACGCGGACTCGCCCGCCACGTTGCGGCCTTATGTGAGCCTGCTCAGCGGGAACGGAGACATCCTGATCACCTCGCGCAACGAGCAGTGGGATGGTCTGGCCAAACCGGTAAACATCACACAGTGGAGCGAGGAGGAATCCGCGCGATTCCTGCTTCAGCGTACGGGGCAGACGGATCAGGTCACGGCCCGTTTGTTAGCGAGTGACCTGGGTGGATTAGTGCTGGCGCTCGAGCACGCGGCCGCGTACATGCTGGCCGGGGATCGTCTCACGCTCGCCACTTATCGAAACATTTGGCGCGAGAAGCTGAAATGGATCGCCAAGGGCACGCCTACTCCGATTCGGTGGCTGCCGCGCTCGGGCTTTCGCTGGACGCGGTTTCGACAGAGTGCCGGGCTGCCTACGATCTGCTGTGCCTCTTGGCTTGGCTCGCACCGGCGCGCATACCCCGGAAAGAACTGCTCGAGGCAGGCGCATCGCGATTGCCTGACGAGTTGAGAAGCGCTTTCGCCGATCATGACGCATGGTCGGAAGTGATCGGAACGCTGGGGCGGTTCTCACTGCTTGCGCGAGAGCAGGGGAGTAGTGTGACTGTCACGGGATATTATGTCCATCCAGTTGTCCAGCAGGTTGTGCGCGATCGGCTGATCGCGGATGGGGTTGACGAGCAATGGCTGACGGCGGCCTGTGATGTTGTAAATGCCGCCTTTCCCTTCGCTCCCGGTGAGCCGCAGCAATGGTCGGCGAGTGAAGCATTGCTGCCGCATGCACGCGCACTGCGGTTGCATGTTGGTGAGGGCGCCGAGCCTTTGTCTTTTGGTAGGCTTCTGAACGAAGCGAGTGTATACATGAGCGTGCGCGGCCTGTATCGCGAGGCCCGCGATTTTCGGGAGGTCGCGCTGGGGGCGGCGCTGCGGCAGTTCGGGCCGGACCATCCTAACGTGGCCGTATACCGTTCGAACCTGGCCAACATTCTCGGCAATTTGGGCGAGCATGCGGAAGCGCGCAAGCAGATCGAGCTGGCGCTGGAATCAGATGTGCGGCAGTTCGGGCCAGACCATCCTACCGTGGCGGTGCGCCGTTCGAACCTGGCCAACATCCTCGGCGATTTAGGCGAGCATGCGGAAGCGCGCAAGCAGATCGAGCTGGCGCTGGAGTCGGCTTTGCGACAGTTCGGGCCCGACCATCCCACTGTCGCGGTGCGCCGTTCGAACCTGGCCAACATCCTCGGCGATTTGGGCGAGCATGCGGAAGCGCGCAAGCAGATCGAGCTGGCGCTGGAATCGAATCTACGGCAGTTCGGGCCGGACCATCCCACCGTGGCGGTACGCCGTTCGAACCTGGCCGTCATCCTCGGCAATTTGGGCGAGCATGTGGAAGCGCGCAAGCAGATCGAGCTGGCGCTGGAATCGGATCTGCGGCAGTTCGGGCCCGACCATCCAACCGTCGCGGTGCGCCGTTCGAACCTAGCGAACATCCTTGGCGATTTGGGGGAGCATGCCGAAGCGCGCAAGCAGATCGAGCTGGCGCTCGAGTCGGAATTGCGTCAGTTCGGACCGGACCATCCCACCGTCGCTGTGAGCCGCTGGAACTTGGCCAACATCCTCGGCGATTTGGGCGAGCATACGCAAGCGCGCAAGCAGGCCGAACTGGCGCTGGATGTCTTTCGCCGCAAACTCCCGCCGGGTCACGACTATATTCGTTCACTGGAACTCTGGCTGAAAAACAATCCCCCTGAAGATCCCGCCAACATTTGAACACTCACCACTCCGGCTCGCCCAATCGGCGAGCAGAATTAGTATAAGATCACTTGATCGGGAGGCATCCCATGAGCACTGTCAGTTATGCAGCGTTAACGACCAAGCGCGAACAGGCTACACCCGGCACAAGTACCACCGGCGAATCACCGGGCGTCAAGACCTATGTCGACGCATTCGCGGCTTTGGTGCCCGCCGAAGTCTTGACATTACACGCGCTCGTAATTTCCGTCACAACGGAGACAAAGGATCATGCCACAAATATCAAGGATGCAGCCACGCTTTCGGGCGCATTTTACGGCCTGCTTGCGTTGGCGGTGATTCTTTATGTCGCTCCTCGAGTGGTGGGCGGAAAGTGGGACATGCTGGACTACTTGCGCGCCGCTATCCCGCCCCTCGCCTTCATCGGCTGGACCATGCTGCAACGCTCAACCGCGTTCGATGCCGTGTTCCCCGATATGGCCGACGCAACAAGGACGGTCATCGCTCTATTCCTCGGAGTCATATTGGGAATGGCCGCCGCCGCTCTTGCGTACAAGGCCGATCAGAAGGCAACTTGACGTTTGATTGTCTTTTGAAGCTCCCGAATTGACTCCAAGCTACCGATCCTGAATCCGCTTTCTCTAACCCCGGCCACGATCGTGTCACAATCGCGATCCGATTCGACAGGGCGGCGATTGATGGCGGGCGTCCTCTGGGTCACCACCCAATCCTGTAGTTCTTCGCCGTCTCCCACGTGATTCAAGCAACGTGTCGTCCACCGATGCCCTAAAATCCTCCTCCGCCGATCGCCTCGCGGAAGCGGATTACGACAGGCACTCGCTCGCAATTTCGCCCCGCCTCCGCCGCCCTGCTAAAATCAGGAAATCCCCATGAAATTCGGCGTCGTCGTCTTTCCAGGCAGCAATTGCGACCACGATTGCTGGTACGCCGCCTCCCAAAACCTCGGATTCCCCACCGATATGATCTGGCACGACTCCACCTCATTAGGCGGCGTCGACGCCGTCATCCTGCCCGGCGGATTCTCCTACGGCGACTACCTCCGCTGCGGCGCGATCGCTAAGTTCTCTCCCGTAATGGCCGCCGTCAAGAAGTTCGCCGCCGATGGCGGACTCGTCGCCGGTATCTGCAACGGCTTCCAGATTCTCGTCGAAGCGGGCCTGCTTCCGGGCGCGCTCCTCCGCAATCGCGGGCTCAAATTCATCTGCCGCGAAGTCGGCCTCAAAGTGGAAACGACGAACTCGCCATTCACCGCGAACGCATCGCACGGCCAACTTCTCCGCATGCCCATCGCCCACAACGAAGGCTGCTACTACGCTGACGACGCGACCCTTGACCGCCTCGAAGCCGAAGACCGCGTCATTCTCCGTTACGCCGAAAACCCGAACGGATCCCTCCGCGACATCGCCGGCATCCTCAATGAAGGCCGCAATGTCATGGGCATGATGCCGCATCCCGACCGCGCCTGCGACCCACTCATGGGCTCCATAGACGGACGTCTCATCCTCCAGTCGATGGCCCAGCGATGACCGCGATCACACCCGAGCTCATCGCTCAACACCAGCTCACCCCCGCCGAGTACGACAAAATCGTATCGCTCCTCGGACGCGAGCCGACGTATACCGAACTCGGCATCTTCAGCGTGATGTGGAGCGAGCACTGCTCCTACAAAAGCTCGCGCCTGCACCTGCGCAAACTGCCCACCCGCAGCGCGCGCGTGCTGGTCGGGCCCGGCGAGAACGCGGGCATCATCGACATCGGCGGCGGCTACGCGATCGCGTTCAAGATCGAATCGCACAACCACCCCAGCTTCATCGAGCCATTCCAGGGCGCGGCGACCGGCTTGGGCGGAATCCTGCGCGACATCTTCACCATGGGCGCGCGACCCATTGCCGCGATGGATGCGCTCCGCTTCGGGCCGCTCGACGACCCTCGCTCGGGCGCGCGGAATCGCCGCATTCTCGAAGGCGTGGTTTCGGGCATCGCGCATTACGGCAACTGCTTCGGCGTTCCCACCGTCGGCGGCGAGTGCGTGTTCGAGCCCTCCTATAGCGGCAACCCTCTGGTCAACGTCTTCGCACTCGGCGTCTTCAAACACGACGAGATCTTCTATGGACGCGCCACTGGCGTCGGCAACCCTGTCATCTATGTAGGAGCGAAGACCGGGCGCGATGGCGTTCACGGCGCAACGATGGCCTCCGCCGAGTTTACCGAGGAGTCCAAGCAGAAGCGCCCCAACGTGCAAGTCGGCGATCCGTTCCTCGAGAAGCTGCTGCTCGAAGCCTGCATCGAGGCGATGAAGACCGGCGCAATTGTCGGCATACAGGACATGGGCGCAGCGGGTCTCACTTGCTCGACTTGTGAGATGGGCAGCCGCGCGGGCACGGGAGTCGATTTCGACCTCGCGCACGTTCCGCAGCGCGAAGCGGGCATGTCGCCCTACGACATCATGCTCTCGGAATCGCAGGAGCGCATGCTGCTGGTCGCCGAAAAGGGCCGTGAACACGAGGTGTTCAGCGTCTTCCGCAAGTGGGGACTCGATGCCGTCACAATCGGCGAAGTCACCGGCGATGGCATGCTGCGCGTTCGCGATCACGGCACCGTGGTCGCCGAAATTCCCAATCGCGCGCTCGCCGATGAAGCTCCCGTTTACGATCGCCCGCACACGAAACCGCTCCGCACCGCGCCGCTGGAATCGCCCGAATTCGCGAGCAAAGACCTCGAAGCCGATCTGCAGAAAATCCTCGCGTCAGGCGACGTCTGTTCCAAGCGCTGGATCTGGGAACAGTACGATTTCATGGTCCGCACGAACACCATAGCTGGGCCAGGGGGCGATGCGGCGATCGTGCGCATCAAGGAGACAGGCACCAGCGTCGCAATGTCGCTCGACGGCAACGGACGCTTCTCCGCGCTCGATCCACGCCTCGGCGCAAAGCTGCTCGTCGCCGAATGCTGCCGCAATCTCTCGACCGTTGGAGCCGAGCCCGTCGCGGCCACCAACAATCTGAACTTCGGAAATCCGGAACGCCCCGAGGTGATGGCCCAGCTCGTCGAGACCATCGAAGGGCTCGCTGAAGCATGCGCCTTCTTCGACACGCCGATCACGGGCGGCAACGTCAGCCTCTACAACGAGACACTTGGTGAGGCGATTCTCCCCACGCCGGTTCTGGGCATCGTCGGACTGCTCGAGACCGCCGCACCCGTCACCATGCACTTTAAAAACCCCGGCCGCACCGTCTTGCTGATCGGCGGCTTCGGACGCCCCGATGCCACCACCTTCGGCGGAACGCAGTACGCAAAACAGGTGCTCGGAACGATGTGGGGCTCTCCGCCGGCTCTCGATATGGACTACGAAAAACGGGTGCACGGCGCCATCCGCGAGATCGTGCGCGCGGGGCTCGCCGAGTCGGCCCACGATTTGTCCGACGGCGGCTTGGCCCTCGCGCTGGCTGAATCCGCATTCGGCGGAGTGGGCGCGAATATCGAAATGGAGTGGGATGTCAGGCCCGAGTTCCTCCTGTTTCACGAAGGACCATCGCGCGTCCTGATTTCCACGAACGATGCCGAACAGGCGAAGAAGATCGCGCTTTTCCACGGCGTCGAAAGCCCGCGCATCGGCCAAACCACTGCTGCCCGCCTTATCATCCGCAATGGCAACGCGACGTTGATCGATTGCCCGGTTGAAAATCTTCGAAAAACCTGGGACGAAGGACTCAGTAAACTGCTGAATCCCGAGTCCGCTTCGTTACAATAGGTTGTGGGCCAAATAGGGCCACCACTCCGCGTAAATGAAGCTCGATAAATTTCACGAAGAGTGCGGCGTGTTTGCCATTCACGGCCACCCCGAAGCCGCCAATCTCACGTACCTCGGCCTGTACGCGCTGCAGCATCGCGGGCAGGAAAGCGCCGGAATCGCATCGAGCGACGGCCGCGACATCCGGTGCTACAAGAGCATGGGGCACGTCGCCGATATTTTCACGCCCACCGCGATCGCGAGCCTTCCCGGCAATCTCGCCATCGGCCACACGCGCTACTCCACCGCTGGCGACACCGCGCTGCTCAACGCTCAACCGTTCTCGGTCGATTGCAACAAGGGCAAGGTCGCGGTCGCGCACAACGGCAACATCACGAATGCGGGCGAGTTGCGGCGTGAACTCGAGCGCGATGGCAGCATCTTCCAAGCCTCCAGCGACACCGAAGTCATTCTTCACTTGGTGGCACGCTCCCGCGAACGCACGCTGGCCGGAGCACTTCGGGAAGCCCTGCTCCAACTCGAAGGCGCATTCTCGCTCGTCTTCCTGGCGCGCGATCGAATCATTGTCGCCCGCGACCCGCACGGGTTCCGCCCCCTCGCCATGGGCCAGATGGAGCTATCGCACAAGAAGATCTGCACCGTCTTCGCTTCCGAAACCTGTGCCTTCGACCTGATTAATGCGACCTATCTCAACGAAGTCGAACCGGGCGAGATGGTCATCATCGGTCCTGAGGGAATGACTCGCGAGCGTTATACGCCGGCTCGCGAACCGGCGCGCTGCGTCTTCGAACACGTCTATTTCTCGCGTCCCGATTCCATCGTTTTCGGACGCGCCGTTCAGGAGTCGCGCGAGAATCTCGGCCGTCTGCTCGCGCGCGAATGCCCCGCCGATGCCGATATCGTCGTCCCCGTCCCGGATTCGGGCGTCGCCGCGGCGTTGGGCTACGCGGAAGAATCTCGAATCCCTTTCCGCCACGGCCTCATCCGCAACCACTACGTCGGACGCACGTTCATCGAGCCGTCCCAGGCAATCCGTGATTTCGGCGTCAAGCTCAAACTGAATCCCGTCCGCCATCTGCTCGAAGGCCGCCGCATCGTGCTCGTCGATGATTCGATTGTCCGCGGCACCACTAGCCGCAAGATCGTACGCATGGTTCGCAGCGCGGGCGCCCGCGAGGTTCACCTGCGCATCTCCGGGCCGCCCACCGTGTCGCCCTGTTTCTACGGCGTCGATACACCTTGTGAAAGCGAACTGATCGCCGCCAACAACACCGTCGAGGAGACGCGCCGTTTCGTCGAAGCCGATTCACTGGGCTATCTCTCGCTCGGCGGTTTGAGCGAAGCTGTACACGATCACGACCGGCAATATTGCTACGCCTGCTACACCGGCAATTACCCTACCGACCTGGTCAACATCTCCGAATTGCAAATGGCGAAAGGGCGTCGCGGCTAACGGCCCTGTTATTCTGTTGTTCGATGACCAAGGTCCAGCTCCAGTACGATCTTCTCCGCCCGCTGACCGATGAGGACGCCGCCGGAGTGGCCGCGGTGCATAGCGATTACGGCATCATGCGCGTGACGGTCGCCCGCTCGTTGGACCACATTACCGTCGACTACGACGCCTCCCGTCTGGGTGAGCCCGAAGTCGAGGCGGCGCTCATCCGCCACGAAATTCCCTTGCGGCGCAAACATTCTTGAAATGTTTCGTTCTTATCAACGTCTAGTCGGAAGATGGCGGAGTGTGCAGTACAAGCGTTGAACATTCCACTCAACCGCGACGTGTTTATGCGTACCCTGCTGCGTCACGTCTCAGGCACCCTCGAAGACGTTGTCGGACTGAAGGACGCTTCGGGATACTTCAGCGTCGTCGGCCAGATGGTGGGCGATCAGCTCAACACCGATTACAGAGCCGCCCTCCACACGGACCGGTTGTCGCGCGAACAAGTCACCCAGGTGCTCGTCGATCTCAAACGCAGGATTGAGGGCGATTTCTACATCATCGAGGAATCCGACGACAAAATTGTTCTCGGCAATCGCGCCTGTCCGTTCGGCGATCGAGTGGTTGGCCGCCGGTCCTTGTGCATGATGACGTCGAATGTTTTCGGGGCGATCGCCGCCGAGAACCTGGGCTACGCCAAAGTACAGTTGGCCGAAACCATCGCGCAGGGCGATCCTGGCTGCCGGGTCGTTGTCTACCTGAAGTCGACACCCGAGTCGGAAGCCAGTCCGGGCCGCGAGTATTTCCGCACGTGAATCCCATCCAGGCTGCGCTCGCCACGGCTGAGTGCATCTCCGATCCGATCTTCCTGGTCCAACACGAAGGTCTGATCCTGGGTGCCAACAGCGCCGCCGCCGCGCTTACCAACCGCCCAAAATCCGATCTCTCCGGCACTCCCTTCTCCAGCCTCATTCAGAATCCAGACCTCCCGGAGATCCTGACCCGGTGGCGCCGTGGCCGCGACCCAGTTCCTGGATCACTCACTATCAAGACCGCGGACGGACCCCGCCAAATCTCGTGCGAGGCTTCGGGCATCGCGCTCGAAGGCCGGGATTCGCCCGGCGCTGTCCTGATCCGCTGCCGCGAGCACACCGGCGGGGTGCAGCGCTTCCAGGCGCTCGAAGATAAGATCCAGGCCCTGGCGCGCGAGATCCGCGAACGCCAGCGCGCCGAGGAGGCCTCCCGCCAAACCGAGCAGCGGTTCCGCGGCATCTTCGAACATGCCATGGACGCTATGCTCATCGCCGACAACGACGCGTTGATCGTCGACGCCAACCCCGCGGCCTTCGACCTGATCGGCCGCGCGCCCGACGATCTCGGCCACACCCACGCCTTCGATCTCAGCGGCGAGGGCGGCGAATCCGCTCGCAAGCGGTGGGCCGACTTTTTGCAGACCGGCGTGCAGCGCGGGCTGTTCCCCATCCGCCGCCCCGACGGCGCCGTTCGCGAAGTGGAGTACTCCGCCGTCCGGGACTTCGTCGAAGGCCGCCACCTCGCCATCCTCCGCGACGTCACAGAGCGGCAACGCGAGGCGGCTGAGCGGGAACGGCAGGCGCAGGCTTTGGCGCGCTCGAACAAGGAACTCGAGCAGTTCGCCTATATCGCCTCCCACGACCTGCAGGAACCGCTCCGCACCATCGCGTCCTTCGTCGAACTGACCCGCCGCCGCATCGGCCCCGCCCTCGATCCTGAAAGCTCCGATTACATGACGTTGGTGCGCGAAGCCGTTCATCGCCTGCAACGCATCATCCTCGACCTCCTGGAATTCTCCAGCCTCGGCCGAACAGCCCGCTCCTTTTCCATCGTCAATCTCGACCATACGCTCGCCTACCTCGTTCGCGGACTGCGGACCTATATAGAGGACACAAACGCCGATGTCCGCGTCGCACCGTTGCCGCTGGTCGAGGGCGATCCGGCGCAGCTCTCGCAGCTCTTCCGCAATCTGCTCGAGAACGCTCTCAAGTTCCGCTCCGCGCATCCCGAGATCGTGATTTCGTCCGAGCGCCGCGGGGACGAATGGATCGTCTCGGTCTGTGACAACGGGCCGGGTATTGAATCCCAATACTTCGACCGCATCTTCGAACCCTTCCGCCGTCTGCACGGCCCCGAAGTCCCCGGCTCCGGCATCGGCCTCGCCATCTGCCGGCGCGTTGCCGAGAATCATGGCGGCCGCATTTGGGTCGAGAGCGAACCCGGCTCCGGATCGGTCTTTCGCGTAGCCCTGCCGGCGCCCTCAAGTAAGCTGGCTGCACAGCCGATATAAGGGGTGTGGCCCCGAACGCTTCCACTCTCGCAATCCCGCTCGGGGCTCCATCCGCACGCTCGGCCGCCATCGCCCGCTGGTTCACACCGTCTCTCTCCGACGTATTGTTCGTCGCACTCTTTCTTTGGCTCTTTGTCGTTGGCGCCGGCGGAGGATGGAATGGCCTGCTCGCCGATGGAGACGTCGGGTGGCATATTCGAACCGGCGACTATATCCTCGACACCGGCGCGGTTCCCAGGCACGATCTGTTCTCCTTTACCAAGCCTGGCGCCCCCTGGTTTGCATGGGAATGGGGCTCGGACGTGCTCTTTGCCGAAGCACACCGCATCGCCGGGTTGAAGGGCGTTGTCCTCATCGCCGGCGTGCTGATCGCTCTCTGGCCCGTGCTCCTGTTGCGCCAGGCATTGTGGCGCGGCGCGAATCCGTGGGCGGCGCTGGTCGTCTCGCTCTTGGGCTTCGGCGCCGGCTCGATGCATTTTTTGGCGCGGCCTCATCTGTTCACGTTGCTGTTCACCACGGCTGCGGCGTGGACAATCGAGTCCGAACGCCGGACTCCGAGTTGGCGCGCGTGGCTGCTCGTGCCATTTACTGTCCTGTGGGTCAACCTGCATGGCGGGTTCGTCGTGCTGATTGCTCTCCTGGGGCTGGCTGCGGCCGGCTCGGCTGTCGAGACACTCGTGAATCGAAGTTCCTGGCGCACACCAGTGCGCTTCGGTGTGCTCACCGGGGCATGTTCGCTCGCGTCGTTGTTGAACCCGTACGGCTGGCAACTGCATGCGCACGTGCTGGCGTACTTGCGATCGGACTGGATTCGTTCAACAGTGCAAGAGTTTCAGGCACCCGATTTTCGATCGGAGAATCAGTCTCAATTCGAGATTCTATTGTTCGCGGGCTTGATGACGGCCGCTCTGCTCATTTCGCGCCGGAGGTACGTCGAGGCGCTCTGGCTCGCGGTGTTTGCGCATCTCTCGCTGACCTCTATACGACACGCGCCCGTAGATGTTTCGATCGCGGCGCCCATCGTGGCCGCGGTCATTACGGAGCTATGGAAACAACGCCCTGGGGTGCTATACGCCGTGGGCGCGGATCTGGCGCCGGCCTTCCGCCGCACCAGCATCTGCCTCGTGCCATTCGTCGCTGTCATCGCCCTCTCGGGCGGCACGAAGTGGCCCGACGATTTTCCAGCCGAATGTTTCCCCACCGCGCTCATCGGCCGTCACGCCGGGTTGCTGGCCAACTCGAGGGTGCTCACCGTCGACCAGTGGGCGGATTACCTGATCTACCGCAACTACCCGCAACAGCGCGTTTTCGCCGATGGCCGCAGCGATTTCTACGGCCCCGAACTCGGCGGTGAGTATCTGCGCGCCACTCAAGCCGACTACCGCTGGCCGCAAACGCTCGCAAAATTCCAAGTCACAACCGTACTCGCCCCCGTCTCCTGGCCTCTCTCGACAGTGCTCAAATCCGACCCTCGATGGCGCATAGTCGCCGACGACGGCCGAGCCATCCTCTTCACCGCCAGTAACACTGCAAGGGTGCGTTCACTGACAACTGGCAACTGACAACTGCCAACTCGCGTTCACTAACCACCAAACACTAATCACTAGTGCGCAACCACCACGCACCCGCCTGCAAACTGTGGCTAATCCGCATCACCCCTGACGATCAAAATCCATTGCTTTCAACATTTCTCGCAGAAGGTTCGTAGATTGCTACCGTAGGACGATGTCCGAAATTCAAGAGGACGTGTTGCGGTTCGAAACTACAATCCAGCATACAGTGGAGGCTCAGGGCATCGGACTCCACAGCGGCGTCCCGGTCAGCATCCGTCTTCGCCCTGCTCCGCCTTCCACCGGAATCGTATTCATCCGCACCGACCTCGATAACTTCCCCATCGCCGCAAGCTGGAAGAACGTCGCCCGCGTCAGCTACGCCACCAGCCTCATGCGCCAGGGCGTCCTCATCTCTACCACCGAGCACCTTCTCAGCGTCCTCTACAGCATGGGGATCGACAACGCGTTCATCGACATCGACAACCTCGAAGTTCCCATCCTCGACGGCAGCGGCGAGCCCTTCGTCGACCTCCTCCGCCAGGCCGGCAGCACCACCTATCGCCGCAAAAAGCGCTTCCTCCGCGTCAAACACCCGATCTCGGTCGAAGGTAACGGAAAGCGCATCACCATTCTCCCCGCCGACCGCTTCCTGCTCACTTGCGATATTTATTTCCCCCATCCCGCCGTCGGCCGCCAAGTCATGGAACTCGAAGTCACCCCCGCCCACTACGCCACCGCCATCGCTCCCGCAAGAACATTCGGATTCGAACACGAGTTGAACCAGTTGCGTGACATGGGCCTGATTCGCGGAGCCAACCTGGACAACGCCGTCTGCTTCGACGCGGATCACGTCCTGAACCCCGGCGGCCTGCGATTCCCCGACGAATGTTGCCGCCACAAGGCCCTCGACCTGATCGGCGACCTCGCCCTCATCGGCCGTCCGCTCCTGGGGCACGTCATCGCCGAGCGCGCCGGCCACGCCATGCACGTCGCCCTTGTGGCGAAAATCATGTCCGACCCCGCCCTCTACGAAATCCTCAGCTTCGATCAACTCGCTTCACGTGTCGTCGATGCGCTGGTATCCTGAACGTTGATCCGCACCATCCCGAACCTCATCAGCCTCGCCCGGCTGATACTGGTTCCGGTAATCCTCAACGAAATCTGGGATCGCCGCTACGGACCCGCACTCGCCTGGTGCTTTGTTGCAGGCGCTTCCGATGCGCTCGATGGCTTTCTCGCCCGCCGCCTGAACGCCACCTCCCGCGTGGGCGCTTATCTCGACCCCATCGCCGACAAACTCCTTCTCAGCGGATCCTATCTCGTGCTCGGCTTCGATCGCGTCATCCCGTGGTGGCTCACCGCGATCGTGTTCGGCCGCGACGCCATCATCCTCGGCTTCGCCGCCTACGCGATGCTGTTCACAAAAATCCGCGATTTCCGCCCGAGCATCTGGGGAAAAATCAGCACCGCTGTTCAAATACTGACCATTCTCGAAATCCTGCTCGCGCGCGTCTCTTACTGGGACCGTTTCCCGAAGTGGTTTGAGAATTCGCTCATCACACTCACCATCGCAGCCACGCTTTGGAGCGCGATTCACTACGCATGGACCGCCCTTCGCATGCTCCGCTCCAGCCAACGAGCGGAAGTCTGAATTGACGCGGCCATGCTCCGGGGGTACGCTGAGATTGTGGCTGTGCCTGTATCGCGATACTTGCCGTCCCGTCATTATCTGTCCGCCGGCTTTATCGCCTTGGGCCTGGCGGCATTTTCCACCTGGGTAGGCTTCCGTTGGACTCCGGCATTCATCCCCGCCGTTCTCTTCCTCCTCACTGCCGCGCTGGTTTTATTCATCGCCTTTCAGCCGCCCATTGAAATTCACGAGACGCATCTCAAGGTCAACAAGAAGATCGTCGCGTGGAACCAAATCCGCCGCCTCGATCGCACCGGCTGGGTCTCGCCGCTTGTGGTTCATGTAACGCTGCTCGACGACCGCAAAATATTGCTGATTTATCCCGGCGATCTCGACTCCGCCAACAGCCTTTTGCGCCATTTACGCCGCTATTCCCGCGAAGCCTTGATCGACGGGGTTCCCTATCGCCAGTTCTGGGGCGGCGCATTGAATGCAGCCCCCGAGCGCAAGCAGCTTCCGTCTCCGCGTTACCCGCTGCTCCGCCCTGAAGACGAGGCCGAAGTGGAGCGCATGTTCCAGCGCCTGAAGGCCGTCGGTCACATCGATCCAAAAAACAGCTCTGACGAGAAGTAGCCGGTGAAGGCGCGCCGTCGCAGGCCGTTCGGCTGTCTCCTCGTCTTGGTTGCCATCCTTGTCCTCGCGGCCGTGACTCACGCCCTCTGGCTTCCCGTCATCGGAACATCGCTCGAAAAAGCCGGCCCGCCTTGCACGGCCCAAGTCGCGGTCGTCTTAGGCGGCGACCACTTCGGCCTCCGTATTCTCAAAGCCGCGCAACTCGCGCGCGACGGCTCCGTCCACAAAGTGATCGTTAGCGGACCCAGTGGCGAATACGGCTTCTACGAGTGCGATCTCGCCATCGCCTTCGCCGTAAAGCGCGGCTTTCCCGAGTCGATGTTCGTCTGCATGCGCAACGACGCGCGTGCCACCCGCGATGAAGCGCGCATCCTGACCTCGGAACTCAAAAAAATGGGCGTGCATTCCTACGTCCTCGTCACCAGCGATTACCACACCCGCCGCGCCGCCAACCTCTTTCGCTCCGCCGCCCCCGATCTGCAATTGTGCGTGGTCGCCTCCGCCGACCAGGAGTTCCAACTCGACCGCTGGTGGCTGGCCCGCGAAGGCCGAAAACAGATCGTGATGGAATGGAGCAAAACCGTCGCCACCTGGTTCGGCCTATAACAGAGCCGCGCGCGTAAGCAAGCGCATCAGAGCTTGGCTGGCCACCTCTGCCGTCCGTGGAACACCGCGATCAACTCGAGCCGCTCACCCTGACACGATAAGGGATTACGTAGGGCGTCTGCGGAACGACGAGCTCGCGTGTGCCGGACAATCTTCCCGGTCGGCCGGCCTCCGGCTGACTCTGCAATCGACTCACGGTGTTCAGAATGCGAGTGGCGACCAATGCCAAGTTCTTTCGGAGTCTATTTCAATGTGCTGGCGAATGTGGATCAGGTGCCGGATAGCGCGGCGGGACCAGACAACCTTCGTCGAGGCCGCTTTATTCATGACGGCCACCCCAGGTACCCAACCATTTTCTAACCTTGTTATGACTGACTTCTTGGCCGGATTCCAACTCCGAAATGCCCAACTGAAGTTCGCCGAGCTGCCACTCTTCAGACTCTACGTGAGCGGAGATCGCTTCCGCCGCGAGGAAAGAATGGGATCGATTCGACCGCTTCGCCAATGCGTCCAAACGAGTCTTAGTCTTAGTCTGTGAATCGATCCGGATCGATAGGGTCTCTGACATCTTGTGCTCGCCTGTAGTATAAGTTCCCACATACTTTTGGTCGCCGGTAAACGTTGACTTAGGCTGAGTTTGGTTAATTTCTGGTGTAAAAGATCGCTCGCTCACGCGCGCGGCTCTGAGCTGCTGTCGATGACCACAAGATTTCATTGGCGCCTCGTCTTCGATGACGGCGCCCTCCTCAGTTTGGGATTGGACTTGTTGTTCATCCCATCCTTCGGGATATGTGTGCTGACTTATTGCGCTTCGTTGTTACCCTTCCGCGGTTGCTGAGCTACGATCGACGCGAATCGCGCGGAGAATGCTGATTAGCGACATGATCGCCAATACAATTGCCCAGATCAGAGCGGCGGCGGCGTCGATGATGCCGGCGATCGCGTCGGTGATGCTGGCCAGCGGCGCGGGTACGATCCCGATCAATAGCGCCGCCAGGAATGTGAGGCCGATGGATGTCGCTACCAGCAACAGCATGCTCTTTACACGCAAGAATCTTTGCTGGGCCAGAAACAGGAGAATCACGAATCCGATTTTGAGGAACATCGACAGGGACAAGATGAGCTTGGCCGAACCGGCAGCGAAGAAACCCCAGATTGCGAAATACACCAGAGTTCCGAATGGCGCGGCAAGCAGAAGGCTCAGCATGAGAGTCAAGATGCCCAGAGTGACATACAACTTGATGAACGAGAGTATGCCGATGATCAGCGCTGCAACTAACGTCACGATTCCCTGAATGCGGCCCTGAATGCGCTGCGGGACAAACAGCGACAGCACCATCCAAGTCATGGTGAGCAGAAGGATCGCATCGGGCAGACACAGGTAGCGCGTGCCGTAGCCGGGCGGGACCGCGTTTTTGCTTTGCAATTTCTGCATGCTAGCGCGCAGATCGTTGTCCGATGGCGGATCGTTGCCATAGCCTGCGCGCACCGTCGCGATGGATTCCGGCGTCAGCGTGGCGGCGGTTTTGTGGAACCATGACGAGCCCATCTGCAGTGCGAACGCCAGGATCAAAAGTATGTATGCGATGACGAATAGCGGGCGCTGGAGTTTCTCCACTTCACTCGGCTCCCACCGCGCACGGTCCGGGTGGGAGACATGCGATCACTAGAGAGCCGCCTTGAGCGGGAATAGTGAACGACTCGGTCTTGCCGCCCTTGACAAGCGTACGCCGCGCCCTCGGAAGTCCGGAATCATCGTCCGCGGCGGGAGTGAATTCGACGACCGCGCTGCGTCCGGTTTTCACCGTGAGGCGCAGTAGACGGAAGCGGTCCTGCGCGCGACCGGGATTGATTCTGGTGACGCAGGTGGAGGCGATCATGAACGTGTTGCTGCCGTGCTGGAAGCAGCCGGGCGGGATGGCGCGGAAATCGAACGCCGGCTTGGATCGATCGTCGATCCACTTCAACCAGCGGGGCGTTTCAGCGACCCCGGCGAGGGATGCGGGCGATCGACGTCCGATCACGAGTACGAATGCCGCGACGAGCAGAGCCAGAACGATGAAGAGAGCCTTCATCGGATGCGGAGGACTTCGTTGCGGACTTCGTTGTGGAACACGGACGTGAACCAACGGAAGCACCGGATCGGAGCGCCGGCGTGGATCAGAGTGACGGTGCCGCCCTTCAATACTCTTTGGCCACCCAGCGGACTTTGTCCCCGCAGCCGCTCGTTTTCTCCCGGGATGGTGAATGAGAGCGGCAGCAACTGCTCCGCAGAATTCACTCCCATAGCGCTCAGTTCCGTTGCGGCCTGGCAGTAGGTCTTGCCTTGAGCGACGAAATCGGGGACATTCAACTCCTGAGGCTTTACACTGACCGCAAGTTGAATAAAGCCTTGACCGGGCTTGACCGGCGGACCGGGATCGGGCTCCTGCGCCTGAACCTTGTCCCAAGTCGCTGGGTCCTGCGACGGTGTGGAAACGACTT
Source organism: Bryobacterales bacterium (assembly GCA_038322705.1). Taxonomy (GTDB): domain Bacteria; phylum Acidobacteriota; class Terriglobia; order Bryobacterales; family Bryobacteraceae; genus TMP-7. Next base: position 67,025 of record JBBQGC010000015.1, on the reverse strand, counting down.
TAATCTCCTGCGGAAATCCCTTGGCGGCCAATTCGGCACGGGCCTCCGCAAGGGTGCGCCCTTTCAAAGCGGGCATCAGCCTGGAGGCTTGCAACGTAACCACAGTCCCGCGTTTCAAACGCCCTGCCGCAAGCGGCTTGCCATCGACGGTCTGCGTGACGACCAAGCCATCCTGCTTCGGATCGAGAACGATGTCGGTGGTGAGCACCTTCGGCTCGAAACCCTGATCGCGCAGTTCTGTTACCGCATCTTCCACCTTGCGCGTGCGATAATCGCCGGCTTTCGGGTACGCATGCAGATACCAGGCGCCTCCTCCGATACATAGCAGCAACAGGGCCGCGAGCGGAATGATCCACCATGGAAATTTCAGCTTCCCTTCGTGAGCCTCGCGCTGGGGAACCAGGAATTCAACGCTCTGCGATTCGGCGAAGTTGTCGTCGGGTAGCTCGGTGTCCACCACTTTGAGCCAGAACTTGTGCGACCCCGCCGCAGTGCCAGGACCCGCAGCGACGAGCGTGCGAATGTTCTGGGTTTCGTTGGGGCGCAAGGTACGGTCGAGGCCGCCTTCGACCGTGAAGATGCTTTGGTCGGCGGGGTTGTCGGGCTTGATCTCGAGGCGCGCGCGGATCGGCTTCGCGGTGACGTTGGTTACCGTGAACGGGATGTCGCCGCGCCCGTCCGGGTTCAACCGGATCACGTCTTTCGGACGAGTGATGTCGAATGTAGCCATGGAATGTTTTACCCTTTGCCGGGATCCGGCGCTGCACCGGCGAACGTAACGGGCTCCCACGTGACGTACGCTGGTTTCTCCAATTCGAGGATGCGCTCAATCAACGCCCGTTGGGGGCGGGCTTCGGCGGGCGCGATCACCCGCAGATGAAACGGGCGCGGCCGGCCATTGGAATCGATACCCTCGACGATGTCGAATCCGCGCGCACCGGTGGCCGTTTCCAGCAGCAGCCGAAGACCCTTCGACGTGCCGCGCCAGCGCGAGAGTTGCGCCGCGGAGGCGATCCACTCGCGCAACTGCGGCAGCGCGATGGTCTGCGTACGAGGCAGGAAGCGGTCCAGATCGAGCCACGCGGCCAGGTAACGGACGAACCGATCGGGCGTGCGGCGGGGATCGAAGTAGGCGTCGATATCCGCCAGCACGTTTTCGCTCGGCTCCTGCAACGCTGACATGACGTGCAGCAAAGCATCGCCGGGATCGCCCGCGTGGATGCCTTCGCGGAACACGGCGGGAAGCAGCGTGCGAATCTCAGCCGGCTTCATCTTCCGAGATTACCTCCAGTTCCGGTTCAGCGGGACAGAATAGCCATGCGGGTGGGAGCGTTACCGAATCGCTCTCCTGAATGGAGACGGGCACGTAAGTGTCGCCGCCGTTTTCGCTGCGGAATACGCCCTGAGGGCCGCCTGACATTACGCGGCCGCTGACCGGGTCGGCGCCAACGCCCGATACTCGCGCCAAGCCGTCGCGCGCAGGCTGTCCAGGCGGGGTGATGTTCAAGGGCAATCCGGAGTTCAGCCGGAGCTGACGCCAGGACGCAGACACCGAACGAGTGTCTACGCGCACGACTCCGCCGTGGTGTGTTGCGGCGTAGCCCTGGCCTTTCGCAAACGCCAGCGCATAGCAACTGCCGCCCTTCCAATCCTTGAACGACACCCAGCCTTCGGGAGGATCTGTGGCCTGGGTCAGTTCCCAACGCTGTGCTCCAGAGCCTTCGTCGCCTCCGCCGCTGAACGTAGCCGCCCACAGATACGTTCGCGCGCCTTCGGCCTGAATGGCGAGAGCGCGCGCGTCGACGTTTTCAAGCCCGATCGAATTGAACGAATTGTTGCGCGCCGCATCGCGCGACAGCCACACGCCGGAGCGGCGGTCGAGCGCGACAGCTACGCAGGTCTGGCTTTCGGCATTGGTTCCGACGGTGACCGCTATGGGCGGGGGCAGATCGGCGCCTTTACTTTGGAGTGGGACGAGCAAGGGAGCCTTGGCGGTTTCGGTGGAGAGCTGATACAGGCCCGCATCGGAGGCGAGCAGCAGAATCAATTCACCGTCGCGATCCATCCAGGCGATCGATCGAATGAGGGTGTCGAAGGTGGCGCGCTCCGTCCAGGTTTCGCCGCAATCGCAGGAGATCTGAATGCGAGTGACGATCTGGTCACCGGGATCGCGGGTTACGACGGCGAGCAAGCCGGGGCGTGACGGGTGGGCCGCGGCGGTTTCGACGGATTGGCCCGAGAACCGGCCCGCGGGTTCCCAGCCGTCGCCGTTGTTCAGCGTGCGATACAGAATTTCCCCGCTCGAGGCGTACCAGGTGTCGGGCTGGAACGGGTCAGGGAAGACGATTTTCGCATCCACACTGGGCGCTTCGTCGACGCGAAAGCGGACGCGGTCCACGTATTTCACGCCGGCCTCGGAGATCGCGCAATCGTGCACGTGAAAGGCGCGTAATGTTTCGCCGAATTCCCAGCCATACTTCCGCACGGGATTCGGCAACGGGCTGAACGCCTGCACCACACGCTCGAGCAGCCGCGCGCGGACGGCCTGGGTGTCCTCCTGCCGGTACACGACCACGCGGGCCAGCACAACGACGAGTTTGTAGCGCGCCCAGTTCACCACGCACTGCGTGCCGAGTGGAATGCGCTCGCGAACCAGATCCTGGATCTCGGTCCGCAATGCCTCCGCTTGCGTGTCGTGCAGACGTTCTATAGAAAGGCGGAAGCCCGGCGCATCGTTGCCGGGGACGTTTGGCACCAGTAGAAGCTCGACGGTTCCGGGCGTAGCGTAGCGCCACTGCTGGGCGCGTGTAACAGCCTTGGCGCGCGCCACGCCGCCGGAGTGCTGCAAGGCGAGCGCCTCGAAATCGTCCGCGGTCACGGCCCGATCGCGGACGCGGAACTCCTGCGGCCCGCGCACCAGGGCATTTTCGAGCGGCTCGCGATCGCGGCCTCCGGTGGCTTCCGCGGGATTGATGACGCGCACGCGCGGAATGGGATCCTTCAAGGTGTCGATCGTATTGGCCGCCGCATTCCCGGCTGCGCCGCCGCCGCGCCGGTACCAGACGCGAATCTCGCGGCCCGCCTTGGGAACAGCTCCCAGCGGGCTAGCGCCGAAAGCGAGCGTGCCATCGGCGAGCGTGACACGTGCGGCCGGCGAGAACTGGATGAGGCCCTCCGTGCGATCGAGAACGTAGACGGACTGATCGCCTGTCAGGTTTGCGAAGCTCGACACTTCTCGCCAGATGCGGTAAGGCTTGCCCGCGTAAGAGATGCTTGCCATGCGTTCGTCGCCATCCTCGGGCGACGATTCGACGCCTACGGCGATGTCGAGCCCATCGGCTGTTGGGGCGATGATCGGGGGCCGCTGCACACGAATCGTCAGCCCCGGTTCTCCGGTTGCGGTTGCGGCGAATTCGGCGGCGATATCGTCGCAGTGGTGCGCGGTAACTTCCGCTTGCGACTGACCGGCGTCGATCTTCACATCGTGGTCGGTGGCGAATGTCACCTGATCCGCACCCGATCCTGAGCGGCCCACCGCAGCTCGCGTCCCACGTGGAATGAGAATGTCCTTGCCGGCCGGCGTCTCGGTGGAGAATCGCAGCGTCACGATGGCGGCGTGGGGTGGAGCGAGCTTCACTCCGAGCAGCTTCAGAAATTCGATGTATGCCTTTTCGGGAAGACGATTGAGGCGGTAGATCATCGTCTCGGTTAGGTAGGCAAACAACTGGAGCAGCACTATTCCCGGATCGCTTTCGCCCAGGTCGGTCCAGGAAGGACACACGGCGGGGATCCTCTGCTTGCATTCAGCAAAGAGCTGTTCGAAGGTGCGGTCGTCGAGATTGGGCGGCGTCAGGCTCACTGGCTTTCTCCGTTCAAGCTGACGCTGTAGATGAGAAGGTCCTGCTGCGCGGTGCGGCGCACGCGATAGCGAAGTTCGATTTCGAGCAGCGCGGGATCGAAGGCGGAGCGTCTGGCGTCGAGGCGCTCAATGTCGATGCGCGGCTCCCAGCGCTCGATCGCCTGGCGGACATAGTGGATGGCGAGTCCGGCGGTGGTGTCGTCGTTGGGCGAGAATACGAGCCGGAACAAATCGCATCCGTATTGTGAGCGCATGACGCGTTCTCCGGGCACGGTGGACAGCAGCAGTAGGATAGCCTGCCGCACCGATTCGCCTTCGCAGGCCATGGCGATGCCTCCGGTGTGCGTCGTCGCGAGGCCGGGCGGACCGGAGCCGAGACTGGGGTGCGAAAAGCGCCACGCGCAGTGGAGGGGATATCTCATGCGGAGATCTGCACGAAGTTCTGGCCTGCCGATTCAACCGTGTATTCGTGAGTGCCGGGCGATCCATTGGTCAAGCCAACGACCGACTTCAGACAGACGCGATGGCCGCCGACGGTCACAAATTCGGAGTATCCGTTGCGAACGCTCAACGTGAGCAGGCAGGGAAGGATGCCGACGTTAATATTCGGGCAACCGATGATGGTGCGGCCTTCGGGATCGGGCTCGATCAATACGGGAGCCGGTTTGCGGGCGCGCCGGTCGTGTGCGGCCGTGGGTTCGGTAATGGTAACCCAGTCCTGGGCATGTGTGTTGATTACGAGGCCCGTGACATGGCTGCATTTCACTACCGCATTATAAGTGAGCGCCAGCATCGTTCATCCCCGTTCCAGGTCGATTTTGTCAGCGACAATTTTGATTTGCTTGCCGGGCGCCTCGATGCGCAAGTTGACGGCGGCATGCAGCACGACGCCTGCTGGCGAAAATTCGAGACTGCTTTTGGACGCATCTTCGAGCCGGATGGTGCGCGTCGCGTCATCGAAAGAGAGAGTATGCGGCGCGGCGGTGCGGATGATGAAGCGCTCGATGCGGCCCTCCTGGACGCCCATGTCGGCGGAACTGCTGCCGGGAATGCCGCCGATCACGATGGCGTTCGACGGATCGCTGCCGGGCTCGACCAGCACCACCGTGTCGCCGATATTCGGCACCGCGATGACGCCCTTGCCCTCGCCGATTCCCGGCAGCACGACGGGCAGCCATCCGCTTTCGGCGTCGTTGTAAGCGGGGAGTCGCACGCGGATACGGCCGCGGCGTTCGGGATCCTGGACCTGCGTGACGATTCCGATGGATACCGCGCAACCCGGGCCGTTCTGATCCGGGCCGGGCGGGGGTTCGGTCGAAATTTCGGAGACGAACCCGAGACCGGGGTCGATGCGGTGGGTGACAGAAGTGAGCGAATATGTTTCGGCGAGATTGGGCGCAACGCCGTGGACGCTAACGCCGGCGCCAGGCTTGAGGCGAACGTCGCCATCCGCCAGCCCGGTGAAGATGGACAGGCGGGCGCGGCGGCGATCGAGCTCCCCTTGTGCGGTGAGTTGGGCTTGAGCGTCGCTGCCGGCCAGTTCGTTCACCAGCCATCGCGCCGATTGTGCCGAGTCCGTTTCGGTGCGAGCTTCGCCTGAGCGCGGTTCGGCCGAGGCGGGATCCCAAGCGGCAGTGCGAACGGAGGTGCAGCTCGCATCGTCGTTGCGCTCGAATCCGGCTCGCAACAAGTTGTCGCCGAGGCACAGCGGCACGGGATCGATAGCGGAAGCAAGACGCAGCAGGCGTAGGGTTGTGCCGTCGAGCCAGAAGTAGAAACCGAAGCGTTCGGTGAGGCGCGCGAGCAGGTCGAAATCGGACGTGCGCCAATGCACGATGTGGCGCAGCACGGGGAGCGAGTACGGGCAATCGAGTGAGACGCCGTCGCTCGCGGTCATCTGAGCGATCAGCTCATCGAGGCGTGCTTCGACGTGTGAGCGAATGTTCTGCCGCTTGCGCAGGCGGTGAAGCCGGTCGTAACAGCGGAGGCGCAACTCGCGCGAATTCGAGCCGCCGTACACGTGCTCGACTGCGGTGATGTCGCCGCGAAACAGGATCTGGCCCGACGCACGAATCGCGATGTCCTGCCCGGTGGCGAAGTCCGCGGCGGCGGCTGGGAGGTCGAGGAATACGAGCTCGCACAAGGTCGGCTGGGAGAGGCGCTGTTGAATTCGGATTTCCGAGAGCGCGCGCATCGCCTCGACGGGCAGGCTCGCGCCGGCGATTTCAGCGGCGACGGAGGGGATCGCGGTGACCCTACTCATGCGTACCTCCGAGCACAGAGCGGGGAAGCAGGGTGAGCGGCTGTCCGGTCAGATCCTGAAACGGTTCGGAGATTCCATTCGGGGCTAGGACCAGCCGCCACAAGCTTTCGGTGCGGTAGAGGCTGGACGCAATAACATCGGCGCGCCCGCGCACGATGCGATCGCTGACGACGGAATCGCGGGCCTGAGCCGATGCGCCGCGTACGGTATCCCAGCGAAGTTGATCGATCGCGGCGAGCTCGCCGGAGCTGAGCGCGGGCGCGGGGCGGGGCTGGTCGTCGTCGTCGTTGACTCGCAGAAACTGCATCGTGATGAGCGATCGGCGGGGCGCACCGGAAGGGCCGAAGGCTTCCAGTCGCTCGGCGATCTGGGCGACGACGCCGGCAACGTTCCACGTCTTGCCCCAGATGAGGCGCACTACGGGCAGGCGCGGCTCGCCATCGGAAGAGACTGAATTTTCCGAGAGGCGCCAGAGAGGGCCGGTGAGTTCACGAATGTCGGAGGTGTTCACAGTCGATCCGGCGACGGCGAGATCGAACAGCAATTCGAGAATGTATTCCGTGACGCCGCCGCCCGTGTAGAGCAGCGGGTCGTCGGTGAGGTTGCGGCCGGTGATAGACTCGACGCCGGATGCGCGGCGCGCGATGCCGGCCTGTCTGCGCGCGAGGATGCTTTCGGGGTTGAGCATGCAACTCAGGCGTGTTCCATCGCGCAGCAGAAAGACTATGCGCTCCATCGATCTCCCCGTTGCTCGGCATCGGCGCGGGCGCGATGGTCAGGGTCGGACAGGCGCGGCTGGAACGCCGGAGTGCGGAAGTTCGGTAGCTGCGGCCAGCGCAATGCGGCGGGTTCATCGGATGAGGGATCGGGAGATGCGGCGGGTTGCGCGTTGTACGAGATCAGGGTGGGCCACATGGATCCGGCAACTTCCGCGACTGGAGGTTCTGGCGTTAATGGCGGGCGTGGCGCGGGCGGCTGCTCCTCGTCGCGGCGAGGCGCGAATCGAAAATCGACGGCATCGCGGGATGTGCGTTCGATGGAGGACTGCTGCTCAGGTTCGGTGTGGGCGCGCGGGATTTTGCGCGGCGTAGTTTCGAGAGCGGCGGGGGAGGCGTGATTAGAGCGGGGTTCCTCGTTGGGTTGGGGGCGAGTTTCGGGACGGCGCGCGGCGTTCGCTGATTCCGATCGCCACACGCGCCGGTAGGAAACGGCCAGATCGGGAATCGGTATCTTGAAGGAGGCGGTTGGAGGCGTTTCTACTACGGCGCGCGTCGAATGGCCGCGCACGGCGGGCGCGGATTGGGCGGCCACTTTGAACGAGTACTCGTGCCGGCTCTCGTCCAATAACTGCGGAGCGCGCTCGCGAACCAGCGCCGCCCAATGCTCGGGCGGAGATGAATGTGTGTCGCTGAAGTACGGACGCGGGGCCGCGACAGCCTCAGGCGCGAGCTTGCGCAGCCACCGGCCCGACCACTCGTGAATTCGCTGTAACAGCCACAGCAGGAAAGCCAGCATGAACGGTTCAGGCCCGGTGCAGGCTCTCGAAAACCAGCGTCACCGATTCGATGGCGACTTCATTACCAGAGGCGTCGAGCGGTGCGCCGCGCCACGCTGACGGCCAGGCATTAATAAGGTCCCAGCGGAGGACTTCGGTCACCCCGTCAGCGTCCATCAAAATGACGGAGACATTCCGGCGCTCCACGTGACCCTCGACCGCGGTGAGAAACCATTGCCACAGCGCATCGGATTTGGTGAGGCCGTAGTGCAACGTGATGTCGGCGTACTCCACGCGGCCGGGCAGGCGATGCACGAGTTGCTGCACGCCGCCCTCGCGGTATTTGATGGCCTCCACCTTCACGCCGACATTGGAGCACTCGGTGAAGTGGCCCTCGTTCACGCCCATGATGCTGAGCTTGAAATTGTAGTTGCGATAAGGGTCGGTCCAGGCCGCGGGTTTGGGGGCGGTATCGGCAGCTTGTGGCACAGTGTTCTCCTCGCGCTATTTCTGCTCTTCTACTTCAGCGCCCGCGGCGGACTGTCCGATGCGGATGATGACGAATTCGGCCGGCTTCACAGGCGCCACACCGATCACGCATACCACTTTGCCGGCGTCCACCGATTCGGGAGGGTTGGTTTCGCGATCGCATTTGACGAAGAAGGCTTCCTGGGGGGAGGCGCCGAACAGCGCACCATCGCGCCACAGTTGAATCAGAAACGCGCCGATGTCGCGGCGCAGCGACTTCCACAGCGCCTCGTCGTTGGGCTCAAACACCGCCCAGCGAAGACCGTTCGCGAGCGACTCTTCGATGAAGTTGAACAGCCGGCGCACGTTCAGGTATCGCCATTCGCTGGCGGCCGGGGCCAGTGTGCGTGCGCCCCATACGCGAATTCCTTCGCGGGAGAACAGTCGAATGACGTTGATGCCGTTCGAGTTCAGATCGCCCTGCTCGGCATCGGTGACGCGATAGGTCAGGTTCAGAGCGCCGTTGAGTATTTCATTGGCCGGCGCCTTGTGCACGCCGCGTTGCGCGTCTGTGCGGGCGCAAATACCGGCGATGAAGCCGGAAGCGTAGGTGTCCACCAGATCCTTGGGGGAGAAGGGATCGCGCATGGTGACGCCGGGGAAATAGAAGGCTCCGTAGCCGCGGTCCGAAACACGGGGCCGCGCGCCTCCCTTCGGCGCAGTGTCGTCTTTGGTGGCCACCGCGACATCCAACAATTTGCGCGTATCGGCGAGGCCCAGCGGAGCGTCCAGTAGCGCGATGCGATCGCCCATGCGTTCGCAGTGGGAGAGAACCGCATCGTAGGAGATGGCGTCGGTGAATCCGGGAATCGACACCATCGTTACCTCGTCGATCGTTTCCAGAACGTCGACGCCGCTACGGGTTTTGCCGCCGCCTGCAACGGAGCCTTTCTTGCCCACGTTCACGACGAAGCAGCGGCTGCCGCCGTTGAGGAAGTAGGCGTTGACGGCGAGCGCGAGCGGAGTGCTCTTCGGCGCGTCGCCGCCCAAGCGGGTGACAAAATCGGTCCAGTTGTTGATCGCCACCGCCTCATTCACGGCGGCGTCGGCCTGTGGCGCTTCACCGATGAACGCCGCGGTGCTGGTGCCGACGGGTTGAATGGGCCGCGCGCCAGTGGACTCTTCCTTGATGTAAACTCCGGGCGTCAGGTATGCAGTGGCCACCTATCCCTCCTTGTCCTTGGAAACCAGTGTAAGCATCAACTGCTGTCCCGTGTAGGAGCGCTTTGCCCGCGGCGGCCGCTGAACGGCGTCAGATCGATTTGCACTGTCTCGACCTTTGGAGCGCTCGCCACCGGCCGCTCGCTCAGAACGGGCACACGCAAGATGCACGCGGCTTGCGGCGGCAGCCCCAAAGCGAGCCATAGCGTGTCCGCGGGCGGCTCCGATTCGAGTGTGATGCCTGATCTGGCGCGGAGCGCGCTGAACAGGACGCTCTCGACGATACTTGCGCGTTCGGATTCATCGGGAGAAGTGGCGCACACCAGATAGCGGCGGTGGATCTCGAGCGGATGTTTGACGTCGTTGCGCACGCTCAAATTGGGCGCGAGGCCGACCACGATCAGCCAGATCTGCCGGGCCTTCTCATCGCGCGCAGGCGTGGTGAACGCGACGGGAATATCGCCGCACGCGTCGCGCACGAAAGATTCGATCAGGTCGTGCGCGCCGGTGTCCATCGATCAACAGATTATATACTGTTCGCGGCGGCCAACACGCGACTCATAAATCAGTTGGGGTGTGTCCCGCCAATGGTAGAACCGGAACGTATGGACGAGACCGCCGCGCCTTCAGAGGATTTTTCCACTCTGTACCACCGCGCCTTTGCCGATTACAAGCTGCGGGCGCTTTGGAACGTGCGCGAATTGGAACATCCGACTGCGGCCGAAGCTTTGCTGATTACCCGGAGCTTGCGTGTCGAAGGCGACCTGAATGCCCGGCGCCTGGCCGAGCAGATCGAGCGGGCCTGTCGTGCCGCTCTCTAAGATTCAGACCGCCGTTCTTCGGTTGCTGGCGACTCACCGCGACCCGGAAAGCTGCGTTGGCGGGTCAACTCCCTTGAATCGCGCTGCGCTCAACGATGCTTCCGTACTTGAAGCGGCAGGATATCGCGTGAAGTGGCTCCGGCAATTACCGGTGATTTACGCCGCTGCAGTAACGAAGGATGACGCTGGCACGCGCTTGGAATGGTTGTGGACAGCGACTATCGCTTTTTCCCGACGATCAAAGATGAGATGTTCGGCTACATCCTGCATCCGGTTGACCTAGCCACGAACAAGGTGATGGCCGCTGCCGGGCGGCGCGAGCTCCGCGACCTGGTTGACCTCGTGACAATTCACGAAGCGATTTTGCCTTTGGGGGCTGTCACGTGGGCGGCGGTAGAAAAATCCTCCGGTTTTACTACTGAAGGTTGATTGCGGAGATCCGGCGGAACATGCACCATCCCGCGATGGAATGGATGAAGCTCGACACCAGCGAGCCGCTTGACCCGAAGGACATCACTGAGCGGCTTCGTGCGGCTTTGGATATGGCCGAAGCATTCGTTGATAAGATGCCGACGGAAAAAGCCGGTCTGCTGTTCCTTGAGAGCGGCCATGTCGTCGAGCCCATCCGGCACGGTTGGAGGACTACCAAACTCACGCCGGGACGCGGCGCGGCCAATGGCCGACGAATAGCGAGATCACTTCGGCCATGCTGGAGTTGTATAGAAAGCCATCGGCCCTGTAGCGCTTATACTAGTGAGAACTTGTTTCCAATATTCGCGGTGACGGGGCGGCGATTTTGAAGCGCGGCGACGCAGTTCTATGGGCCAGCGTGAGCTGGGCGGTGTGTCTGCTGATCGCGATCGTTCTATCGCAGGCCCTGGGGCCCAAGCCGATTCCTCCTGACCTGAAAGCGCCGGAGTACGGGCGCGACGATCAGTGCGAGAGGCTCAGAACCGGTTCGAGCGTCATGGAGCCGGAGAACACCTGGTCCAATCTGGGCTACCTCTACGCGGGGTTTTTGATCCTCTTTCGGAACCTCTCGCCGAAGCGGCTGTTTCAAGCGCTGTTTGGCGGATCGATGGTGTTCCTGGCATGGCTGAGCGGGCTGTATCACGCGCAGCCGGTGAGTGCGCTCTACAGGCACCTGGACGTTGCCACGATTTATTGGGTGCTGCCGCTGCTGATCGCCTATGCGGCGCACGGAATATTCGTTTATCGTTTTCCGGACATCGGCTGGGGGAAGACGCATATTATCGGGGTCGGAATTATCGTCGTGTGTCTGGGAACGGTGCTGCCTTTTATCGGCACTGACTCGACTATGATCACGCTGATATTGATTAGCGTTCTGATGATTCTGTCGGTGTGGACGCTCGCCTTCAAGAAGCTGTTCTACCCGTTGTCGGACGTCGAGAGAGCATTTTATGGCACCGGGATGCTTGTTCTGCTGCTGGCGAGCGGGCTGTTCCGCTTCTTCGATGGGAGAGGCGAGTTTTTAGGGTTGCCGAAGTTCTTCTGCTCGGAGGGCAGCCCGGTGCAGGCGCATGCGTTATGGCACATCTGTGGTGCGCTGACCCTGTTTCTGGGCTTCGAGTTTTTCTCGCGCGCATTCTCCGACGAGGGCAATCTGCTCCCGTTTCTTTCGGGCGGCAGGCGGACATACGATTGATGCAGGATGCCCGGGGCAAGGAGGCGTGGATGTGCGGAATGCCGCGGTGCGGGCCGGTGCGGACGGTGCAGCGGGCACGGGTGTCAACGTACATTTCAATGAATCGAATCCGCATTGCCGGATCTGCAACGGTACAGGGCTGTGCGCGTTTTGTGGTGGAACGGGAAAGGAAACGGGAACCTCGAACTACGATGCTCCGATCGCTTTCCGGCTGGCGTTCACGGCGATCCTGGGAGCTTTCCTTTACCTGTTCATTGCAGACTGCAGACGCCTTGGTTCTCCGCCGCCGCTCACCTGGTTAATCGTTGCCGTATTCTTCGTGCAAGGTTTACACCAAGCATGGAAGGGCGTGAAGCGAGACGATTTTAAGCCCGGTCGCCGCAACCGGTGACTGGGCCGATTCCGCGACGAGCGTTTCAGCAGCCGGTAAGACAGCGCCGGTCATGACGATCTGGCATGCCATTTCGATCATGAACACGGTGAAGCCCAGCTCATATAGGCTCCGGTGTGTCAGGATGCTAGTTAGTTAACTGGGCGCTGGTGAAGTCGGCGCCGCGCCGTGATCCTGCCAGAACCGTTGTGTTCTCGCAAATCCCTGCGTAAACCCTGAGCCGACACGAGGAATCAGCGGCGCACCAACCGGTCCGAGTACTTCCAGGAGTCGCCGACTACGTACCTCTCGATCCCGTCGTAGGCATCGAATCTCATCGCTTTCTTGTATCGCCTGGAAAATCGATCAACACGACGTGCGAATTATCGCGTACGCGGTCAAACACGATGTTGCCGTCGGGACTGATATCGAACGCGCGAATGATGCCGGCGTTGTTGAGATGTGTCAGCTCCCTGGTCTTCATGGTCGCCAGATCAAACAGCCATAGATTCTGTGCCGAAGGCAGTCCTTGCATGTAGACCAAACCGGAGCCGTTGCGCAGGAAGCGGACGCGCACACCTTCGCGGAGCACTTCGATGGAGGGTAGCTTTACCGGAGTACCATCTGGGCGAACGGCCAAGAGTGGGGCGAAGAAGCCCACGTTCTCGCCAGCATATACGATCAGGTTCCCCACCGGCGACCACACGGGGTTGGATGCCGCCCCTGTGGTAAGCCGAACGGGCATGCCCCCGCTGACCGGGATCTTGAAGACGCCCAAACTCCGGGCATCGGTTCCTCCGGTGACAATCCACTGCCCATCCGGCGACCAGTCAGCCGCGCCCCGAATGTCTATAGACTCTCCGAGCGGCTGGAATTCACTGCCTTCAGCCGTGGCCAGGTGCAGCGTCAAGTTCTCACCGCGGCGAAGCGCGATCGCCACTCGGTGCCCGTCTGGAGAAACGGCCGGAGGATCCAGCAGCGCTCCATCGGAGCCCTTCCAAATCTCCGTAGTCTGTCCGTCCTGGTAGCGCCACAGTCCGTCGCCCGTGCCGCGAGAGGACAGATAGAACAGTGATGTTCCGGCGAAGCGCGGGCCCAAGGCTCTCACCGTGCCCACCGGGTACGGCTTCGCATCACGCTCCTGCGCCACTCGATTGAGAATCGGCACGCTCCACAAGCTCGCGATTAGGCTCGCTTCAGTCGCCACCAGGTGGCGGCCATCGGCGCTGGCGGCGACAGACATGTACTTCTCTAAACCGAAGCTGACCCGGTGAGTGGTCTTGCGGTTCACGTCGAGGGCCCACAGCCAGGGCCCCGAACCGTCCCGATCGCGGGCCACGTATACAACCGTCCGCAAATCCAGAGGAGCCGGATCTCTCACTTCGCTGTTGTGCTGCGTGAGGCGCTCAGGCTCGCCCCCATTTGGAGAAATGCGCCATAGGTCCATTTCGCTGGTGTTGGGAAACCCACGTACGAAATAAATCCAGTGGCCGTCACGGGACCAGACTGGAAAATGATTGTGGACACCCACCCCCGGCTTGCTTTTGAATATTTGACGCGGGCTGGCGCCGGTACGATCGGTCACAAACATCGGGTCACCCTCGTCCGCGGTGTGATAGACGAGGCGATTCCCGTCGGGCGACCACGCCACATTCCATGGCGGCGTCTTGACCGGACTGCTGGCCAGGAACACCCTGGGCGCGCCTCCCATGAGGGGAACGATGCGCAACGGGCTGGTGACGTCCGCGTCGTGGAACCATATTTTAGAACCATCGCCCGAAAAGCCCAGGGCGCGCACCAAACCGTCAAGGTTTCCCGTTTTGCCTTGAGTGAGATTCACCGCACTTCCCGAACCCACTTGGGTGACCCAGATGTCCAAGGGGCCGCTGCGGTTGGAGAGAAATGCCACAAACCGCCCGTCCGGGGAGATGGCCGCATCGCGCTCCACCCCCTCGAAGTCGGTCAGGCGCGTGAATGTCGCATTGTCGAGTAGATTCGCGCCGGCTGCCGATGGGCCGTGAGCCAACCATCCCGTCACGCCGCCTGCTCCCAGAAGCATAGCGGCGGCCAGGAACCAATACAGCCTCCCGTGTCGCCCGGCCACGATGGGCGGGGCGGGTTCGGTCGCTTTCTGCCTGGTCAACCGCCGGAGATCCACCACCAGTTCACGCGCCGTTTGATAGCGATCCTTCGGGTCTTTGTCGAGCGCTTTCTCAACGATTAGGCCCAGCGCATGCGGTAAATCGGCTCCGAGCGGCTCGGGTGTGCCGTGAATGATGTTCTTCAGCGTTTCCAGCTCCGATGATCCGGAGAACGGCCGCCGTCCGGCCAGCAATTCGTAGAGCGTAACTCCCAAGGAAAAGATGTCGCTGCGGGCGTCCAGCGGGCGGCCCGAGGCCTGCTCCGGTGACATGTAGGCGACCGTCCCCACGATCATCCCGGGACGGGTGGGCGCTTCGGTGACTGTCTTGGTTGAGTCCTCAGGAGGTCGCTCAGGCACAGCCAGCTTCGCCAGTCCGAAATCCGCCACCTTGGCGTACCCATTCTTTGCTACCAGAATATTCGCCGTCTTGATGTCGCGGTGCAGGATGCCCGCTGTGTGCGCTGCAGCCAGCCCGTCCGCTACGCCGGTCAGCAATTCCACGATCTGCTTCCAGGTCCGCTTTTCCTGCAGCGCCCAGTCTTTCAGCGTGCCGCTGTCGACAAACTCTGTAACGATGTACTGGCGGCCCTCAAACTCGCCCACATCATAGACAGTAAGGATGTGCGGATGGTTCAGCGATGACGCCATTTGCGCTTCGCGCTGGAACCGCCGCCGCGCGGCTGCGTCTGCCAGATGGTCGGAGAGAACTTTGATGGCCACCGGCCGGTTGAGCTTGGTGTCCTGTGCCCGATACACCGTGCCCATCCCGCCTTCGCCCAGAAGAGACTCCAGACGGTAGGCGCCGATCAGAGTGCCTGGTGTCAGAGGGCCCGGAGTTGAGTCGCCTTCCATAGTCCAATCGTCCGGCATTACGCGGCCCTGGGTAGCATTCAACACTACCGCTTTAGACGCCAGGATACCCTAATCCAAGGTCCGGGCCACGCTGTGTGTCTGATCTATTTTACAAGTAGTACGACAGCCAAGTACTAGTGACGCGCCACTCGTACGAAGCTGGGATCAGGGTTAGGGGCCCGACGTCGGGATGCTGTCTGGAATGCGCACGATCCGAGAGCTCTAGCAGAATTGCACTCGGAGAATGCCGAGACCGTAAATCGTTTCGGGAAATACATCAAAGGGCGGATGGAGCATGAGAGTCAATTTGCGTGGTTACACAGCGGGCCATTCAGAGACGCGTGTCCAATTCTCAGAAGATATTTTCACTTCGTTTTCTTCGGCCTGATATCGCTATTGTGCGTAGCATATGGGAGACACCTACTTTAACAATCGACGGGCGAACTATTCCTCATGAAGACATGATAGTCACTTATATGATGTCCAAGGAAGAAAGTACGTGGGTAATAGTTAGTGTCGATCTGCACAACGTGGCGAGTGAGCTGGGCCAGTCCACCCAGCTTCCCTTTACCCAAACTTGATTCGAGGCGCGCCCCTTACAGCGTGAAAGTCGTCGCCGACGGTGGTAAAGGCTATGGTAAGCACATTGGCACAATTAACAATGCCGCATTGTACAGCGACGTCCACAAGATTGCTGCCACCGTCAACGCCTCTTCACCGGGCAGCCATGCCGAGGTGGAAATCCCCTACGCGTAAGTCGGATCGATCACCTGCGCCTGACCTCGCTCGAAGATCGGGCGGCCAGAGCAACTCGGCGCGTACTCGATCTTGCGGCAGGCCAGCAAGTGGAGAAGCACGCCCGCGACTATCGGCGCATGGCAATGCTCGTTGACCCATCGCAGGTGGAAGTGGCTTGGAGTGTTCAACGCAGACCTACTGATCCGATGACGTTCCGTGAAGCTGACTCAATGCTCCTAGAACTGATCCCGGCTCGATCAAGCCTCCTGACGACGGCCGATTATTCGCAAGACACTCGCGCGACGTGCCCGAGGTGTCTGCCTTTGCCGCCGTTTAAACTCGCTGAGCCGGATTCGCTTCGCTCGTTGCTCGGATATTGTTGAACCAACTTCTTCCCCAAGGTCCCGCAAGGCGCCCAGGGTTTAGTTTTTCCGGCGCGCGACGAACAAATAGCCGTGGTGTGTTCCACAACCGGTAAGTCGCGGGACGGACAGCGAAGCCAATAAACACGGACTTGCGTCCTCCATTTGTTTTCCTCTTATGGTGGCATGAAATATGGCTATGCCCGCGTCTCGACCGATGATCAGTCCACGCCTCTCCAACTCGCGGGACTGAAAGCGCGCTGGATGCAAGACGATCTGCAAAGATGAGGGTCTTCCAGGGGCGACCCCCAAGCATCCCACCCTGCTCCGGTGCCTCAATACGCTGCAATCCGGCGATACGCTTACGGTGTGGAAGCCCGACTGGGCCGCAGCCTGCACGACCTGATCACCACGCTAGATGATCTTCGCGCCAGATGATCTTCGCGCCCGTGGCGTCAAATTCCATTCGTTCACCGAGGCCATCGACACGACGACGCCCACAGCCGGGCGATGTAGCAGATCATCGGCGTGCTTGCCGGCGCAGATCACTAAGGCTCGGCAGCTGATCGACTCCGGCGAGCGTGTTGACGATGTTGCCGCACTGTGGAACGTGGGCCACACGACGCTGTACCGGGTCACCCACTCTTTCTTGTCTAGGTACTTTGTACTCCGCGTATCTGCCTGCTTTCAACAAACCCAAACGCCCATGACATGTTTGTCAACTGGGGTGCGTCAGAGTCTCCACGAATCGGGCGTGCTCTTCGGATTCCAAGCCTTGATCGAGGGCCTCGATGAGTGCGTTGCCGTCCATGCGCCAGAATGCAGGGCCGTCGACCCAGAGGCCGGGGAATGCTCGCGATCGGAAGACGCCGTTTTCATCGGGGGCCGTTAGCCGGTAGCTGCCGTCCTCGACAATGCGCCATTCGATCCGTTCCTCCTCGATCACAGCGGCGACGTATTCCTGTACCTGAGCGCGCTGGCAGAGCGCGAGCTTTGGTCCCAGGTCGTATGACCGGCTCGATTTGACGACTCGACGACTAACTCCGGGGCGCCGGAGGCGAGACCGTCGATTATTCGAAGGCGGCCGCCGTACTCGGGAAGGATGTACAACGACAGATCGGGCTGGGGCGCGCTCTTGTCTGACATGAGCCAAGTGCTTTCGCCGGTGGATTGGCAACCGGGGGTTTTGAGGACGTAGGTCTGAAGGAGGAGACCGAATTTTGCGTCAAATAGCCCGTGACTGAGAGAAAGCGGCGAGGGCATGTACACTACTCCATCAATCAACTCAGCGTTCTCGAGTTCCGGCATCTGTTCCCAGCGCGCCAGAAACTCTTCGCGCGATAGCCGATCACCCGCCTCGAAGAGTAGAGGAAAAGGACTGATCGGTTGCGCCATCCATAACAGGATATCGCGCCGCGTTCGCGGGCGGAGACTTAGGGCTGATTACTAACGACTAAGTGGAATGCATGTCCGTGATGCGCCGACGGCTCGGCGTTAGAGTAGAAAGCCTCTTTCACAGGGAGACTAAGCTCGCTCAGGAAACTCCTAAACGCGAAGAGCGATTATCGTTGTATGATTGCTGGTAGCGGAACCGGAAGCGACTCCGACCCCGCTATGATCGCCGCTAGCGCCTTCTGCGCATCACGATGATCGTCAGTCTGCCGACTCGCGTCAGCAGAAACTGGACCAACATGAAGGTCATTGCTGGCCCTCCTTTCTGCTTCCAGGTGGGGCCCGGACTGTATCCGGGCTCGCCTTGCAGAAGCCCTAGCGCTTCCTCCAGCGCCCGCTCCACACCGTTCCACAGAGAGACTAAGCTCGCTCAGGAAAATCCTAAACGCGAAGAGCGATTATCGTTACGCGAAGAGCAATTATCGTTATATGATTGCTGGTAGCGGGACCGGAGTGCGGCTCCGACCCCGCTACAATCGCCGCTAGCGCCTTCTGCGCATCACGATGATCGTCAGTTTGCCGACTCGCGTCAGCAGAAACTGGACCAACATGAAGGTCATGTATGGCCCTCCTTTTTGCTTCCAGGTGGGGCCCGGACTGTAGCCGGGCTCGCCTTACAGAAGCCCTGGTGCTTCCTCCAGCGCCCGCTCCACACCGTTCCACAGAGAGACTAAGCTCGCTCAGGAAAATCCTAAACGCGAAAAACGATGAACGTTGTATGATTGCTGGTAGGGGGACCGGAAGGCGATTCCGATCCCGCTACGATCGCCGCTAGCGCCTTCTGCTCATCACGATGATCGCCAGTCTGCCGACTCGCGTCAGCAGAAACTGGACCAACATGAAGGTCATGCCTGGCCCTCCTTTCTGCTTCCAGGTGGGGCCCGGACCGTATCCGGGCTCGCCTTTCAGAAGCTCTAGTGCTTCCTCCAGCGCCCGCTCCACACCGTTCCACAGAGAGGTCTAAACCAAATAGTCCGAAGTGGACGTTTTCCTCTCGCACGATTTGCATTGTTTTCGCGCGTAAACTGTGGATATGGCATTCCCGATCCAACGCATGCGGCGGCTCCGCGCGACTGAGCCGCTTCGAGCACTTGTCCGCGAGACGTGGCTGCATCCGGCGCAGTTCGTGCTTCCGCTTTTCGTCGTACCGGGCCAGGGCGTACGCAAGGAGATCGGAGCGATGCCGGGCAACGCTCAGTTGTCTATCGACGAGCTACTCAAAGAATGCAATGAGGTGCAGCGGCTGGGGATCGGCGGCATCATCCTGTTCGGCATTCCGGATACAAAAGACGAGAACGCTTCGGGTGCGTATGACGATGAAGGCATCGTGCAGCAGGCTGTCCGCGCGGTGAAGCAAGCCTATCCGAGACTGGTGGTGATCACCGACGTTTGCAATTGCGAATACACGAGCCACGGCCATTGCGGAAAGGTCGTGAATGGAGATGTGGATAATGACGCGACGCTCGAGTGGCTGGCGGCATCGGCAGTTTCGCATGCGCGCGCCGGAGCCGATATTGTCGCTCCGTCGGACATGATGGACGGACGCGTCGGCGCGATCCGCGAGGCGCTGGACGGCAACGGGTTTCAGAACACTCCGATTCTGGCTTATGCCGCGAAGTTTGCGTCCGTGTTTTACGGTCCGTTTCGAGAGGCGGCCGAGTCAACGCCGCAGTTCGGCGACCGGCGAAGCTACCAGATGGATCCGGCGAACGGACTGGAAGCGATCCGCGAAATGGAGCTCGATCTGGACGAGGGCGCGGACATATTGATGGTGAAGCCGGCGATGCCGTATCTCGATATCATCCATGCGGCGCGCGACCGGTTTCCAGTTCCGATTGCGGCCTACCAGGTGAGCGGAGAGTTCAGCATGATCATGGCCGCGGCACGCAACGGGTGGATCGATCAGGAGCGCGCGATGATGGAGTCGCTCACCTCCATTCACCGCGCGGGCGCTAACATCATCCTGACTTACTTTGCGAAGGACGCAGCGCGGCTGCTCGGCTGAGCCGGGCTATTTCTTGGTGGCCGAGTTGCGCTGTTCGATGAACTGCTGAACGTTGCTCTTGTCGATCAAGGTGGCGCCGGTGTCGACGAAGGTCGGGATCGGGGAGAAGGAGTCCTGCGACCAGTTCTTCGACATGGGCTCGAGCGGATGGTGGTGGAGTTCGTCGGCGAACTTCATCCCCAGATACGCCATTGTGTACGGCTTCTGCCCGATCGTCGCTGTGATGCGGCCGTTCGAAATGGCTTCGAGGGTACGCTGATCCGTATCCATCGCGATAACGATTTTGCCCGACGACTTCTTGCGCTCGAGAACCTCGGCGACTTCGGGGCAGGCGATCGCTTCCAGGCACACGAAGGCATCCACTTTGACGCCTTTGTCGAGCATGTCCATCGTGCGATCGAAGGCTACCCTGGCGTCGCCCTTCATGTCGACGGTGTCGATGATTTTGATGCCGGGATAGTTCGCGAATACGTCCTTGTAGCCGTGCAGCCGTTCATTGAGATTGGCCTGTCCTGGTAGGGTGAAGACGACGACGTTGCCCTTGCCCTTCAGAGATTCTGCGGCGATCTTACCGCCCATGACGCCGGCTTTGTAGTTGTCGGTGCCGACGAACATCAGGCGTTTGCTGTCGGGGGCGTCGGCATCGATCGCGATGACCGGGATACCTTGCGAGATGGCGCTGTCGATATCGCCTTTGAGCACGTTGGGGTCAGCCGCGGAGACCAGGATGCCGCTCGGTTTTTTGCCGAGCGCTTTTACGAAAGCTTCATGCTCGGCGTTGGGATCGTAGGAGTCCGGCCCCACCATTTCGGCCTTCACCTGCATCTGGACCGCTGCGCGATTCAGGCCCGCGACCGCCTGCTGCCAATAAGGCACCTTGATGTTGCTCGCTACCAGGTAATAGCTTTCAGCGGGAGAGTGCGGGCTGCTGCTGCAGTTGAGCAGCGGAAAAACGGCTCCGGCGAGTATTAACGGAAATAGTAGGCGTGACATGTTTCTACTTCAGCGAGTATATAACTTCCGCGCAAGTGGTTGCCGGCGTGCTTGCCCGGTAGTGGAAAATGAGCGTGAAACCCCGTAGACGCACGTTGAAAGTGACGCTTTTACCCAAGGACCCATATGAGTCCGCAAAAATTGCAGGACTGCGCTATGTGACGCCGGAGCTGCCGGGAATTCACCGCCGCCGCTCGGGCAAGGGCTTCGCGTTTAAGACCCCAGACGGGACGGCGGTTCGGGAACGGGAGGTGCTGCGGCGCATCCGCAGCCTGATGGTTCCGCCGGCTTGGACGAACGTCTGGATTTGTGCGTCGGACAAGGGCCACCTGCAAGCAGTTGGAATGGATCAGAAGGGGCGCAAGCAGTATCGATATCACCCGCTCTACCGGGCGGTGCGCGATGCCACGAAGTTCACGCGGATGGTCGCATTCGGATTGACGCTGTCGAAGATTCGCGAGCGCGTGGCACAGGACCTGACGTTGAGCGGGATGCCGCGTAACAAGGTGCTGGCGACGGTGGTGCGTCTACTCGAGACCACGTGCATCCGCGTGGGCAATGAAGAGTACCGGAAGCAGAACGATTCGATCGGCCTCACAACGATGCGCAACAAGCACGTCGAAGTGGATGGCTACAGCCTGCGTTTCCGGTTCAAAGGCAAGAGCGGGCAGATGCACGACATCGAACTTACCGACCGGAAGCTGTCGAGAATCGTTCGGGACTGCCAATGCCTGCCCGGGCACGAGCTATTCCAGTACATCGATGGGGATGGCCAACCGGTGAAGGTGGACTCGGATGACGTGAACGTGTATCTAAAAGAAGTGACTGGCGAGGAGTTCACGGCCAAAGATTTTCGTACGTGGAACGGGACGCGGGAAGCGGCGGTGGTGCTGGAAGCCATGGGCGCAGCGGAATCGCAGACTGCGGCGAAAAAGAACATCGTCGATGCGGTGAAGCAGACGGCGAAGCGGCTGGGCAACCGGCCTGCTACGTGCAAAAAATATTACATCCACCCCGCTATCTTCGATGCCTACGCCGACGGGAGTTTGTTCGAGATGCTGACCAAGTGCGAACCGCAACCGGGCGCGTATGGGTTGTCGCGCGAGGAGGTGGCCATCATGCAACTGCTGGCCTCGCACCAACCGCAGGCGCTCAAACTGGTCGAGCAGGATAAGGATCTGACGACGGCGCTGAAGAAGAGCGTGGAGCAGGTTGCGGCTATCGCGGAAATCGAAGTGGTTCAGCCTACGACGGCGGTAGCCTGAACTTCACCGGAGCGGTTCGCCGGGGCGCAGGATCCAACACGAGTTGTGCTGCGTGAACCCGATGTGCGGGTAATACTCGACAGCCGCCGGCGCCGACAGCAGGATGATGTTGGCAGCGCCGCTTTCGATTTGCGTGCGGCGGATCAACTCCTTGCCGACTCCGTGGCGCTGATGAGACTCGCGCACGGCCAAGTCGGAAAGATAGGTGGCGTAGCTGAAATCCGAGATCGAGCGCGCAATCCCTACCATGAGCGTGTCATCCCAGGCCGTGATCACGATATCGGCGTGAGCCAGCATTTGACGCATGCGTTCGGTGTCGCCGACCGGTCTGCGCGCACCCAAACTGCAGGCCCGGTACACATCGATCATCTCGTCTAACGAGAATTCCTTGCCCTTTTGGTACGTAATCACGACTGATGTCTCTCGTGTTTCTCAGACGCAATTGTAGCAATGCGCATCCGAGGAGCCGGCGGACGCATCTAAGGATGGTCACCGGGAGGTGAGTTTGAAACATTCCGATCGTTTAATTCTGGTTACTGGCGCGACAGGCAAGCAGGGCGGCGCTGTGGCACAACATTTACGAGGGCGCGGGTTCCCGGTGCGGGCGCTCACTCGCCATCCGGAGAGCGAGGCAGCGCGGGCCTTAGAGAATGAAGGCGTCGAAGTTGTCGCAGGCGATTTCAACGATGTCGACTCGCTCCGGCGCGCCGTCGAGGGAGTCTACGGCGTATTCTCGATGTCCACGTTCTCCGAGCAAGGCATCGAAGGCGAGATCGCGCAAGGCAAGACTCTGGCGGATGTAGCCGATCGCGCCGACGTCACGCATTATGTGTACACATCGGTGGCCGGAGCCGACCAGAAGACGGGCGTTCCGCACTTCGATAGCAAGTACGTAATCGAGGAGTATATCCGGGGACTGGGATTCGCGTACACAAGCTTTCTTCGGCCGGTCTTTTTCATGGAAAACTGGCTCGGTATGAAGGACATGATCAATGGCGGCCATCTCTATCAACCGTTGAGCCCGCACGTAAAACTGCAACAGGTGGCAACCTCCGACATCGGCGCGTTCGCGGCCCTCGCCTTCGAACATCGCGACAAGTGGAAGGGGCGCGCGCTGCAATTGGCGGGTGACGATCGTTCCATGACGGACATCGCCGCCGCCTTCACGCGCAAACTGGGCCGGCAAGTTGATTACGTCCAGGTTTCCTGGGATCAATTCGAAAAACAGGTTGGCCCTGAGTTGACCGTGATGTTCCGCTGGTTCGAGGAGCACGGGTACACGGCGAATCCCGATGAGTTGCGCGCGGAATACAGCGGGTTGATGAGCTTCGATCAGTGGCTTTCGAAGCAAACCTGGTAGGGCCGGTATAATTCAGACGGATGGACGATCGCGAGGCGGCGCGCTACTGGGAACAGAACGCGCACGCCTGGACCTTGTTATCGCGCCAGGGCTGGGACGTGTATCGCGACCTGCTGAACACGCCTGCGTTTCTGGATATGCTGCCGCGGGTGACGGGCCTGCATGGGCTGGATATCGGGTGCGGCGAGGGTCATAACACCAGGCTGCTGGCTGGGTTGGGCGCGCGCATGACGGCGATCGACGTATCGCCCGCTTTCATTCAGTATGCGTCGCAGGCCGAGCAATTGGATCCGGCCGGGATCGAGTATGCGATTGCGAGCGCGCAGCAGCTCCCCTTTGCGGAGAGTTCGTTCGATTTCGCGACGGCGTTCATGAGCCTCATGGACATGCCCGCTCCCGACACCGCTCTGCGCGAAGTGCACCGGCTGCTTGCGCCCGGCGGATTCTTTCAGTTCTCGATCATCCACCCGTGCTTCGGCACGCCGCATCGCAAGATGTTGCGAGACGCTCGCGGCAAGGAGTATGCCGTGGAAGTCGGCCGGTATTTTGAAGAGAACTCGGGCGAGGTGCAAGAGTGGATCTTCGGATCCGCGCCCAGCGATGTGACCGCGAGCCTCAAGCCGTTTCGCACGCCGAAGTTTCACCGCACGTTATCGGCGTGGTTGAACGGCATCGTCGCGGCGGGGTTCGACATCGAGCGCGTCGCTGAGCCGCATGCAGACCGGGAGACGGCCAAACGGTTTCCTGCTGTGGCCGACACGCGGCTGGTCGCCTATTTTCTGCATATTCGCTGCCGGAAACGGCGATAAATGCGTCGCCGGGAGGTGTTCGCGCCGGCGCTGGGCTTCATCGCGCTCATCGGCGCGTTCTGGTTCGTAAGCCGGTATTTCGGTGTTGCGGAACGTATAGGAGGCCATCTACTTTCGACGCTCTTTAGCTTCGTGCTGCTGCTGGGTCCATATTGGGCATTTGGTTTCGGTTGCGGCGAGTGGCTGCGGGGCAAGCTGCCGGCTGTGACGTTGCAAGTGCTCGCGGCGTCGCTGCTGATCCTGCCCTACGCGGTGTTCACGGTGCCGCGCGGGGTGTTCAGCGCGAGCCTATGCGCGTCGATGCTGGCCGTGGTTTTGGCAGTCTGCGTCACGCTCGCACACGCACGCCGCGATGAAGCGGACTGGCATGACGCGCTCGCGTTGGCGATGCTGGCGCTCGCGGTGGAGCTGCACTATTTCAAAGACGCGTGGCCGGCGGGACTCAGCGGCATGGGCAAGCTTATTTTCGTCGATACCGCGCTGTACGGATATCTGGTGATCCGCCCGCTGCCAGGAATCGGTTTTGATTTGCGGGCGCGCATTTCTGACGTGTTTACCGGCTTGCGCGAATTCGTCTACTTCACGCCCATCGCGCTCGCACTCGGCTTCGTGCTCGGATTTCTGCACGCGCACAAGACGCTGGCCAGCCCGCAATGGTTCGCATCCGGGTGGCTGTTCACGCTTTTCTTTATCGCGATCCCGGAAGAGCTGTTCTTTCGCGGACTGATGCTGAATATACTCGAGCGGCGAATCGGCGCGCGGAGTGCGTTGTGGATTACCGCGATCGTCTTCGGGCTGGCGCACTTCAATAAGCGAGCGCCGCTGTTCAACTGGCGATACGTGATTCTCGCGGCAATCGCAGGCGTTTTCTACGGGCGCGCGTGGCTCGAGAATCGCCGGGTGCTGGCGTCCTCGATCACGCACGCCACCGTAGATACTGTGTGGTCGATCTGGTTGCGCTGAGGAACTATTCCTCTTCTTCCTCTTCGCCCGACTTGGCCGCCTTCGCCGCCGCGATGATCTTGTCGGCCTGCAGAGCGGGAACGAAATCGTAATGATCGAATTCCATGCTGAACGAGCCGCGGCCCTGAGTCATGGATGTCAGGTCATTTTGATAGCTGAGCATTTCAGACATCGGCGCCTGCGCACGAGTGATCTGCGTCGTGCCCTTGGTCTCCATGCCGGAGATGCGTCCGCGCCGCCCGTTCATGTCGCCCATCAGGTCGCCCGCGTACTCGACTGGCGCTTGTACTTCAACGTTCATCACCGGCTCCAGGAGCGCCGGCTTGGCGTGCTCCATGGCGGCTTTGAACGCCTTGCGCGCGGCGAGCTTGAACGACATTTCCGACGAGTCGACATCGTGATACGATCCGTCGAAAACGGTCACCTTGAAATCGACCACGGGGAAACCCGCGAGGTAGCCCTTCTCGGCGGCTTCGATGATGCCCTTCTCCACTGCAGGGATATACTGGCGCGGAATGGAACCGCCGAAGATATCGTTCTCGAACACGAACTTTTCGCCGCGAGGCAGCGGCTCCATGCGGATCCAGCAATCGCCGAACTGCCCGTGACCGCCGGTCTGCTTCTTGTGGCGGCCTTGCACTTCGGCCTTGCCGCGAATCGTTTCGCGATACGGAATCTTCGGCGCGCTCAACGCAACCTCGACGCCATAGCGGCGCTTTAGACGGCTGCAGATCACCTCGACGTGCTGCTGCCCGTTGCCGGCGAGCAGGAACTCCTTGGTTTGAGGATCGCGGTAGAAACGTAGCGACGGGTCCTCTTCGAGAATCTTCTGAATGGCGTTGCCCATGCGGTCTTCGTCGTTGCGGGTCTTCGCGGAAATCGCGTACGCAATCGACGGCTCCGGCAACTGCACGGGCGGATACGAGATCATCGAGCCCTTGTCGGCCAGCGTGTCGCCAGTGATGGTGTCCTTGAGTTTCGCGACTGCGCCGATGTCCCCGGCGCGCAGCTCCGTGACGGGATTGATGGTTTTGCCCATCAGTATGCCAATGTGCGACAGACGTTCGGCGCTCGAACTGCGGCTGTTCGAAAGATTCGCGTCATTCCTGACGACTCCGGACATGACCTTGAAATAAGTGACCCGGCCCGCGAACGGATCGGCAACGGTCTTGAAAACGTAAGCCGAGACGGGTTGTGAATCGGCGATCTTGCGTTCCTTCTCTTCGCCATTCACCTGCCCCTTCACGACGCGGCGTGCGACTGGCGAAGGCATGTAATCGACCAAGAAATCCAAAATCTGGTCGGTGCCGATGTTGTGCAGCGCGGAGGCGCACAGCACCGGGAAGACGCGCAAGTCGGCCATTTCCTCGCGCAAGCCGCTGACGATGTGCTCCACCGGCAGCGTCCCTTCGGCGAAGAACTCCTCCAATAACTCGTCCTTACCCTCGGCCACCAGTTCCACAAGAGCTTCATGCGCGGTCTTGGCTGCATCGGCCATCTCCGCGGGAATCTCACTCTCCTTCGCCTTCCCGTCACCGTCGGTGGCGTACGTGTACGCCTTCATGCGGATGAGGTCGATGAATCCTTTGAAATCGCGCTCCGATCCGATGGGCAGATGAATCGGGACCGCGGTGCGGCCGAACACGTTCTGAACGCTTTCGAGCGCGCGCTCGAAGCTGGAGCGTTCACGATCGAGCTTATTGATGATGAACGCGCGGGGCAACCCGAACTCTTGGGCGTAGGCCCAGGTCTTCTCGGTCTGCACTTCAACTCCGGCAACCCCGTCGATTACGAGAATCGCGGAATCCGCCGCCGCCAGCGCCGCCTTGGTGTCGTTCAAGAAGATGTTGAAGCCCGGCGTATCCAGCAGATTGATCTTGTGCTTCTTCCACTCCGCATAAGCGAGCGCCGTGGAAATCGTGATCTTGCGGGCGACCTCCTCGTCGTCGAAATCCGTGATGGTGTTGCCCTCGTCTGCGCGCGTCAGGCGGTTGGTTGCGCCGCTGGTGTACAGGCACGCGGCGGCGATGGTTGTCTTGCCGGAATGTCCGTGCCCGATCAGGCCGACATTCCGTATTTCAGCTCCTTCGTAGATTTTCACAGGGATAGCTCCTTGGTCTGAAGATTACAACGGGATTAAATCAGGATATTATCACAGGAGCGTTTTGTCCGATTTGGTACGCTGGGCTTACAATCGAGGCGGGCCTCCGAGTGCGCCCGTCAACCCTATGAAAGCTCTTGTCAAGAAGTTCGCGCAGCCCGGTCTGTGGCTCGACGATATCCCGGAACCAACGATCGGCATCAACGACGTCCTGATTCGCGTGAAGCGCGCGGCGATCTGCGGCACTGACGTCCACATCTACAACTGGGACGAGTGGGCGCAACGCACGATCCCGGTGCCAATGGCCACGGGACACGAATTCGTGGGCGAGATCGTCGCGACAGGGTCGAATGTCGTCGACTTCTTCCCCGGCCAGATTGTGAGCGGCGAGGGTCACGTGGTGTGCGGACGCTGCCGCAATTGCCTGGCAGGGCGGCGGCATCTATGCGCGCACACCAGCGGCGTGGGGGTGAACCGGCCGGGCTGTTTCGCAGAGCTCATCTCGTTGCCAATGTCGAATGTTTGGGTTCACTGGCCGCACGTCGATCTCGACATCGCCTCTGTATTCGATCCGTTCGGCAATGCGGTGCATACGGCCCTATCGTTCCCTGTGCTCGGCGAAGACGTGCTGATCACTGGCGCGGGACCGATCGGACTCATGGCCATCCCCGTTGTGCGTCATGCCGGAGCGCGCCACGTTGTGATCACTGACATCAACCCGTACCGGCTCGACCTTGCGCGAAAGATGGGCGCGACGTGTGCTGTCGATGTTCGGACCGAGAAGCTCGGCGACGTTCAAAACGAGCTCGGCATGAAGGAGGGCTTCGATGTCGGGCTGGAAATGTCGGGCAATCCAGCCGCGTTTCAAGACATGCTGGCCAACATGAGTCATGGCGGCAAGATCGCCGTGCTGGGAATTCCGTCGAAGAATTTCGAGATCGATTGGCGGACGGTGATCTTCAGCATGATCACGATCAAGGGCATCTACGGACGCGAGATGTATGAGACCTGGTACAAAATGAGCGTGATGCTGCAGTCGGGGTTGGACATCAAACCGGTGATCACGCACCGGTTGCCCTACACCGATTTCGAGCATGCGTTTCAGATTATGCGCGAGGGCAACGCGGGAAAGGTGGTACTGGATTGGGAGACGCAATAACGGTTCCGCGCAGCGCGCCGGCGGTAACGGCGGTTCCATCCGCGGCCGCAACACGACTGGCTTCGCTCGACGTATTCCGCGGCATCACGATCGCCTCCATGATGCTGGTGAATAACGCCGGCGACTGGCAACACATCTACACGCCGCTCGAGCATGCCGAGTGGCACGGTTGGACCTTCACCGACACTGTCTTTCCGTTCTTCTTGTGGATTGTGGGCGTGGCGATGACGCTATCGTTCGCTAAGCGCGTGGAGCGCGGCGACAATCGCGGACGCATGGCGCTGCACGTGTTGAAACGCGCCGCCATCATCTTCGGGATCGGAATGCTGCTGAATGGATTCCCGTACTATCATCTCGACCGTATCCGCATTCCCGGCGTGCTGCAGCGCATCGCGATCTGTTATCTGATCGCTGGCCTAATTTTGCTGTACACAACGGTGCGCGGGCAGATCGCGTGGCTGGTGGGATGTCTCATCGCGTATTGGATGCTGATGACGCTGGTGCCCGTGCCGGGCGTGGGTCCGGGTCATCTCGATCCCGAAAACAATTTCTCGGCGTACGTCGACCGCCTGCTGTTGACCGGGCACATGTACGGGCAGACGAAAACGTGGGACCCCGAGGGAACCATCAGTACGCTGCCCGCAATCGCCACGGCGCTGTTCGGCATTCTCACCGGCCACCTGCTGCGCATGCGCCGCGAGCCCGCGGAGAAGGCGACGTGGATACTGGTGGGCGGCAATCTGCTGATCTTTACGGGCCTGGTGCTGAGCTGGTGGATGCCGATCAACAAGAAGATCTGGACGACTCCGTACTCGATCTTCATGGCGGGACTGGCTGCGGTCTGCTTTGCGATCTGCTACTGGTTCGTCGATGTTCAGGGCTGGCGCCGCTGGACGCGGCCGTTTGCGATTTACGGCATGAACGCGATTGCCGTTTACATGCTCTCGGGGCTGATCGGACGCGGGCTGAACCTGATCAAGATCGGCAACGTGCCCCTGCAACGAGTGATCTACACGAACGTATTCGCGCCGCTGGCCGATCCGTACACCGCCTCGATGCTGTACGGGCTGACGTTCTCGTTCCTGCTGTTTCTTGTCGCGTGGTTTATGTACCGGCGCAACTGGTTTCTGCGGTTCTGAAAAAGCGGGTCCGCTATACTACCGTTGTTATGCGCTCTACACGGTTCGCCGCTGCGGCCGGCTGCCTTCTCGCCATCGCTGGATTTGCTCAGGCCTCGGACCTGGCGCAGTTGAAGAAGGACGGCTTTGCGGAGGTCGACAAGCGCCGCAAGCTCACGCAGGAAATCGTCGATAGTGTGTTCAGCTTCTCCGAGCTGGGCTTTCAGGAGACCGAGACCTCGCGTTACTTGACAGGCGTCCTCGAGAAGAACGGGTTCAAAGTCGAGCGCGGCGTCGCGGGCATGCCGACCGCGTGGGTGGCGACGTGGGGTTCGGGCAAACCCGTCATCGCATTTATTACCGACATCGACGGGATCCCCAAAGCGTCGCAGAAGCCCGGTGTTGCGTATCACGATCCTCTGATCGAAGGCGCGCCAGGGCACGGCGAGGGTCACAATACGGGCAACGCTGTGAACGTCACCGCAGCCCTGGTGTTGAAGGATCTGATGATGCGGAACAAAATCAGCGGCACGCTGCGATTGTTGCCGGGAGTGGCGGAAGAACTTGTCGCGGCAAAGGCTTTCTATGTGCGCGCGGGATTATTCAAGGACGTCGATGCCGTCCTCGGCTGCCACGTCGATTCCGAGTTGGCCACGCATTACGGGCAGGGTGAAAAAAACAGCGGCCTGGTGTCGGTGCAGTATTCGTTTCATGGCGTCGCTGCGCATGCGGCAGGCGCGCCGTGGCGTGGACGCAGCGCCCTGGACGGCGTCGAATTGATGGACATCGGTTGGAACTTCAAGCGCGAGCATTTGCGCACGGAGCAACGCTCACATTACGTGATCGTCAACGGAGGCGACCAGCCGAACGTCGTGCCTTCGGAGGCGTCGGTCTGGTATTACTTCCGCGAGTTGGATTATCCGCACATCAAGGAGTTGTTCGAGGCGGGCAACAAGATGGCCGATGCCGCGGCGGCGATGACGAATACGACCGTGACGCGCCGTATCGTGGGTTCCGCATGGCCCGAGCATTTCAATAAAGTCATCGCCGAAGTTCAGCAGAAGAACATCGAGATGGTCGGGATGCCCGAGTGGAGCGATGACGATCAGACTCTCGCCAAGGCGTTGCAGAAAGAGATCGGCGCGAAGGTGGAAGGCCTGAAACATAAAGTGAAACCGCTCGAAGCGCCGAAGGAGTCCAGAGGCGGCGGGTCCGACGATGTGGGCGACATCTCGTGGAACGTGCCGATGGTGTACTTGAATTATCCGGCAAACATTCCGGAACTGCCAGGCCATAGCTGGCCCAATGCGGTCGCCGAAGCCACGCCGATTGCGCATAAGGGCTCGACCACGGGAGCCAAGGTTCAGGTGGCGACCGCGCTCGATCTGTTGCTCCAGCCGCAGATTCTACAACAAGCCTGGGACTACTTCCACACCGTTCAGACCAAGGACGTGAAGTACGAGCCGCTGATCGGCCCTGACGACAAGCCCGCGATCGATCTCAACAAGGAACGCATGGCGGCCTTTGAGCCGGCATTGAAAAAGTATCGCTACGACCCGTCGAAGTATCCGACCTATCTCGAACAACTGGGCATCAAGTATCCCACCGTGCGCCAGGAAGGAGCGAAGTGAACCAATTCCGAGACCGGGTTGCCGTTATCACGGGCGGAGCGAGCGGAATCGGCCGGGCGATGGCCGATCGGTTTGCGCGCGAGGGCATGCGGATCGTGATTGGCGATGTGGAAGTGGCGGCATTGGACAAGACGGTACGCGAGTTGAAGTCGCAGCGCACTGAGGCGGTGGGCGTGCATTGCGACGTGGCCGAACTGGCGCAGGTGGAGGCACTTGCCGCAGCCGCGTTTGACAACTTCGGAGCGGTACATATACTCTGCAACAACGCGGGCGTCGCTTCCCAAGCCGCCCCATGCTGGGCCCAAACCGATGCGGATTGGAAATGGGTTCTGGGCGTCAATCTGTGGGGCGTGATTCACGGCATCCGTGCGTTCGTGCCCCGCATGTTGAAGCAAGGAAGCGAAGGACACATCGTGAATACCGCATCGCTCGCGGGCTTGCTGTCGATGCCGTATGGCGCGCCGTACAACGTTTCGAAATTCGGCGTCGTCGCGCTCACCGAGGCGCTGCATTATGAGCTCGCCATCAGTGGCGCAAAGCTGAAGGCTTCGGTGTTGTGTCCGGCGTGGGTGCGAACGAATATTCTCGATTCGGATCGCAACCGGCCCGCTGAGTTGGGCGCGGCCGGGACACCCGAGATCAACGAGGAGTGGACCAAGGCCTTCCGCTCTCGTTTGGATGAGGGGCTTACGGCCGAAACGGTTGCCGAGCGCGTGTTCCAGGCGGTTTGCGAAGAGCAACTCTATATCTGGACTCACCCGGAGTACAAGCCCACGGTTCAAATGCGCATGGAAGATATTGTGGCCGGCCGCAATCCCGACATACGCAAGATGATGGGCGGCTTGGCCGGAGATTGAGGTTGTGATCTCGCGGCGAGCATTGCTGTTGACCGCGGGCGGGCTCGCCGGTTGCGGGCGGAAGCGCAGTACCGGCTTCCCGGGTTATGCTTTCGTGGCCAATCAGGACGGTCAAGCAATCGCGGCAGTCGACCTGACAGCGTTCGCCGTGATCCGTCACATTCATCTCGACGCGCGGCCTTCCGATGTTGTCTCGGCTGCTCAGTTGCCTTCGGTGTACGCGCTGACGCCCGACACGGGGACCATACACGAGATCCCGATGGATCGTTTGGAGGTCCGCCGCAAAGCTCAGCGGGGTTCCTCGGCAGTGGCGATGCGGTTGATCGGCGACGCGCTGTGGGTGCTGTACCGCGAGCCGCGCAAGCTGGTCTCGTTCGCGCTCGATACATTGCGCCCGGCTCAGGAAATCCCGCTCCCTCGCGAGCCGGTCGACTTCGATGTTTCGGCAACGGGCGACATGGCGGCAATCAGCTTCGGCGCGCAGGGCAGCATCGCCTTGGTGGATACGGCCACGCGCAAGATTCGTGTCGTCGAGACCTCGACCGGCATGGGCGTGGTGCGGTTTCAATCCGACGGGCGCGCTCTGATAGCCGCCGACCTGGGCCGCAGGATGCTGCTGGTTTATGATGTCGCACGAGCGCGCCTGATCACGAGATTGCCGCTCGCGGTCCGCCCCGATAATTTGTGTTTCAACGCCGATGGCGGTCAATTGTTCGTGACAGGCGATGGGCTGGATGCGGTGGTGATCGTGTATCCGTACCACACGCCGCAGGTAGCGCAGACGGTGTTGGCGGGACGCGCCCCGGGAGCGATGGCCGCCTCGGACACCCGTCCGCCGTATCTGTTCGTGGCGAATCCGCCGTCGGGCGATGTGACGGTGATCAACATCGCGAATCAGCGCGTGCTCGCGGTGGCTGCGGTGGGGGCTGAGCCGGGGCACATCACGATTACGCCGGATCAGCAGTATGTGCTGGTGCTGAATCGCAAGTCGGGAGATATGGCGGTGCTGCGGATCCATACGAACATGGCGAACCGGCAGAAGAACGCCGCGCTGTTCACAATTATTCCTGTGGGGTCGACGCCGGTGAGCGCGACCGTGCGGGAGGCTTGAGAGGGGACGGGAGTGGAGCTCGATCATCGACTTCAGAGTTTTTCGGGTGAACGTGTCGCCGCGTCCGTGCGGTGCCACAGTCACCATACGCCCGTCCGCGTGTGGAAGCGCTGATGAGATCCCACCTGGTTGATGTTGTGGAGAGCTTCCTCCTTTGTGCGCCCTGAAGTTGCACCGCCGGTGCTCTCCAGTGCCGGGCAGGATGCGAACCACGCCGGGTGACCAGTTGCGTCCTCATCGGGTTCCACCACCACGTTGCATGAGCGAGCTTGCCGGCGAAATGCGGCCGGTTTCGGACGATCACGAATTTCCAGCGCACGTGCTCGACCCGGAGTTTTACGAACGCCACTATCGCGCGGGCACCTTGCCTACAGCGTCCTGAGGTGGAATCCGCCGTCGATGTTGAGCACCTGCCCGGTCGCGTAGTCCAACAGCCCATCGGCGATGGCGCGCACTGCTCGCGCGACGTCGGCAGGTTCGCCCATGCGCCGTTGGGGAACCAGACCGGCCGCGATCCGTTCCTCGTACACGTTCTCGACCGCAGCGATCATGTCGGTGCGGATGATGCCGGGGCGGATTTCGAACACCTTAATGCCGTGCGCAGCCAGACGCGCCGCGAACAATGCCACGCTCATGCTCAGCCCGGCTTTCGAGATGCAATATTCGCCGCGATTGACGGAGGCGGTGTAGGAGGAAATCGAAGTCACGAACACGATGCGGGCTTGTGTCTCACGCTCCACCATCCAACGCGCGAGTTGCTGCGTTAGAAAATGCGGACCCTTCAAGTTCGTCGCGATGAGTTCGTCGAAGCTGTCCTCGGTTGCTTCCAGAAGATCGCGGCGCACGCGGGGCGCCATGCCCGCGTTGTTGACGAGAAGATCGAGGCGGCCGAATTCGGATTTGACGAAATTGACCAGGCCCCTTCGATCGGCGCCGCTAGCCAGATCGCATTGGAAGACGCGGGCCCCGGTCGATGTGGCGAGCGACTCGGCGGCCTGGCGCTGGCCTCGATAGGTGCCCACCACCTGATGTGTTTTCGAGAGCTCTTCCGCTATGCCCCGCCCGATGCCACGGCTTGCGCCCGTGACCAAAGCTACCGGACGGTCACTTGCCACCGGCCGCCTTGTCCAGACTCTTGGCGATCTGTTCAAACGTGAACGTTTCGACGAACGGCTCCCCATCGACGACCACGGTGGGGGTATGCGCGATGCCGCTCGAAACTCCGTCCTGGTAATCCTCCTCGACCGCGGCCTGAAAAGCCCGATCATTTAGAGCAGCCTTTGCCTTCGCGGGATCGAGGCCGTGCGCGCTGGCCCACTCCGCCAACCTACTCTCGAAACTGTCGCCGGTAATTTCGCCCAGATGGGAGAGCGCATAGCGCCGCCAATCGATCGCGAGTTCCGGTTTCAGGCTTTGGAAGTAGCGCGCCGCCACGGCAGCCTTGCGTGCCCAGGCGTGTTTGGGCAAGGGAAAGTCCCGATGCTCGAACGCAACCTTCGACGCGTAACGCGGCAGGATCTGCTGGTCCATCATGGCGCGGAACGCGGCGCAATCGGGACACTGCAGATCCTCGTAGATGATCACGCGCACGGAACTGTTCGGGTTGCCTTCCACGAGCGCCTTTTCTCCTGCCATGCAGACGGCCGCCGCAACTACGAAAATTGCGGCTGCTCTCATATGCGCAACGGCTGCTGGAGCGTGAAGGACAGGCGTGTTTCGGAAGGGATGCGCACTTCCCCGCCCCTCATCACAACCGATCCGGCCGCGCCCGCACCGGCCCCGCTCACCGCGCCGATTGCAGCGCCGCGCCCGCCCCCGGCGATGCCGCCGATGATGGCTCCCAGCGCGCCCAAGCCGCCAGCCGCGATGCCGGTTTGCCGGGACTTCGAACTCCCGGCGCGCGTCACTTCCTCAGTGGCTACGGGAATGACACGACCGTTGATGGTGATCGACTCGAGGTCGAGCGTCAGCACCGTCTGCCCCGTCGCACGTCCGGCCTGCTTTTCGGCCACCAACTTGGCGACGACATCGGCGCCGCGCTGAATCAGGGCTTCGCCGTTCACCATGAGCGGCTCATCGAGGCTGGCGCGGTAGGTCTGACCGAGGCGATCGTTCCGGGAATCGACGGGATCGATCAGACGTACAGTCAGCGCGGTGCCGGCAGGGATCTCCATCCCGCGTGCTCCCTGGTTACCCTGCGATGCGTCCGCGCGATTGCGCAAGCCACGATCCCCGTCGCGATCGCGCATGGGAGGAGCGATCAGGCCCGACTGATCGGAGTTGCGTTCGGGCATCGACGCCTCCGATGAGGCGAGCGACCCGAACTCGAGCCGCACCACGTCGGCGATCGAGAAACTCTCGATGCGGTCGCCGACGGCGATGCGAACCTGGCGCGAGTCGCCACCCAAATACGATCCGTTCACGACACGTCCGCTGCGCAGCGTTAACGTATCGGCCCATGTGATGCTCAGCAGCAAGGCCGCCGCCGCCAGTAACCGCTTCATTTTCAAATTCCTCCGCTCGCATTTATTATGAGCTATAGTGCCAGCACCCGACAGCACACGCACCGCTCACTCCGGCAATTCACTGACGGCCCCCGATCGCCGTGAGTTTCTCGGCTCTTTTTTGACTGCCCTCCTGTTCTGGCGCCATCGCGGCCGGAGACTCGCGGGCATCGACGTCGAACGCATCCACCACGGACGCGCCCGCCGGCGTTATCTGCTGATTCACGGCAACGAACAAACCGCCCGCCAGGTGCTGACGCTGCATCTCGTCCAGGCGCACGGCTCCGCAGTTCTGGTACGGAACCGCACGCGCAATGTGCCGTTTCAGGGCGGGGAGTTGGACCCGAACCGGATGTTTTCGCGCGAGGGGGCGGAGCGCAATCTGCGCAGTTTGAACCCGGGCTGGAGCGACGCCGAGGTGCTGAGCGGCCTGGTGATTCTCGATCGCGACCGGCACCAGTTTCTCAACGCGGTCTGGCCGGCGAAGGGCGATGCGTTGATCGCTGTCCACAACAATTCGGGAGGCTACTCGGTGCGCGATGAAACGGAGGTGAGCAATCGCGTCGCGCTGAAGGACGAAACCAATCCGCACGAGTTTTGTTTGTGCACCGACCCGGCGGATTTCGATCTGCTGGCCAAGGGTCCGTACAATGTCGTCCTGCAGAACCGTGCCCGCGGCGCCGATGACGGATCGTTATCGCGTTATGCCGCCCGCGCGGGATTCCGCTATGTCAATATCGAAGCGGGCCTGGGCAAACTGGAGAAGCAGCGCGCTATGCTCGATTGGGTGGACGGCGCCTTGCCGCGATCGGGAGAGTAGAGCATTTCCGCCGGGCTGCGTCTAGAGAGAAGGCATAAGGATATGTCACGATCCACGGTTTGGCTGCGCGGCACCGCGATCGCACTCCTTCTCCAGGCAGCGGTTGTGGCGCAACCCAACGTCACCGCCTGGGAAGTGCTGAAGAATGGCCTTGCTGAAACGAATCCGGACAAGCGCAAGCAGGCGGTACTCGCGCTTGGCACCATCGGACCTGCGCCGGAAGTGATCGAGCTGTTGAATGAGGCGCTACGCGATAAAGAGGTCATCATCCGGCAGACCGCGGCCGCTGAAATCGCCGACGCCAAAATTCGCCGGTGCATTCCCAATCTGCAGGCCGCTTTGAACGACACCGGCGAGGTCGCCTTCACCGCGGCTAAGGCGCTGTGGGACATGGGCGATCATAGCGGGCGCGACGTTCTATACGAGGTGCTCACCGGCGAGTTGAAGGACACCACCGGGTTCTTCGAAGGCGCCCTGCGCGATGCCAAATCGAAGATCCGCAATCCGCGCAGTCTCGCCAGGATGGGCGTGATGGAGGCGTCGGGAGCGCTGCTTGGGCCCTTCTCGATGGGCATCTCGCTCGCTTCGGACATGATGAAAGATAGCGGCGCTCCGACGCGCGCGGTCTCGGTGTTGATGCTTGCGCAGGATTGCGATGCGCGCGGCGTGCAGTTGATGGAGTGGTCGATCAACACCGACAAGAACAATCTGGTGCGAGCCGCGGCGGCCAAGGCTTTGGGGCGCTGTGGAAATCTGAGCTCGATCGATAAGCTGATTAAGCTGTTGATCGAGAACAGTGAGGCGGTGCGGTACATGGCCGCGGCATCGATCGTCCGGCTCACCATCGAAAAAGTACCGCAACGTACCCCGCCGGCGGCTCAGTGATAGCGAATATGCCCGCTTGTGCGCTAATCCTTTCGATCAGAAACACCGATAAAGAGAGTGTATGCTGGACAGGCGCGTAGAGACCCGGATATTGTGCGCGGATCTGGTGGATCTCCACTGGAAGGACGCCACGGGCAAGCGGCGCCGGCTGGTGGCGAATCTCGAGGACATTTCGCTTTCGGGCGCGTGCCTTCAAGTGGATAACCCCATCCCGTTGGGCACCAATGTTCGAATGACTTACCCCAAGGGAGAGTTGCAGGGCATCGTTCGGTACTGTGTTTTCCGCGAGATCGGGTACTATCTGGGCGTCGAGTTCGATCCGGATTCGCACTGGTCGCAGCGCCAGTACCGGCCGCAACACATGCTCGACCCGCGGCGTCTGGTGAGAAACGCCGTGAATCGATTGGTGAAGAAGGATCCGAATACGCGCGTGAACTGAGCGTTCAGGGCAGGAAGGCCGACGCTTTGTCGCGGATGATGGCGGTGCGTACGCGGATGCGCATGGCCAACGCCTGCGCCTTCTCAGCTTCGGCGAAATCGTTGAACTTGCGCGACAGCACCGCGTAGTTCTCGAAGGCGGCCGCCGCGACTTGGATCTCGCTGCCAGGGTGTTGTTCGTAAATGTCGAGCGCGCGCTTATATAGGCCCAGCGCATCGGCGTACTCCTTGTTCCTCGAGCGCTGATTCGCGAGATTCACCAAGACCACGGCAACCCGAGGGTCTCCTGCGCCGAACGCCCTCTCATAGATCGCGACAGAACGCTCGAACGCCGCACTCGCCTCGGGCAGCCGCTTTTGGGCGAAGTACAACGCTCCGAGATTGTTCCAATCCAGCCCGGCCTTCTCGTGTTCGGGCCCGAGTACCTTCTCGTCAATCGCCAAAGCTTGGCGGTACAACTGTTCGGCTTTATCGAAGTGGCGCCGTCGCAGGTGCATCGCGGCGAGATTCGAGCACGCCGACGCCGTGTCCTGGTGATTCATTCCGAACGCCGCGGTCCAGATGCCGAGCGCGCTTGTGAGATACCGCTCCGCGCTCTTGTGATCGCCACGTGCTTCGGCGAGCGTTCCCAGATTGTTCAACACGGCTGCAACAGCGGGATGGTTCACGCCGCGCGACTGCTCGAAGATCACCAAAGCGCGCTGGAGCAGGGCTTCCGCCTCCTTGTGGGCTCCGGCATGCATCAGCGCGATACCGAGCCCGTTCAGCGGCGAAGCGCAATGGCCGCTCGAGGCTCCGTGAAACTGCTGGCAATCCTGGAGTGCGCGACGAAACAGCGCCTCCGAGCGCGCCCGATCGCCGCGCGCCGCCAGCAGATCCGCGAGCGATGAACGTACGCCGATGAGCGCGGAATCGCCCGGCTTCAACAGCCGCTCGCGAATCTCCAGGCAACGCTCGAAGGCGCGCGCTGCCCCATCCCGATCGCCCTTCACCTTCAGGAACAGGCCATAGTCGTTCAGCACGGTTGCGGCGGTGAGTTCGTTGACGCCCGGCTTTTCGAGTTCCTTCAGCAGGCGCGCGTACAACTCCCCGGCTTTCGCAATATGCTGCTGTTCACGGTAGATGGAAGCGAGGTTGACCGTTGCCGATAGCTGGTCGGCGGCGCTGTGCGGATTGGCGGCGAAGATTTGGATCGCACGTCGATAGAGCGCTTCCGCTTCGCCAAGCCGCGCCTGGTAGTGCATTGCCGCGCCGAGGTCGTTCAGCGCCGTTGCCAGTTCCAGACTGTTGCTGGACAGATAGGCTTCGCGGATGGTGAGAGCCTGGCGCAGCACGCCCTCAGCCTCCGGATAGCGGCCGGAATGCAGGAGCTCGATGCCCTGTTTGGAAAGAGCTTCGGCACGCACCGGATCGGTGTTAACGCTGGTCTGCGCGCCAGCCAGTCTAGCCCAGATCAGGCATAGCGCAGCGGCGGTCGTTAGTGGCGAAATTCCGTAGTGACTCATTGATTCGGACTCGTTGCAATCCAGTGGACGGCGCGTTTTCTGAGCTGTTAGGCGGCATGCCTGCTGACTTTTCTTGCAAAAACGGAACATCCCCGCACACATTCGCACCGGTGCACGGAACGCCGGAGGGAACCGTTGCGTAGAGATTGTCAATGGCAGCCGGCGTCACTAACGATTGCCGGTCTGCTCCGTCCAATTTGCGACGCGGAGAGAATGTGCTTCTAGAAAAGAATTCGGCTGATGGCCTTTGCCCATGTTCGGAGACGGCCGGTCATGTAACGGGGCGGCGGGATCTGCTCAACTTCGAACTGCGTGAGACGGTGTATTCCCGCGGCTTGAACTTGGGCCTGCACAGGCACGCCAGCGCCTACCTGAGTTATGTGATCGAGGGCTCCTACACCGAGTCGTATCAAGGAAGCTCGGCTGTGTGTGGGGCGGGCAGTGTTCGTTTTCTGCCGGCCCACGAGGTCCACGCCAATCATTACGACGAGGGCGCGCGTTGTCTGCTGGTGGAGTTAGAGCCGCATGCCCTGGCGCGATTGCGGGAGCACGGGCAGGTGCTGGAGAGCCCCGGCGAGATCGGCGGGTCGCAAGCCTCGATGCTGGCGCGCCGGCTGTATTCGGAATTCCGGCAACGCGACGACGCCGCATCGATCGCAATAGAAGGTCTGGTGCTGGAGATTCTGGCTGAGGGTTTGCGGTCGGCGGGAGCTCCGTCGCGCAATCCGCCGCGGTGGTTGATGCGGGCGCGGGACATGATCGACGCGCGGTTTCTGGAAGTGCCGAGCCTGACCGACATTGCGAAGGCGTCGGGAGTGCATCCGGTTCACCTGTCGCGCGAGTTCCGCCGGTACTTCGATGTGACGGTAGGCGAGTACATGCGCAAGCTGCGCATCGAGCACGCGTCGAGGTTACTGGCTGGCGGTGAGACGCCGCTTGCTGAGATTGCGGACGTGTGCGGGTTTGCCGATCAGAGCCACTTTTCGTCGACGTTCAAGCGGACGGTCGGGCTCACGCCGGCGAGGTTCCGCGAGATGCATGGGTAAGGCGCGTCAGCAGCCAGTACCGATGCAGATTCCTACTTGGCAGGGTTGGTTTGGACAGAACTTCACATCGAAACCCCCGTCCGGATTATCGGGGAAGCTCAGGTGGGCTGAGCGCACGTGTTGGTCGGGTTCCGAGTGCGTCAAGGGGTCATCGGAGACGGATACATTCTTCCAATAGTGACCTCCCCCGGCGATGACATAAACCCGGTCGGAGCGCCCTTCCACTATTTCCGCATTCCGATCCAGCTTCAACTTCCATTTGGATGGCAGTCGATCGTAGCGATCGTCATCCCTTCCTTGCGAATGATCATCGGTCCGGCACGGGCTGGTGTCCACCACTCCGCGGCGGTAATTTTGTTCGTTGAACCGCAGTCCCGGCCGGAGGCTGGCTCGGATAGGGGACACTGCCTCCGATCATTTCATACAGCACGATTCCCAACGAGTAGATGTCGGCTGCGGCGCCGGCCGGATAACGTTCCAGTTTCTCTGCCGCCTTCCGGTCGCCTGCGCGCAATCCGGCCAGCAGAGCCGTAATGGAAGCCGAGGTGGATGCAACCGGATTATCCATGGGTCTGTATTGCAACAGGTTCACATTCTAGCGCGCCGGCGGTATCCTGTTATCCTCGAATCGTAGATGGCGACGCCCACCAGCGTCGCGGTGGTTGCCGAGAAACCATCGGTAGCGCGCGACATTGCCCGAGTTTTGAATGCCACCCGCCGTGGTGAAGGATATTTGCACGGCGATGGATACGTGGTCACGTGGGCCATCGGGCATCTGGTCGCCCTGGCACAACCGCATGAAATCCGCCCGGAGTGGCGCTCGTGGCGGCGCGACCTGTTGCCCATGCTGCCCCAATCGTGGCCGCTCGTTCCCGTCGAGAACACGCGCTCTCAATTCGAAGTCGTCAGCAAGATTTTGACTTCGCCGCGCATCTCCGAAATCGTGTGCGCCACTGACGCGGGCCGCGAGGGCGAGCTGATATTCCGCTACATCTACGAGGCAGCGGGATGCGACAAGCCCGTTCGGCGGCTGTGGATCTCTTCGCTGACGCCGGATGCGATCCGCGATGGTCTTTCGAAGCTTCGCGACGCGCGCTATTACGATCCGCTGGCCGATGCCGCCCGAGGACGTAGCCGCGCCGACTGGCTGGTGGGCCTGAATCTTTCACGCGCCTACACGCTGGCCTACAACGAGGAGTTCTCCGTCGGCCGCGTTCAAACGCCGACCTTGGCGATGCTGGTCGAGCGCGAGCTCGCGATCCAGCGTTTCGTACCCGAAGACTATTTCGTCGTCACTGCGACGTTCTCGCCGCGCGATCCCGACGAGTATGTGGGCGCGTGGTTCCGCCAGGGATCGGAGCCCATGGATGCCGCAGTGAAACTGCCCGCTTCGGGCGATGAGGCGCGTGCCATCGTCGAACGCGTGCGCACCGGCAACGCGCGGATCGAAAGCATCGAAGCGCAGACTCGCCGCATGGCTCCGCCCCTGCTGTATGACCTGACCGAGCTGCAGCGTCACGCCAACCGCCTGTACGGATTCAGCGCGCAACGCACGCTCGAGTTGGCGCAGGCTCTCTACGAGCGTCACAAGCTGATCAGCTACCCGCGAACCGACAGCCGCCATCTGTCCCGAGACATTGCCGCCACACTGCCACGTGTAGTGGATGCGGTTGCGGGCAACTACACCGAACTGCTCGCGCCAGGCACGGGCGAGCGTCCTCTCGGCGCGCGCTTCGTTGATGACACGAAAGTGAGCGACCACCATGCGATCATTCCCACCGGTGTATCTCCAGAGCGGACGACGCTCGAAGCGGACGAGCGTAAGATTTTCGATCTCATCTGCCGCCGCCTGTTATCGGCGTGGCATGAGGATCACATCTGGTCCGTTACCACGGTGATCACGTTGGTGAGCAGTCCTGGTGTGGACGACCGGTTTCATTCCACAGGCACCGCGATCGAACAGACTGGCTGGAAAGTGCTCGACATCGGCGGCGGCAAGAAGGAACGCAAGAAGCCGAAGGCAGGTGACGAAGCAGAGGAGTCTGGAGCCGCGGACCAATCGCTGCCGCCAGGATTAGCGAAGGGCCAAGCGCAACGGGTCGCGTCGGCCGAAGCAGTCGCGAAGAAGACGCGCCCGCCCAAACGCCTCAACGACGCGACGCTGCTCACCGCGATGGAAACGGCGGGCAAGACTTTGGATGATAAAGAGCTCTCCGCTGCAATGAAGGAGAGCGGACTCGGTACGCCCGCCACGCGCGCTCAGATCATCGAAGTGCTGTTGAAGCGCGAGTTCATCGTGCGCCGCGGCAAGGCCCTGGAAGCTACCCCGAAAGGCATCCGGCTCATCGAAGTCGTGCATCCCGAGGTGAAGAGCCCCGCGATGACCGGACAATGGGAAGCGTATCTCAAGCGCATCGAACGCGGCGAGGCGCAGCTACAGCCCTTTCTCAAAGGCATCGAGGATTACGTGCGCGACGTGGTGGGCAAGGCCGCTCACTCCTACAGCGCTCCTGTGCCCGAGCCCGTGAGCACGCCACCCCCGCCGCGCCGCGAGCGAACCGGCAGCCTGCACGATGTCTTAAAGAGCGCCTTCGGATTCGAATCGTTCCGGCCCAATCAGGAGGAAGTATGCCGCGTGCTCACGGGCGGCCGCGATGTGCTGCTCGTGATGCCGACGGGCTCGGGAAAATCGTTGTGCTACCAATTGCCCGGACTCATGCTCGGCGGAACCACACTGGTCATCAGCCCGCTGATCGCGCTCATGGAAGACCAGGTGGCC
Organism: Bryobacterales bacterium; assembly: GCA_038322705.1. GTDB lineage: Bacteria > Acidobacteriota > Terriglobia > Bryobacterales > Bryobacteraceae > TMP-7. Next base: position 23,966 of record JBBQGC010000015.1, on the reverse strand, counting down.
AAGATGCGCGCGCTGGGACTCGCGGCGGACCGCATCCATTCCGACCGCGACCGCGGCGCATCGCGCGATGTCTGCAATGCGTATCTGGAAGGCAAACTGGATTTCCTGTTCATCGCGCCGGAGCGGCTGCGTGTTCGCGGATTCCCGGAGATGCTGGCCAAGCGCAAGCCGTGCCTGATCGCAATCGATGAGGCGCACTGCATCTCACAATGGGGTCACGATTTCCGGCCCGATTACCGCAGCATCGGCGCACACCTGCCCGCCCTACGCCCGGCACCCGTGATCGCGCTAACCGCGACCGCGACGCCGCTGGTGCAAAACGACATCGCCAGGCAATTGGGATTGGGCTCGGCCCAGCGCCTGATCCACGGCTTTCGCCGCGACAATCTGGCGATCGAAGCGGTGGAGGTTGCGCCCGATGCGCGGTGCTCCCTCGCCGCTCGCATCCTATTAGATCCCGAACGCAGGCCCGCGATCGTCTACACGCCTCGCCGCCGCGATTGCGAACACGTCGCGCGCGAGTTAGCCACGCACTTCCCCGCCGCGGCGTATCACGCAGGATTGGATGGCCGCACCCGCGCCGACGTGCAACGCGCTTTCCTCCATGGCGAACTCGAAGTGATCGTGGCGACGATCGCCTTCGGGATGGGAATCGATAAGCCCGACATTCGCACCGTCATTCACACCGCCCTGCCCGCGAGCGTGGAGGGTTTTTACCAGGAGATCGGGCGTGCGGGCCGTGATGGCCAACCGTCGCGAGCGATTCTGATGCACTCCTACGCGGATCGCCACACGCACGATTTCTTCTTCGATCGCGACTATCCCGAATCGTCCGTGCTGACCCACATCCACAACTCGCTCACTCCGGAGCCGCAGGCCAAAGAGGCCGTGATGGCGCGCACACGCCTGACTCCAGAGGTGTTCGACGTCGCGCTCGAGAAGTTATGGATCCACGGCGGGGCGCAAGTGGATTTCGCCGAAAATCTGAGCCGCGGCAACGACCGGTGGCGCGACGCCTATCTCGAGCAGCGCGATCACAAGAAGGCGCAATTCGAGCGGATGCTCAGCTTCCCGGAAGGCGCGTGCTGCCGCATGGTGTCGCTGGTCAGCTATTTCGGCGACTCGACCGATTCCCGGCGTACCTGCGGCGTGTGCGATTTTTGCGATCCTGCGGCATCGGTCGCCCGCGATTTTCGCCCGGCTACGAGCGCGCAGCGCACAAATATCGAACAGATCATAGCGGCGCTGAAGAAAGGCGGCGGGACAAGCACGGGCCGGCTCCACACACAAGTATTCGCGGATGGGCCGCTCGACCGCGATGGTTTCGAGGCGCTGCTTGCGGCCATGGCACGCGCGGGTTTGGTCGAGGTGATCGAAACATCGTTCGAGAAGGATGGGAAGACCATCGGATATCGGAAGGTATCGTTGAAGCGCGCCGGGTGGGATGAGGGCGTGGCGGAATCCGTGCTGGTTGCCGATCGGATCGAACCCGAGCGCCGCACAGTACTCAAGAACAAGACGCCGAGGAAAGCGAGGAAATCTGCTTCGGCGCCGGCCGCGGTCAAAGAGAACTCAGGGGCGATCATGACAGTTCTGAAAGCCTGGCGTCTTGCTGAAGCCAGGAAGAAGGGAATCCCGGCATTCAGAATTATGAGTGACAGGACGTTGCAAGCCATCGCGCAGCGGCAGCCTCGAACCGGCGGGGAATTGTTGAAGGTCCCCGGAGTTGGCCTCAAGACCGTGGAAAGCTACGGCCAGGAAATCTTCCGCATCGTCAACAGCGTGCGATAACTTCGCGTGCCCTCACATCTTTACCGTGATCGTGGCGCCAGTTTGCGTGGAGATTCCGTTGACGGTGATGATGACGGGCAGATCGCCATCCGCCGCCGATGCGGGAACTCGTACGTTAAATTGATACAGGCCGCTGATCGATTGCGGCGACAATCCTGCGTATAAAACATCGGATGCGGCCAGCGTCGTGCCGCCGATCGACACCGTCGCCTGAGCGGTCAGCGGACTCTGACCGGTCGCAATCTGTCCCTCTTGCAGCGCCGGATTCGTCGCTCCGAAACCCGTTCCGTACAGGGTGACTAGATCCCCCGGCTTGGCCGGATGCGCCGCGTCCACAAGATTCGCCGTACCCGCGAATTGAGCGGCGATGACCTGCGTAACTCCCACGGTGAAGAACGATGGCGCAAGCGGCGCAACCGTGACAGTTGCGGGATCGCTGCGTAATTCGTTCGGCTTGCCTGCATTCGCAAGGACCACCAGAGTCACGGGCCCTGTCGGAAGAGTCGCCGGCGCCTGCACGTTGATCTGATCCGGCTGGGCGTAGGTGACCGGAACGCGCGTTCCGTTGATCTCCACCGCAATGCACGACAGAATTCTGGGGAAGCTGTTGTCAATCAGATCGCCTGCGCCAACCCCGCGCGTTCGATTGGCCTGAAAATTGGCGCCATAAATCTCGACCATGGAATTAGGGCTGAACGCGCTACTGTGCGTACCCGCGTTCACCGCCGATCGAATCTGCGGACGCACGGTCATGGGGCACGCGGCTTCGGAGGACAGAGACACTCGCGCGGTGCTGGTGTAGATTCGATCGCCCTGGTTATTCCCATTGCCATCGGCCGCGTTTCCCGCGAAGTAGAACAGGATGTCGCCGTTTTCGTCCGCGGGAGGAGTCCACTGGAATTCAAACGTATGTCCCGCTCCGGCGCTGGAACGCGGAGCATTGGCATGCTCGATCCATTGCAGTTGATTCCCGAAGCACGGCCCGGGTCCACCGGTGAGGGTTCCGGTATCGCAAACCACCTTGGTTTCGGCGTTGGCCGGTGTGAACGAGCCGGCCATCAGCGTGCCGCCCCCGGTCACGAAACGCGCCGTTAGTTGGAACCCCCAGCGCGAAGCGTCCGGGTGAGAAACTGTCACGCGTATGTTCTGCGCAACGCCCGGCACATAGGGTTGAAGATTCTGGATTTTCACGCTTCCGCGCGCGTCCGAGTTGGCCGGCGCGAAAGAGTTATGGCAGGCGGTACAATTAGCGCCGCCGTCGATAATCCCAGTCCGTTTCACCGGCGGGCCGGTTGAAAACGCCAGCAGCGTGACCGGCACCGCGGCCATGGACGCGTAGACAAACTTCAAGCGCATGAAATCCTCCTGGGACTGTCTTCGGACGCTCTCTTACCGCTTAATTGAAATGACTAACGTCTGGCCGTTGCTTGTGCCGCCCAGATCCATGGTTACGGGTTGATCGCCATCAGGCACATTCGGGATCGTGACATTGAACTGGTAGAGTCCAACAAACCCCGGCCCGAGGCCCTTGTATGTCAGCGGGGCGTCGACCTCGCCAATGCGTATCGTCAACGGATTTGTGACGCTGTTATTGACTGTGACGATTTGTCCGGCGGGAATGTTCGGGGTTACGGGTCCAAAACCGATCCCGTATAGAACGACGACATCGCCGGGCTTTACGGGATCGAATCCCTTGCTGCCGACAACCGTCGAGCCCTTGAACGCGGCGATGTAACCGTTGCCAAATGGCGCAAGCAGTCCCGGAAGACGGTCTGTCGCAGTTACAGTAACGGCCGGGCTCGAACCGAGAGAGTTGGTGAGCACGACCGGAACCGGTCCCGTACCGATCCCGTCCGGCGCTTGCACGTTCACCTGAGTCGGGCTGATGAAGCGAACGAAGGCGGGCTTGCCCGCGATACTGACCTTCACGCCGCTCAAAGTAGTCGGGGCATTATTCCCTTGGAAGTCGCCGCCAGCCCATTCACCGGTAACTGTCGACAGATTCGTTCCATAGATCTCGAGCCACGTGCCCGGCGCGACCCCAGCCCTTCCGCCGAATCCGCCCGCGTTCACGACACCGCCCTCGCTGACCACCGGGCCGGTCGTGCTCGCGCCGGCCGCCTGCAGCGTCAGGGATGAATTGTAGATCTGATCGCCCTTTTCGGTTCCATCTCCATTGGCGGCATTGGCTGAAACCCACAGCTCGACAGCGCCGGATGCGGACGCAGGCGGCGTCCAGTCGACGGTGATCACGTTGGTGCGGAACGGCGCCGTATGTTCCACGAATTCCAGCGGCTTGGCTGCGGGGCACCCGGCTGCCGGCCGGTCGAGTCCAAAATCGTCGCTGACCTGCACGGGCGCACACTGCACGGATTGGTTCGCGGCCGGCGTGAACGTGCCCGCCTGCTGATTCCGGTCGCCCGCAAGCCTGGCGGTGATTTCGAAGCCGTACAAACGGGCGGCGCTATCGGTGATGGTGATCGTGATCGTCTGCTTCTGGCCGGGCGTGTAGGTCGTGCCCCCGGCCGCAGTCAGCTTCACGCTCCCGCCACCGCCGTTCAACGTCCCGACGTGACACCCCACATCGTTGCAAGTCTTCTCACCCGTCCCCGGAACTCCCGTGCGATGCACGTACGGCCCGGAGGCGTACGCCCACACCAGAACCGGCAGTAGAACCACGCCGGTGGCAATTTTCGCTATGTTTACTCTGCGATCGAATCGCGGCATGTTAATCCGAATGCTCATCAGTACTGAACCCAGTTTATGCGTTGGAAGTGCGCATCGTTGCAAACGAATTGTGAAATGTTTGTAACTTACTGATCCGCTACCTACGTCCGCGTTCTGGGTGAGTCCCGACGAACGCGGCAGCAGCCAGGGTTACGTCGCTGCCGGCGGCCCTGGCTTTTCCGGTACACGCGACCTCGAAGGTACGCGCATCTACACGTGCTGCCGGCCCGAGCTGTGATAGGTTATTGCACCGTCCACGTACCCACCGAGCGCCACCGGCTGTTCCAACCTACCTTGTCGATTGCGATCGCGTAGATGTTCTGCGAACCGGAGAAGGATGGCTTGAAACCGATCTGCAGGGCCAGGGTGAGGCTGTTGCCCGAACCCGCGACCGCCGATTGGCTCAGGTCGATCGAGCACTGGCTGTTCTCCAGCTTGCCGCTGCTGCCGGGCGCGGCCGGGGCTCCAGCGATTTCATTGCCCGCGTCGCCGATAAGACCTATCACGTTTGCAGTTGCATCGTAGTAGGCGTAGCATGTTCCCGTGCCAGTGAGCGTATGGCCGACCACCACCTGAACCACGTTCAGATTCCTATAGCCGGCCGGACTGGAGACTTGCAACGTGAACTTCTGATTGAGGCCCGCCCCTGCCTTGGGCGCGAACGAATCGATCGTGGAATTGACAGATGGCGGCAGCGTCCAGCTTCCCAGCGTGCGCCATCCGCTGTTGAGCTGCCGTGAGTCGAACGCGGTTGCGTAAATCGAATTCGCGCCGCCAAACGACGGCTTGAAGGCGATCTCCACCGTTAACGCCAGCGTATTGCCGGACCCGTTCACGGACGCCTTAGTAACATCCACGGAGCACTGGCCGTTTTGCAACGTCACGGCGCTTCCCAGGGTTGCCGAACCTGCAACTGCGTCCCCCGAATCGTTGGCGAGGTTCAGCGTATTGCCGTCGCGCACGTAGTAAACGATGCAGGCGCCGCTGTTGGTGGCCGACGAATTGAATCGAGCCCACGCCGAGCTGAGGTACGCGTACCCGTTCGCGCTCGAGTATTTGAATGTGAAGGTCTGCACGCTCGCGGTGCCCGCGTTGGGCGTCACTGAATCGCTGGTGGGCGAGATGTTCACCGGCACGGTCGCATTCCAGTTGCCCAGAGTCTGCCAACCACTGCCCGCGCCTTTCGAGTCCGACGCGAACCCGAACACCTGCTGTGGGCCTCCGAACCCGGCATTGAACGTGATCGCGAGAGCCAGCGTGAGAGTGTTGCCCGCCCCGGAGGCGGACGAGTTCGCCATGTCGATGGAGCATTGTCCATTCTCGAGCGTTCCGGCGAGTCCGGGTTTCAATGCCTGTCCGCCGCCTCCGTCCGTAACGAGAGTGAGAAGCCCGCTTGCCGGTTGATAGTACGCGAAGCACGCCCCGTTGGCTGCGAGTGTGCTGTTGATCAGAGCGTACACAATGCTCAAGTTCCCGTAACCACCGCCGCTTGTATATTGCAGCGTGAATCGCTGCGCGGCCCCGGAGCCACTGGCCGGCGAAATCGAATCGACGGTGGGTGGCCCAATTACAGGCGCCGTGGCGGTGAATGTGCCGAGCGTCTGCCAGCCGCTGCTCAAGCCGGCGTTATCGGTTGCCGAGCCCGCAATCGATTTAGCGCCGGCGAAGGCAGGTTTGAATGCGACGGCAACAGTCAACGTGAGCGTGTTCCCTGAGCCGGTTGCCGGCGACCGGCCAACGTCCAGCGAGCACTGGCTGTTCTGCAATGTCACCGCAGTGCCGGGCGCCGTGCCTGATCCGGCCGTTACCGTGCCCGCGTCGCTCACCAGAGACAGCAAATTGCCTGCACGGTTGTAGGAAATCGAGCAGCCGTTCGTGTCGCTCGCGTTCGAATTGATGCGCGCCGCAACGGTATTGAGGGACGTGAATCCGCTTCCGCTCGAATATTTGAACGCGAAAGTCTGACCCGTGCCGGCGCCCGACGATGGCGACGCGGAATCGACGGTGGGAGGCGTGGGCGCGGTGGAGTTCGTTCCGCCGCAACCGAAAGTCTCGTTCGTCTCGTCAACCCCCGCGGGTCTTGGCCCGTAGACCGGCTGCGGGCATCCGGTTTCCATCGCGCCCAAATCCGGCGCCGAACCCGCATACCCGTCGTTGATATTCGCCAGCACAACCCCGCGATCGAGCGCGACCGACTGCGCCGATAAAGTGAAGTCCTGCGGCGCAAAGAACGCCGAGTAATCCTGAGGGCCCACGATGCCGCTTGCAAGCGTCTGCGGATTGACGAGCAAACCATGAGGCTCGAGCCCGGCGCCCGACTGCTGGAGCGCCGCGAAACCCCTGATATCCACGCGCCCCGTTCGGTAGTTGTAGGAGTAGATCCCGTCCGGCCAGTAGCCGTTGTAATCGAACAGGCCATCGTCGATGAAGGCGTAGAAATCGACCGGCCGGTCGTCGACGGGCTTCGGCGGCCCGATGAACAGGTTGTTCTCGAGGGCGAAATGATGTACCGCGGTGGGCGTTTCCAGGATCAACGCGCCGTACGCCGATACGAAGGTGTTGTGGTAGATGAACACGCCGTTCGGCTCGCGCGTCGGGTTGGCGACGCTGTGCAGCTTCAACTCCTCCACGACGGTGTTCATCGCAACGTTGCGGAAGATATACGCCGGGCCCCCGTAGATCGGCTGCGCGCTGATCGGGTTATACGTGTTCGTGAAGCGGTTGCGCATCAGGCGGACGTTGCCTTCCGACGTGTCCAGTTCAACCCCGTTGTCGTAGGTCCAGAGAATGTCATTGCCGTAGAAATCGTTGCTGCGCGCGCCGTCCTGTGCCACTTTCATCGCGTCGCCGAAACCCGAGATCGTGTTGTGTGCGATCACGTGGCCGGAACCTTCCACCAGGATGCCGTCCTGCACATCGAGGTGGCCATCGTCGTCCGTATAGATCGCGGGCCAGGGGATGCGCCCCTCAACGATGTTGTCGGCGATGTAGGAATCGAACTGGCTCGCTTTAGCGCCGATACCGCTGAGCACGTTGCGGATGCGAGTGCCACGGACGACATTCCCGACCGCGCCCACGGTCTGGAATCGGATGCCGCGCTCGGCGTTCTGCACGGTGAGCCGCTCCACGTGGAAGTAGCTGCCGTACAACTCGAGCACGTTGCATCCGTAGCAGTCCGCGCCATCCAGAATTACGCCGTCCCGCGATGCGCCGCGAATTACGATGGGGTTCGTCGCTGTCCCGGAACTGCTGATCGCGAACTGGCCGGAGTAGGTCCCGTTTGCGAGCGTGATAATATCGCCCGGCCGCGCTCCGCTGAGCGCCGCGTTGAGCGAGTTGGCATCCGAGACGCTCACCTGACGAAGGGCCGGCGGATCGGCGGGAATGCCTCGGGTTGTCGCTGTTAGAGAGTAGGTTTGATCCACCGGTCCGTCCGGATCGGTAAGGTGAAGTTGAATTTCATAGCTCGTCGCGGGGCGCAGGTCGAAAATACTGCCCGCGAACTGCGGCGCGATGACGTACGGAAGCGTTGAATCGGGGTGCACCCGGTACAACGGTTGACCCTGTTTCCAGGTTGCATCCCCTGTTTTCCTGTAACGCACCGACACTGCAGCGTTGTAGTTGTCGTCGCCGGTCACAGGCAATTGAATCCCGATAGTAATGAGAGTAGGACGGTCCAGTACGGGCGTAGTGGGATGAATGAGATTGTCGCCCCATAAGGCTAGGGATAAGAGCGCAGCTAGGGCCTGCGCCCGGAGTATAGTATGCATAAAACTCCGAGTATACCGTCGTTTGCGGGGCGGCTTACCATTGCCTCCGCGCGGCATGATGGTAATGTCGATAGACAATAGGTTATTGTTGGGTCTACCGTACGCCGCAATCTTGTTCTCGGGGGTGGCTGCGACGGCCTCGGGGGACTTCGTTTTGCAAATTGGCCAACACGATCAGATTGTTGAGGTTACCAGCCGACGCATCGTCGCTCGATACGCAGAATTCGAGCGTGGGCCAGCTCGTCAATCACAAGATGATCGACCAGCTCCCGATCCCGAATCGCGCGGCAACGTCACTCGTACATCTGTCGCCGGGTATGGTGATGATCAACAGGGGCGAAGGGGCCGAGAACTTACCCGGTGTTCTCGGTCGGCGGGGGCCGGGTGAGGAACCAGGATTTCACACTCGACGGCGGCGCGGCAATGTGACCAACTCCGTGGATAGCGCGATTATCACGCCGTCGAATGGCCGTATTCGGCGGCGTAGTTATTCGACATGATCCGAAACTCCTGCATCGCATCCAGGATCGGCGGAGCGGTCGTCAAGGACCAGACCCATTTCTTCGCGAGTTGGGAGCGTTGAACCACGGAGTGCGCGGCGAATTCTTCCACGTTCTGAACCACGCCAATTTCAGCCGATTTCGGCGTCATCTCCGCCGCGGAGCCGGCCCGCACCGTTCAAGTCGCGCTGCGCCTGATGTTCTGAAGTCGCTCGATCGCAAACAGGACAGCGGGCGCTGTGAAAAGCTATCGCGCTCCGGCCCATAACAGGCAATCCAAGTCCGATACTAACTACGTATAATATGCCGATGCTACCGATGACGCGCCTTTGGCTCCTGGTCTTTGTGATCAGCGGACTGGAAGCGCACGACCTTTACCTCTTGCCGGATAGGTTCCATGTCGCGCCTCAGTCAACGCTTCGCGTCGCGTTCCATAATGGCGACGCCTTTCCGGAAAGCGAGGCCGCCGCGCACATCGATCGTTTGAAAGACGCTCAATTGCGATCGGCCACGAGCACCTCTCCGGTTCACGGCCTCAAAGTCGCGGGAAAGCGGGTTCTAGGCTCAGTGGTAGTGCCGGCGGGAAGCGGCACCCTGCTCGTGTCGGTTCACACCGTTCCAAACTTTATCGAGCTTGCGCCGGATAAATTTCTGGCCTACCTCGAGGAAGAGGGGCTTAGCAGTGTGATCGCCTGGCGGTCTCAGCACGGCGAAGAGAAGAAGCCGGGCCGGGAGCGCTATAGCAAGTTCGCGAAATCCCTGTTGCTCTCGGGAACACCCGACGATTTCTACAAGCAGGCGCTTGACTTCCCGATAGAGATCATCCCGGAGAGCAACCCCTACGCGCTTCACGCGGGCGGCGAACTACCCGTCCGGGTGTTGTTCCGTGGCAAGCCCGCCGCCGGCACTCAGTTGGAAGCAGCTTGGGCAAACAACGGCAAGAGCAAGACCATGGTCGTCGGCAGGACAGATGCCGAAGGCCGGATACGCGTGCCCCTTACCGCCGCCGGGAAATGGCGGCTGCACAGCCTCAAGATGGAACGCTGCGCCGATCCTGCCGCTGCCGACTGGGAGAGCGTCTGGGCAAGTCTGACGTTCGAGATCCGCTAGTCCGGGTCAAGAACCCTCAAGAATAATGACAACTTACAGAACGCACATTCTACTACTGGGCCTGCTGGCCGCGCTATCGCCTTCCGCCTATTCGCAATCGGTACTGCGTCGCTCTCTGGCAGCGTAACGGATCCACAAGGCGCATCGGTTTCAGGCGCAAAGGTGATTCTCACGGACGTTGCAAAAAATCTCCGCCGCCAGACCACCACGAGTGGCGAGGGAAACTTCCTGTTTGCCCAGGTGCCGCCGAGCAGCTATTCCGTGCGTGTGGAACAGAGCGGATTCAGGCTTGCTGAAGTGCCGGACCTGGTGCTCCACGTCAACGACCAGAGCAGTATGCGCATCGAGCTGCGGCTGGCTGCGCGCGAAGAGAGCGTTGTTGTCCGCGATGAGGTTCCGCTTGTGGGTGAATCTCCCGCGGTGGGAACGGTGGTTAACCGGCAGTTTATCGAGAACCAGCCCTTGAATGGCCGCAGCTTTCAAACTCTTGTGGAACTTTCGCCGGGGGTAACCCTCACGCCCGCGACGCTGCCGGCGGCCGGTCAGTTCAGCGTCAATGGCCAACGCACGAGCAGTAATTACTTCACGGTCGACGGCGTGAGCGGGAACTTCGGCTCCACAGCCTCGGTGACGCTCTATGAAAGCGCGGGCGGCAGCATCCCCTCTTACTCAGCACTGGGAACGACAAGCAGTCTCGCCTCAGTCGATGCGGTGCAGGAGTTCAGCATCCAGACCTCAACCTACGCGCCGGAGTTCGGCCGCCAGCCGGGCGGGCAAGTGTCGATCGTGACGCGCTCGGGTAACAATAACCTGCACGGCAGCGCCTTCGACTATCTCCGCAATAGTGCGCTCGATGCGAATAATTTCTTCGCCAACGCGAATGGCCTGGCAAAATCCGCCGAGCGGCAAAACGATTTCGGCTTTACCTTGGGCGGCCCGGTGCTGATTCCGAAGGTCTACAGGGGCCGGGACCGCACGTTTTTCTTCGTGTCATATGAAGGTTTGCGCGTGCGGCAGCCCTTCGTCACGTCGCCGTTGCAGGTGCCGTCCCTGAATGCCCGAAAGAACGCGACGGGTGCAATCGGCGATATCCTGAACGCTTTTCCATTACCTACCGGCCCGCCGTTATCGAACGACCCCACGACGGCTGCCTACATCGGCAGCTTTTCCAATCCGCAATCGCTGAACGCGACCAGCTTGCGAGCGGACCATTCGTTCGGGGAGAAGCTCAGTTTTTTCGGCCGCTACAACCATGCGCCATCCGAAGACCGGCAGCGGGCGCGCTTTTGCGCGGCGAGCTGCGTTGCAGATCTTACCTACGGGGTCGATACCGCAACGCTCGGAGCAACCTGGCTGGCCTCGCCGCGCTTGAGCAACGACGCCCGTTTCAACTTCAGCCGTTCCTGAACGAAGCAGTTTTATTCCATCGATACTTTCGGCGGGGCTGTTGTGCCGCCGTCGTCGAGCCTGTATCCGTCGTTTACCACGCGAAACAACGGCTACATCTATATCGAGCTCAACGCCTCCGGCTCGAACACGATCAGCGACGGCCTGTTCTCCGACAATCGCCAGCGGCAATGGAACGCGGTTGATACGCTTTCCCTCACCTGGCGCGGCCATGCGCTGAAGTTCGGCGCGGACTATCGCCGCCTTGCGCCAATCTCGAATTCAGGAAACTACAAGCGCTCCTTCCTGCCTGACAATATCGCCGACCTCGTAAACAACGTGCCCACTTTCGCGACGATTGTTGCGCCGCAAGTCGTGCTGGAGCCGATCTACACAAATTTATCTGCCTTCGCGCAAGACACCTGGCGGGTATCGCGCCGCCTGACGCTGACGTATGGTCTGCGCTACGAAGTGAATCCTTCGCCGTCAGAGAAGAACGGCAATCTGCCGCCCACGGTCCTCAATCTATCGAATCCCAGCGCTCTTGCTCTCGCCCCCGCGGGTACTCGCCTCTATGACACCAAATGGAACAATTTCGCTCCGCGGGTCGGCATGGCTTATCAGCCTTTCGATCAGCGACGGACAGTTGTCCGTGGAGGCTTCGGGGTGTTCTATGATCTCGGCTATAACTTTACCGGCAGCGCGCTCAGTACCGGCATCTATCCTTTCGCAAGGACATTGAGTTTGCCGGCCGTCACGTTTACGGCGCCCGACTTCGCCGTGCAGCCACCCCCCGTCAATCCGAATCCGCCCTATCCGCGCGCGTTTGCTTACTCGAGCGATTTCAAACTTCCCTATACGCTGGAATATAATTTCGCCATCGAGCAGGGATTCGGCAAGGCCGACAGTCTTTCTGCTTCCTACGTAGGGGCTTCCGGCAGACGGCTGGGCCGCGTCGAGAGCTTGCGCCGTGCAACGCCGAGTTTCCCGCGCGTGGACATTGTGCGCGACAACGGATCGTCGGACTATAACGCGTTACAGCTTGAATATCGCCGACGCTTCTCTTCCGGACTCCAGGCGCTGGCCTCCTACACCTTCGGCAAGTCGTTGGACACCATCTCCGAAGAGTCCTCAATAACTTTCAGGCCCCGGCATCGCGATACAGCCCGGATCAGGACCGGGGACCTTCGACGTTCGATATTCGTCACACGTTCACGGGCGCGATCAGTTACAACCTGCCATCGCCAACGGCCGGAATGACTCGCGCACTACTTGGCGGCTTTTCGTTCGACAGCTTCCTGCGGGCGCGCTCGGCGCGTCCACTGAATGTTTTGACCGGGCGGGACGCGCTCGGCCTTGGCTTTACGACCGTGACCCGGCCGGATCTGGTTTCCGGCGTGCCGTTATATTCGGCGGACTCAAACGCGCCGGGCGGACGGCGGATCAATCCTGCCGCCTTTAACGGCGCAGCTCCCGTGGCGAACCTCCGCCAGGGGACTCTGGGCAGAAACGTGTTACGCGGGTTTGGCGCTAATCAGTTGGACCTCTCAGTGAGGCGCCAATTTCGTTTGACGGAGAGCCTGAATCTACAGGCCCGTGCGGACGCGTTCAACCTGCTCAATCACCCCAATTTCGACAATCCGGTGGCTATTCTCACCGATCCGAATTTCGGACGGGCGACGCAAATGCTCGGAAGCGGGCTCGGTGGTCTCAGCGCCCTATATCAGGCCGGTGGCCCCAGGTCGGTGCAACTGGCCTTGAAGCTACTGTTCTAACTATCCGGGGGGCTCCATCGGATGAACTCGATCCGCTTGATCGAGAATCAGCAGAGCCTTTCGAGTAGTCGTTGAAACGGGCAACTCGGCCAGCCCGGCTCGCTCGATGCACACGAACCCCTCGGGCACAACCGCGATTCGCGCGCGCTGTACGGTGATGCGGTAATCGGTAACCGTGATTGCGTGGCGAAATGCGCCGAGCGTTTCGAGCGGCTCCGCGCGGGGCAGCATCGCAGCATCCGGCAGCTCCCAAAATCCGGCCATGCGAGCGCTGTCGGCCGGACGTTGGCGCATCAAGATGGAAGAGCCCCGTTCAATAATCAGGATTTGCGTAACCTCTGTTTTGCGGGCGCCCCCGCCCAACTTCACCGGCAGTTCGCGTTCACGTCCCGCCCCGCGCCCGGCGCAGAAATCGCGCACGGGACAACGTCCGCATTCGGGCGCTGAGGGCGTACACAGCATTGCGCCCAATTCCATCACCGCCTGATTGAACGTGCCCGGATCGGCGCGGCTCATACGGGCGTCCGCGGCATCGCGCAAACGCATGCGGGTTGCTGACCCGCGAATGTCACCCGCATCGTTGGTGACGCGCGCCATCACGCGCATCACGTTTCCATCCAGCACCGCATGCCGCGCTCCGAATGCGATGCTGGCCACCGCGGCGGCAGTGTAATCGCCGATTCCCGGCAAGGCCCGCAACGCATCATAGCCCGAGGGAAACTGGCCCGCCGCTTCGATCGAGATCGCCGCGCGCTGCAGGTTCCGAACCCGCGAGTAATAACCGAGCCCGGCCCATGCACTCAATAATGAAGGCTCAGGGGCGGCCGCGAGCGCGCGCACATCGGGAAATTGCGCCATGAATCGTTCGTAAAAGGGGACCACCGCTTCCACGCGGGTCTGCTGCAACATCACTTCCGACACCCATATCGCGTACGGATCCGTCGTGCGCCTCCACGGCAGATCGCGGCGATGAGTGCGGTACCAGCGCAGCAGCGCTGAGCTGAAACTGGAAGGCATGCTCGATTGGAGATAATAAGAGGGTAGCCCACCTTGCAGGATTCCATCGTCATTCGCGGAGCGCGCGTCCACAATCTCAAGAACGTCTCGCTATCGATTCCGCACAATAAGCTCACGATCGTCACTGGCGTGTCCGGTTCGGGGAAGAGCTCACTGGTCTTCGATACGATCTACGCGGAAGGACAGCGGCGCTATGTCGAGTCGCTGTCGGCGTACGCGCGCCAGTTTCTCGATCGCATGGAGAAGCCCGACGTCGACGAGATCGACGGCATCTCGCCGCCCATCGCCGTCAAGCAGAAGAACACGACTCGCAATCCGCGATCCACCGTGGCCACCACCACCGAGCTTTACGATTTTCTACGGCTGTTGTTCGCGCGCGTTGGACAGACCTGGTGTCCGAACTGCGAAATCCGAGTAATCCGCGACACCGTCGATCAAGTGGCGGAGGCGGTGGCGGCACATCCTGCCGGGTCGCGCTGGTACGCGCTGTTTCCGATCGCCTCCCACGAGCAGACGAGCGCGCTGCGCGATCACCTGTTCGAGCTCCGCAAAAAGGGCTTCAACCGTCTTTATCAGAACGGCAACACGTTCGAGTTCTCCACGCCCGAATCGCTGCTCGACATCGATTTCAAGCAGCCGCTGTTCGCGCTGGTCGACCGCATCGTGCTCGGCGGCGATCTGCATCAGCGGCTGGTCGATACCGTCGAGATCTGCTTCCGGGAAGCCGGCGAGATCGTATTCCAAAACGCCGCGAGCGACGATCGTCTTCGCTTCAGTGAGAAGTTCGAGTGCAAGCAGTGCGGCACAACGTTCGCCGATCCCGAGCCGGGTCTGTTCAGCTTCAACAACCCGCAGGGAGCTTGCCGCCGCTGCCAGGGTTTCGGCAACACCATCGATTACGACATGGATCGCGTGGTTCCCGACAAGTCGCTATCGATCAGCGACGGCGCCGTGGACCCGTGGACCAAGCCGCAATACACATGGTACTTCGAGGACTTCTTCGAAAAGGCAGCGCGAAACAACGTTCGGCTGAACGTCCCCTACTGCGAGTTGAACGCCGCCGAACGCGCCTTCGTGGCGAAGCACGTCCGCAAGTTCTTCGCCGAGGTGGAAACCAAAAAGTATAAGGTACATGTGCGCGTGTTCATGAGCCGTTACCGCGGCTACGCGCAGTGTCCCGAATGCGGCGGATCACGCTTGCGTCCGGAGGCGCTGTACGTTCGCGTGTCCGGAAAAACGATGGCCGACGTGGTACGGCTGAACATCGCTCAAGCTCTCGAGTTCTTCGGAGCGATGACGCTGAGTCCGGAAGAAGGCGCGATCGCGGACCGGGTGATGGTGGAGATCCGGCAGCGGTTGAAGTTTTTGAACGATGTCGGACTGGAGTATTTGACGCTCGATCGTTTATCTTCCACTCTGTCGGGAGGCGAGGCTCAGCGGATCGTGCTCGCGACGTGCCTGGGCTCGCGGCTGGTGGGCGCTTGCTATGTACTGGATGAGCCGTCCATCGGACTACATAGCCGCGACACTGGCCGCCTGATCCGCATCCTCGAAGAGCTGCGCGATCTGGGAAATACCATCGTAGTTGTCGAGCACGACTCCGATGTGATGCGCGCCGCCGACCATATCGTCGACCTCGGCCCCGGCGCGGGCGAGAATGGCGGCCGGATCGTGTTCGAGGGATCGTATGAAGCGGTGATGTCGGACGGCAGCGCTTCGCTGACATCGCGCTATCTCCGCGGAGACATGGCGGTCCACCCTCCCGAGCGGCGGCGGAAAGTGAACGCGAAGCGCGTGCTGCGTTTCATCGGCGCGCGCGCCAACAACCTGAAAAATATCGATGTCGCCGTGCCCCTCGGAATGATGGTGGCGGTGACCGGCGTTTCCGGCTCGGGCAAGTCGACGCTGGTTCACGAAGTGATGTACAAATCGCTCGAGCGCTATTTGAACAGCGGCGGCCGCCCCGATGCCGGCGGTGAGGATTTTGGCGCGCCCGAGAAAATTGCCTGTTCGCGCATCGAGCGGCCCGAACTGGTTCGCGCGGCAATCCTGGTGGACCAGTCGCCGATCGGGCGAACGCCGCGCTCCAATCCGGTCACGTATATCAAAGCGTTTGACTCGATTCGCGAGTTGTTTGCGGCCACTACGGAAGCCGACAAGCGCGGCTACACTTCCGGCCATTTTTCATTCAATATTCCTGGTGGGCGCTGCGAAACTTGTCAGGGCGATGGTGTCGTTTCCGTCGAAATGCAGTTTCTCGCCGACGTGGAGCTGGTGTGTGAAGAGTGCAGGGGAACGCGCTTCAAGAGTTCTGTACTGGATGTGCGGTATCACGGGCTGAACATCCATGAGGTTCTGCAACTGACCGTTCGGGAAGCGCTGTCCTTCTTCTCCGCAACGGCCAAGCTGGCGAATCGTCTCAAGGTACTTGACGATGTAGGACTGGGCTATTTGCGTCTGGGTCAGTCGGCGACCACTCTGTCCGGCGGCGAGGCGCAACGCGTGAAACTCGCCTCGCACCTGTGCCAGTCCAGTTGCGCTGGCACGCTGTTCATCTTCGATGAGCCCACTACAGGGCTGCACTTCGACGACATCGCCAAGCTGCTCGACGCTTTCCAGCGCCTCATTGCCAACGGTGGCAGCATTCTGATCATCGAGCACAACATGGACGTGATCCGCAGCGCGGACTGGATCATCGACCTGGGCCCGGAAGGCGGCGAACAAGGCGGACGCATCGTGGTGGAAGGTACGCCCGAGCAGGTTGCCGCTACCCCAGGCTCATATACCGGGCATTATCTGAGCGCGGCGATGAAGGCGCACGGCACATGACGTGCACATTGAGTGGCGTATGCGCGGCGCTGCTCAGGCCGCACTGATTTTGCTGAAACGTGCGACGGCCAGCGCCGCAGTCAATTACGGCAGCGTAACGGTCAAGGGCACCTGGAATCGCCCGCCCTGAGCGTTCTTCACATGCACTTCCTCAAAGCCCAGTGGAGTGATACTCATCGTCTTCCCGTCTATCTCGACCACTAGAAAATTGTTCTGAGGAGCCCATCCGGCGATGTTCGATCGCCCCATCCGGCCTAGAACATTGCCTGCACGAAGCTCACCGCCCGCTCCACTTGTCACGTAACGAACGTCGCCTGACTCCGCATTCACTTCGCTGAATTGAAAGTTGTGCTCGTGGCCGTTGAATGTCACCTTCACGCCGGCACTCTGAAACAGAGTCATCCAGTGTTGCAACTCACGTTTGCTGGCGACATGTCTCGGCCCTGCATTAAATACTGGATGGTGGTAATACGGAATCTTCCAAGGCAGCTTCGAGGCCGGCATGACTTGACGCATCCACTGAAACTGGGGACCGTTCTCCAAGTAGGCCGCACGCGCGCCACCTGACTCGCTATTCAAAGTCGAGTCAAGCGCGAAGAATTCGGCAAGTCCGCCGTACTGGAAGTTGTAATACCGCGCGGGCTTGTCTCCGGGGAAGAAGAAGTTATCCAAGTAGGCGCGTAAGTCGGCATGCTTCTCTGTCTCGTTGCCATCGTGATTGCCGAGCGTCGGATAGAACGGGATGCTCGACAGCAATCCCTGATACGGCTCGAAAAACTTGCTCTGCCAGTCCACGTCCTCGGAGCCCGTGTGGCGGATACCGAACAGGATATTAGTGAGATCGCCGTAGATGTTGTCGCCGGTGGTAATCACGAAGCGCACCGGGTTGCCCGAAGCGTTCCGGCGTTGAAATTCCGCGACCATGGCCTTGGCGATCCCGTACTGCGCCCTGTTGCCGGTGCCGTAATCTCCGATGACGAAAAAGACGAGCTTCGTCGCCGATGCCGGCCAAGTCCGAACCGTGCCTTCACCGATTTTCTTACCGCCCAATGAGACCTGGTACGGGTACTCAGTGTCCGGCTTCAAGCCGCCGATTACCATCCAGTTCTGGCGCGAAGTCTGCGACTGATTATTGATGGAGACCGTCGCCTCGCCTTTGGACGGCGACGACCGGCCGATCGTGTTTTGACCGTCGGCAGTACCCCAAGCCAGCAGCACCGAGTCGGAGTTCAGGTTCCCCACGTACGTGTAATACTTCTGGGCGAAGGCGCACGAAACCGCTATCGCCGCAATCAACGCAAGTCGCGCAGTTCTCACCATTGCCGTTCGATTCCCACTACTGTGTTGCCGCGCAGGTACGCTGACACCGTCCTGGCTGGATCCGAAGACTCAATCTTAGCGGCACGAACTCGGGCCCTTCCGGGCGGCGGCGATCCGGTGCTCCGGGCAACGCCGTTGTGCGGCCGGTCGCGTTGTCGCCGAGATCGTCGAATGTCACATCCTGGCCCTGGAGCCGGAACCGGTCGAGGGGCAACAGCTTCGAAAAGAACACCCGTCCGATCTTATCGCGTCTCTCGATCACGCGTCTTCACAATGGAATCCAGGGCCTGGGAATCGGCCATCACCTGTTTGGCCGCCAGCGAACGAGTTGACGAGGAAATGGTAGCGGTAGTCGATCTTGCGCTTGAGCGGCTTCTGCACGGCCATGGGCGACTGCATCTTCCACGGCCGTGGGATCGTACTGGAGAAGGCTCCGAGTCGCAGAAAATCGGACTGGCGATCGATACCCGGAGTTTGCGGGTCTCCCTGTACGCGCTGTAGATATCGGCGAACGCACCTCCGTTTGAAGGCGCGGGAATGAGACCTGTGCCTCGAAAAGCTCATACTGGCGAGTGGATGCGCGCGTGCTCCGGCAACCATGAACTACGGGATTGTTACGTGCGGCGTGCGCCGCGGCATATCTGTATACACCGCATCGACGCCTTTATCCGCCACTTCGTCTGCGAAATATTTCAACAGCAGGTCGCGCCGGACCAGCATCGTGCGGATCTCGTCGTCCGTGACATAGGGCTTCAGCTCAGCGTTACACTGTTCGAGAGTGAGCGCGCGCATCGACTCGATCATCTGCCGTGAAACACGCTTCAGCACCTCGGGCTTCCGCAGCACCATGGTCACCCGGAAAGCGCGGCTGTGGTCGATCATCCACAGGTTCCACTCTGTATCGATCAGCAGATTCGTTTGGTTGCGGTCGGTGTTGTCGATCAACTGATCGAAGACGCGAACCAGGTTGAGCTGCTTGGTCCAGTCTTCGGCATCCGGCGGCTCAATCTTCTTCTCGCGGCGTGTCAGCTCGTCGAATTGAACATTATCCACCCACCAGCAAACCGAGGCAGGGTGGCCGGCCACCTCGCGGTACACGCACGGCGGCAGCATGTCCAACTTGAGCATTTTCGCGACCCGGTAGGCAGCGATGTTGAACTTGTAGGAATCGCGAAAGTTCTTCTCGACAAATTCTTTGGTGCGGTAGACGGGTTTGAAGATGTCGATGGTCTGTACGTGCGCGTCGTGCTTCATCCGGCCGTCGCTGAGCGTAATCCGGGTGGTGTGCGTGATCCCTGTGCCCACAGTCTTACGGCCCGTAATCTGGGCAGTCGTTAAGAACTGCTCCCGCTGATCAAGCGCCGCCTCAGAAGAAACAACACGCGCGGCGCGAACAGCTTGCGCCGCCGCCGGTTGAGCTGCGGCAACAACGAGTAATACGAATGCACCAAAAGTGTACTGAACGCGCCTCATCAATTCCCCGTCCTTTAGACGGACGCGAGTGGAAAAGCTTTCAGTTTAAACAGCCGCGCGACGTCAGGGCTTTTCAGAACGCGTCGAGCTTTGCTCCTTGGCGAGACGCACTTTCGCGCCTTCCAACTTTTTCTGCACTTTGGCGAGCTCGGTGGGATCCTGCTCAGCGGGCGCCGTCGTCTCCCAGTTCTTGAGCGAAGCCTGCCACTCGCTGATGGCTTCCTTGATCTTGCCTGATTTGTAGTAAACGTCGCCCAGGTGATCGTGCACGGTGGGGTCGCCCGAGGTTTTGTCGACCGCCATCTTCAGTTGAGTTTCCGCTTCCGAGTAATTGCCCAGGCGGTAGTAGACCCAACCCAGACTGTCCAGATAAGCGCCGTTGCCCGGATCCTTGTCGAGCGCTTTCTTGATCAACTGCAGCGCTTCGGGAAGCCGCACGCCACGGTCGGCGAGCATATAGCCGAGGTAGTTCAAGGCGCCGGCGTTATCGGGATCTCCGGCCAGGACGCGGCGGAACTCCGCTTCTGCCTCGTCGAATTTCTTCTGCTTCTCGAACATCGCACCGCGCAGGAAAGAGATTCCATCCTTCTCCTCCCGAGTCTGCGAGAGCTTGCCGGCTTCGTCGATCGCCTTGGACATCTCGCCGAAGCGCTTGGCCTTCTCGTAGATCTGTGCGAGTCCGATCCAGGTCTCGCGATCGCTCTTCTCGGCGATCAACTTCTTCATCTCAGCGATGGCGGCGTCCGGCTTTCCGGTGTCGGCCAGCAGCGACGCGTGTACGGCGCGCAAGCCGCGCTCGGACGGGAATTTCGCAATGGCGGCGCGCGCTTCGGCTTCTGCTTTAGGAAAGTCCTTTGAAGCGCGATACGTGTCGATGATCTGCACAGTGCCGCGCGCCGCCATATCGGGATCGATCTCGCCGATCTGCTTGAACGTCTCGATGGCTTCCGGATATTGTTCGTTGGCGCGGTACATCGTCCCGAGCCGCTCCACCAGCAGAACATGATTGCCGCGCTCGGCCGCCGAATAGTTTTTCTTGGCGGTGGAAACCACGATGTCTTTCAACAGGTCGATCGCCTCCTTGCTCTTGCCTTCCGCTTCGAGCAGGTTCACGTCGCTGTAACGGATCTCGAGGTTCTTCGGATCGATTTCCTTGGCTTTATCGCTGGCCTCGCGAGCCTTGCTGAAGTCGTGCTTCTGGCGGTAGATCTGCGATATACGCAACTGCGCCTCGGCGTCCTTCGGATCCTCGGAGGCGATCTGTTGATAGATGTTCAACGAATCGTCCAACTGATCGGCGAGCATCAGGTCGCGCGCCATCGCCTTCTTCAGTTCACCCTGATTCACAGGCGAAAGTTCGATGGCCTTCTTCAGAGTCTCGGCTGCGAGAGCGTATTCGCGCATCTGCTCGTAGGTGCTCGCCAGTGCCGCCAGACTACGCCCGTTCGGATGCTTGTCGGAGGCGCGTTTCAGCATCTCCGAAGCCTGTTTGTTGTCGCCCAGGTCGGCATAAACCATCGCCAGACCGGTGAGGGCATCCTCGTTGTTGGCGTCGTTTTCGAGGGCTCGTTTGTAAGCCTTCTCCGCTTCAATCGAGTTCTGCGCGAGCTTGTTCAGACGCCCGAGCATCAGCCACGATTCGGTGTCGGTCGGGTCCTTCTCGGTGATCTTCTGATACTGCTCGGTGGCCTTGCGCAGGTATCCCTCGTCCAACTTGTTCTGCTGGCTATCGCCGATGAGCCGCGCGTAAATCCGGGCAAGGATACGGCGGGCGTTCAGGTCGTTGGGATTCTGCTTGAGGATGTCCTCGGCGTCGGAGACGGCTTCGCGGAGGCGCCCGGATTGGATATATAGGTCCGAGAGCTCCTCGCTGAGGAACGAGGCAGAAGGGTCCGCCTTCATGGCGAGCCGGTAGTTTTCAATGGCCTTGTTGAAGAAATCCGCGCGATTGTTATAGGTCGCGGCCATCTCAGCGTACATGTGTCCGAGCGAGTAATGGTAGTAAGCCGCCGCCTTATCCACCGCGCGCGGAGCCTCGTCCTTGCTGCGTTTACCCGCCTGCGGGGCTTGGGCCTGAGCTAAACCCAAACATAACGTACACGTCAAAATCAGTGTTTTCCAGCCGGTTGCCATGCGACCTGCCCCTCGTATTGAATTCGCGCGCAGCCTCCCCCGCCGAAGGAGCAGCCACGCCAGCCCGCCCTCGCTCTACAGTATACCGCCGCTTAGTGGACGTTCCCGGCGATACGGAGATCTCATCTATGTAATGCTTTGCGAACGGATTTAGTTGCGAAGAATGTGTCTAACCTAAGGATCCCGCCGGCTCAGTACCCAACAGCCCAGAGCAGCGGCGATAAGACCGGTCCCGGAACTGAGCACGAGTGCGCCTTTGGCGCTTCCGGTCGAATTCACCACCGAACTTGGAAGAAGCCAAGGCAGGTATCCGCCCTGCTGCTGCGTATACAGAGCAAATCCGACGATCATTCCAAGCACGCCGGTGGCGATCGGAATCGAGAAACCGCGGAACTGAAGACTAACCCAGGTCTGAAGCGAAGTAAGCGCCGCCTCCGCGCACTGCAGCGCTCCAGTGATTACCGCCCCCGGTGAGATAAACGGACGCAAATTCAGATCCTCGCGAACAATGCTCAGGAAGAATTCCGTTGCCAGCAGAACGACGCCGAAAAATATGCAACTGAACGTCATGACTCCCGAAACGAGAACGAACTTAGCGCCATAAATTTCAGCGCGCCGCTCGGGTTGGGATAACATAGCCATCCAGCGAGTGCCCGCATGGTCAACACCGGCGATGACGGCCGCTTCGAGAGCGATCAGCAACGGCAGGATCATCATGGTCCACATCACGAACGCGCTATAAGTGATGGTCTTCTCCACCACTTGCCCTTGCCACTGCCCGTAGGAGCGGCCGCGCAACCACATAAAGAACTGGATCACAACGACAACGCACGGGCCGGCGATAGCCAGAGGCAGCACCGGCGTCCGCCGAATTTTAATGAACTCTGCCCGAATGCTTCTCATTGACGATATCTTCGGCGCGTACGGCTTTGAAGAAAGCGCTTTCAAGAGACGGCGCTTCTGTGCTGAAAAACGTGACTTGAATGTTTGCTTCCACCAATACGCGAAGCACGTTATTCGCGGACTCGCTGCCACGCGACGTCACCCGGATCTCTCCTCGATCGGTCTCGACTTCCCACCCCTTGCCACGAAGCAAGTTCGCAGCCTGCTCAGGCGGGCTTGCGCGAATCACGATAATTCCGGGCCCGCCCGCCTGATCGGAGTTGTCGATCTCACGAATCAAATGTCCCCGGTCCATGATGCCAACGCGGTCCGCCATTTGACCGAGTTCACAGATCTGGTGGCTCGAAATAATGGCCGTGGTCCCGTCCTCGCGAACACGTTTAGTGATAGTGCCGCGGAATGAGCGCAACCTCACGGGATCGAAGCCGTTCCATGGTTCATCGAGAATAAGCAATTCCGGCTTCCCGAGAAGCGCAAGGGCTACCCCGAGCCGTTGCCGGTTACCTTCGGAAAGGTGCTGAGCCTGGCGGTTCGCATAGCGTGCAATGTCGAGTTCCTCGAACAACTCGGACGCAATCCTGCGATCGAGTCCGCGGAGTGTACAGATGAGCGCGGCGTTCTCCCTGGCTGTGAGGTGCCCATATAGCGCCGAGTTGTCGAGCATTGCGCCGGCGCGCGACAAAACTCGGGGCAAGGCGCCGGGCAGTTTCTCGCCGAATAAGCGGATACTGCCCGAAGCGGGGCGTACCAGGCCGAGCAGCGCCCGCAGAGTCGTACTCTTTCCCGCTCCATTCACTCCAACGAGTCCGTAGATCGTACCGCGCTTGATGTGGAGAGAGAGATCCCTGACGGCGACGTATCGCCCGTATGCGCAGGATAATCGATTGACATCAACTACGGCGTTCGCTCCTTTTTCCGACGGGGTCGGATCCACGTCAACGTCTCGTAGAACTTCCTGCGTTCAGCCGCCCCTTGAAATATTTCCGATCCATTGCAATCCATCCCTTAGTGCAGTCTTTGCATTCTGCCTCGGAAATCTTTCGTTGCTCGAGGAAGCGCCTGAAGACTTCTGACGGTGCTGCCTCCTGTAAGTGCGTATTCCGAGCGATGCCGATCAGCGTTCCGAACTGACGGCGATCGCGATTCCGAAGTCATGCCGATCATCATTCCAAAGTGATGGCGATCACCGTTCCGAACTCATGCCGATCACTCGGCTGCAGGGTTAGGGCGGT
>JBBQGC010000014.1:0-93473 GCA_038322705.1 Bryobacterales bacterium | reverse complement strand
GGGAGACTCGATTCCGCACCGCACCTGATCACGATACAACGGATTTCAGATGATCGGACAGATGATTGCGCTGCGCGCAGATGATGTTGCCTGCCTCCGGCGAAAGTCCAAAAAACGACGATTTAAGATGATCGATTACAGCATCCGCTCCGCAAGGGAAAGTCTTGCAAGCTCCGCCTCGGACATCCGGCGGATTTTTAAAAGTTCAATATCGCCTTGGGCCAGCACTAGGCGAAGCTGCTGCTCTGCTATGCTCTCCTGTTTTAAAATCTCAAGTTCGGCCATCTTCTCAGCTAAAACAAGTTCCCCGTTGACGCGTATTTGCTCCCGGACATATTCGCCGTAAACAGGTGTCGGCATACCAAGCTTGCTTGCTTCCTGCGCCACTACAATGTTATTTGCCGCGCTCCATTGCTGCATTTGCAAATTCAGGTCAGCCATCGCTTCCCTATGAAATGCCGCTATTTTGGCGTCGTTAATAAGCCCAAGGGTCATTATGGTGTCAAGCTTGACCTTCAGGCGTTCTGCATACTTGCGCTCACCGCTTGGCAAAATCCGTTCAAGCAAACTTGCGTTCAGATGGGCGCCGGATGTCAGGTGATCCATGCGCTCTAAGGGTGCAGGGGTTCGCGTGAGGCTTTGCCCCCTGTTGAAAAGGACGGGGAGGTTATTCTTGCTGTTCATTTCACGCGTACTCCAAAGCCGAAAAGCTACGAATGCCCCTGCGCCAAGTGCACTTAGGATCAGCGCAAGCTTGATATACGGCCAGACAATTTCAAGGATAGGAATCCCAAAGGTACCAGAAACAACGACTACAACAACTACAAGGATTAAGACGTACGCAAGAGCTAGTCTCATCGTTTATTAAAGACGTAAACCGCCCAACAGCAGCTCCAGATGAAGACGACGACTCCATTGACGGCGTTATACGACCAATAATTTTCTTCAAGCATGCCGGCAGGCTGCTGGTAGGTAACAGCTATTGCAAAGCCGATTGTAAGTACCCATACCACCATTCCCATTATCATTCCCGGGACCCCCTCTTTGGAGTACTGCTCATCTTTTGGCAAGACCGAAACGAGTAACAAGGGAAGGCTTTCAATGAAAGCAACCTTGATTGGAATAAACCAAATAATCAGGATCAGTACGCATATCAGAATTAAAAGGTTCTGGCCGCTTTTCTCGCGGCCTGCTTCCCAGATGAAGGCTACAATGCCGCCTATAACTGCTACCACAACTAGAAAGATAAGCGCGTTGGTTCCAAAGTTACGGTCAAGCTTAGTTATCTGCTCTCGCGATGCCATTGAGTTTTTCCAATACTCAAAGACAAACAGCAGTATGACTACTAAAAGGACAATTAGGCCTTTCATCGGTTTCGGTCAAACTCAATGGATTTGGCGCCGTAGTAAGCCTGGCAGGCAATAGCCAGAACTAAAAAAACAATCGCGCAAACAATTCTGGTGGTGGTGAATCCAGAGGTAAATCCTAGGATCACAAACACTAATGCGGCAAGGGCAAAGATGAAGCGGAAGGGGCCGGCAAGGATGGTCAGTGACATAGCGAAAGAGTTTATCACAGCTGAAAAACTTCTGCATCCTGTTTAGAGCGCCTGTGCTACACTAGGAGGCGCAAGAAAACGGCCTGTAAGCCGTTGATTTTATTAGTTGGAAGTTATTAGCGGGAAGTTCTGATTAAGAGTCAGTTGCTCTGCCAGTTGAGCTACGCGCCCGGGATGGGAGGACAGCGGCTGAGTGCCTTTCAGAATTGTAGCATTCTCTCCTTCGCCGGACCAAATCGGGGCTCGCGCCCCTCATTTGTTTGCTGATCTGAAATCTTGTATTTCTGGTGCGCCCCAGATAAGATACCTCCAGGGAACATCGGATGGAAATACCACGCATACAGCGGGAACGGGCGATGGATGCGGTTTACGAAGTGCTCCAGCGGGCGATCGTCAGCTACTCGATGAGACCTGGCGAGCGTCTGAACATCGAGGATCTGGCCGAGAAACTCGGCGTCAGCCTAACGCCGGTGCGCGGGGCGGTTCAGCAACTCGCGAACGAAGGCCTCGTCGAGATTCGTCCTCGCAGCGGGACGTTCGTGGCGAGCCTCACCGTACAAGATATCGAGGACACCTTCAAAATCCGTTGTGCGCTCGAGTGCCTGGCGGCGGAGGAAGCGATGGGCCGTTTAACTGCGGACGACG
Organism: Bryobacterales bacterium; assembly: GCA_038322705.1. Lineage (GTDB taxonomy): Bacteria > Acidobacteriota > Terriglobia > Bryobacterales > Bryobacteraceae > TMP-7. The sequence goes on along the minus strand of JBBQGC010000014.1, from coordinate 91,270 downwards.
TGCGCCATTTGAAAGAACTGCTGAAAGCACTGCAGAAGCCCGTGCGCGACGAGAAGGATCGTAAGGCCCACGAGCGGGATAACCTGCAGTTCCACCAGGTGCTGGTTCAGGCGTCGAACAACCGGCGCCTGATCGAGATGTACGACGCGCTGAACGCTCACATCAAGATCGCGCGCATTCACGCCGGCGACGTGAACTGGAAAGTGCGCATTCAAGACGAGCGCGCGGAGCACGAGACGATCGTCGCGGCGGTGGAAAGGCGCAACGCAACCGAATTACGGAAAGCATTGCGCAAACATATTTACCGGGCCAAGGACGCGCTGGTTGCCGCGCTTGTCGAACGCGAGCGCCGGGCGGCCTCTTGAAGATTATCCGGATTGAAGCGATCCCTGTGCGGATCCCGCGCGATCGCGGCCGCGCGGAACGGACCGCCGGCTCGCCGACTCCGCTCGATGAACTCGATGGACCGTACCGTTGGTCGACGGTGTTTCCGGCTTTGTATTCGGTGGATTTCGAGACTGCGTTGGTCCGAATCACGCTGGACGATGGGACCATCGGATGGGGGGAAGCGCAGGCGCCGCTCGCGCCTGAGGTGGCCTGCACCATCGTGAGTCTTCTTCTGAAACCGGTGTTGCAAGGCGGTGAGTTTGACGGATCAGTCGAGTGTATCGAGTCATGGTGGGACCGGATGTACTCGACGATGCGAGTGCGCGGGCAGACCGGCGGGTTCATGCTGGACGCGATCAGCGGCGTGGACCTTGCGTTGTGGGATCTCGCAGGCAAGATGCGCGGCGAACCGGTGAGCGCGCTGATTCCGGGTTCGCGGCGCCGCACCGAAGTGGCAGCGTACATCAGCGGGGTCGCAGGAGCGTCGATCGAGGCCCGCGTTGAAGCCGCGCTCGGGTGGCGCGCCCAGGGCTTCACCGCCTTCAAACTGTTTTATGACTGCGGGCGCGAAGAGTTTCTCGCGACGTTTCGCGCACTTCGTGAAGGTCTACCCGACGATATTGGGGTCGCGGCGGACGCGCTGTGGAGGCTGACGCCGGAGGATGCGGTCGCCTTCGGGCACGCGCTCGACGGCATGAATGCACTGTGGCTCGAGGCCCCGCTTGCACCCGAGGACGCGCCGGCACACGCAGCGCTCGCCCGCGCCATCAGCACGCCGCTGGCAATCGGAGAGAGCTACCGGACGCGCTACGAGATGACGCCTTTTTTTCGCGAAGGCGGATTACGGTATGTGCAGCCGGATCTCGGCCGGTGCGGATTGACCGAGGGACTGCGGATCGCAAAACTGGCTGAGGAGAGGGGCATCGCCGTAGTGCCGCATCTCAGCATCGCGATGGGTCCGCAGATTGCGGCGGCTATCCATTTTGCCGCTGCCGTGCCGAACTGCGAACTGCTCGAGTTCAATCCGAACGTGCTCGAGGTGGCCAACGGTTTCCTGGCCGATCCCATGACGTGTGCGGGCGGGTGGTATCGAGTTCCAGCGGGTCCGGGCCTGGGCGCCGACGTGACATGCGACTTCTCCGCTCAAATCTGAAATATTCTACTTTACATTGGCTTTGCCCTGTGACATCATGCTTGGCAGATCCATCATGGGGCAGCTTGAAGGCGTCTTCCCGATTCTGAATACGACGTTCGCGAGCGACGGCGCGCTCGACCTGCCCAGCCAGGAGCGGCTTGTGGAACATCTGCTCGAGGCGGGCGCGCACGGACTCGGCCTGTTCGGCAATGCGAGCGAGGGCTACGCGGTGACCGCATCGGAGCGCACCACGATCCTGGAACTGGTACGCAAGCGCGTCAATGGCAGGATTCCGCTGGTGGTTTCGAGCGGGCACACCGGAACGGACGTGGCCGTTCAACTCAGCCGCGAGGCGGCGGACATGGGGGCGAGCGCGCTGATGGTGCTGCCGCCCTACTACATGAAGACGGACGCCGATGGCCTGATGTTTTACTTCGATGCGATCAGCCGGGCGGCAGGCATTCCGATCATGGTGCAAGACGCTCCGCTCATGACTCAGGTGGCGATGCCACCGGCGCTGCTGGCGCGGATGGCGCGAGAGATCGAGCATGTCAGGCTGGTGAAGGTAGAAGCGCCGCCCACGGCGCCAAAGGTATCCGCGGTAGTCGCTGCATCCGACATCGTCGTGTTCGGCGGACTGAACGGCCAATTCTTTATAGAAGAAGTGGAGCGGGGCGCCCGCGGCATCATGCCGGGCAGCGATTTGATCCCGATGTTCGTAGCGGTGTGGGACCGGCTGGAGTCGGGCGACCGGGAAGGCGCGTGGCGGATATTTACTAGCGCGCTGCCGCTCATACGGTTCGAACTGCAGCCGGGACTTGGCGTCTCGGCGATGAAACACAACCTGGCGGCTGCGGGCGTGATTCGCTCGGCCCGCGTCCGTCACCCCACGGCCGCGCTCGATGCCAGGAGCGTGGCAGAACTCGACTTTCTGCGTCACTGGACCGCGTCGGAGGAGGACAGAGTTCCGGGGACTGCGTCCCGCTAGAAGTGCGCCATGAAGATCCCGCACCTGCGCTGGTACATTGCGGCGCTCCTGTTCACGGCCACGGTCATCAACTACATCGATCGCCAGACGGTGTCGATTCTGGCTCCGGTTCTCACCAAAGAACTGCACATTTCCCCGATCGAGTACTCCCAGATTCTGCAAGCGTTCCTGATCGCCTACACGGCGATGTACCTGGGTTCGGGTTTTCTGGTGGACCGCTGGGGAACGCGTGTCTCGCTCGCGGTATTCATGACTTGGTGGTCCGTGGCGAATGTGTTGCATGCCTTCGTTCGGACCGCGTTCGGACTTGGTTTCTTCCGGTTCCTGCTTGGGCTGGGAGAGCCGGGGAACTTCATGGCTGCGTTGAAAGCCACATCCGAGTGGTTTCCGCCGAAGGAGCGGGCCTTCGTTAATGGGCTGGTGAACGCGGGTGCAGCAGTGGGCGCGATCATCGCGGCGCCTCTCGTTGCGTGGATCGCGCTGCGGCATGGGTGGCGCGCTTCCTTCATCGTGACCGGGTGTTTCGGAATCGTGTGGATGGCGGCTTGGCTGGCGCTCTACCGGTTGCCGGAGCGGCATGGGCTGATCACGACCGCTGAACTGCAGCACATCCGCGAACCGCAGGCCGGTGCTGTGCCCACCGAGCCCCGGATCGGAACGGCCGGACTGCTGCGCATGAGGCAGACGTGGGGCCTGCTGCTGGCGCGCTTCATTTCGGATCCGGTCTGGTGGTTCTATCTATTTTGGCTGCCGAAGTACCTGGCGGATCAGCGCGGCTTCAGCCTGGTTCAAATCGGGATGTTCGCGTGGCTGCCGTATCTTTGCGCGGATCTGGGTTCGGTTGCGGGCGGCTTGCTATCCGGCTTCCTCATTCCGCGCAGCGCAAGCGTTCTCGACGCACGGCTGCGGACGATGCTGCCCTGCGCGGCGATCATGCCGCTGAGCATCGTGATCGCGCTGACCGGTTCTTCGGCGGTGGCAATCCTTCTGATTTGCCTGATCACGTTCAGCCACATGGCGTGGAAGACCGCCCTGATGACAATGACCAACGACATCTACCCGCGGCATATTGTGGGATCGGTATCGGGCATCATTGCCTTCGGCAGCGGCTTGGGCGGCACGCTGTTCACCAGTCTCACGGGTTTCGTGGTGCAGCACTTTTCGTACACCTGGATCTTCGTCGTCATGGGTTTCCTTCATCCGATCGCATATGTGCTGGTGCGCTGGTTGGTGAAGGAACGAATCACATCCGCGGCCCCGGAAGCCGCGGCGCTGCTAGAAAGGTGAATCGATGAAACGAGCTCTGTTCGCGGTTGTCGCCCTGTTTGCCGCCGGAATCTTGCCGATGCGCGGACAGGGTCTTCAGAATACGATTACCGGTGAGGTGCGCGACTCGACAGGCGCTGTCGTAGTAAACGCGAACATAACGGCAACCAATGTCGCTACGAACGTAGTCACGCCCGTGCGCACCGATGAGACGGGCGGCTACACGGTGCTCGGGTTGGTGGTCGGTGAATACACCGTGAAAGCCGAAGCGCCGGGAATGCAGGCCGTGGTTCGCAGCGGAGTGGTGGTGCAGGCCAACCGCGCGGTGCGAGTGGATTTCATGTTGCCCGTCGGGCAGGTGTCAGAATCGGTGGATGTGAAGTCGAGCGCCAGCGACGTGATCGTGCGCACCGAAGATGCGGCGACGGGGCTGGTGGTCAGCCAGCAGCAGGTAGACAACCTTCCGCTCAAAGGCCGTGACTTTCTGTCGCTGGTGCAAATTGCTCCCGGAGCAAACGAGGCTCAAGCAGGCAACCAGAATTCGCTGGGCCGCACGCAGTCGATGAATCTGTCGGTGAACGGCCAGCGGATGTTCGACAACAACTACAGGCTGGATGGCGTGAGCATGATCGCCGGGTTCGTCAACGGCAGCACGTTCGTGCCTTCGCTCGAGGCGTTGCAGGAAATCAGCGTGCAAACGGGGCAATACTCGGCGGCGCTGGGAACGTACTCCGGCGCGCAGGTAGATATGATCGTGAAGTCCGGAACGAACCAGTTTCACGGCAGCGCATACGATTTTCTTCGCAACAACGATTTGAACGCGCGCCAGTTCTTCGATCAGGGGGCACCGCCGGCGTTCCGCTTCAACCAATTCGGCGCGACGCTGGGCGGCGCGGTATTGCTGCCGAAGCTCTACAACGGGCGCAACAAGACGTTCTTCTTCTTCGCGTATGAAGGCGACCGGACACGGCAGCACTCCACCGGCAAAGGCACCGCCGCTAGCCCGCTGATGCGAGCGGGAAACTTTTCGGAACTGCTGCCAAAGACGGTGATCAAGGACCCGTACACCGGACAGCCGTTCCCAGGTAACATCATCCCGGCGGAGCGCATCGCGCCGCAGGCCCTCAAACTGCTGCAGTACATCCCGCTACCGAATCAGCCGGGACTGTCGCTCAACTTCATCAACACGGGAAGCACCGTCAACGACGAGAATCAGTTCTTCGGTCGCATCGACGAAAAGATCTCCGATAAGGATTCGTTGTTCTTCCGCGTTGCCGTTCGCGACGCTCACTTGAAGAACGTCACCATCAATCCGAATTTCGGCAGCCTGAGTTATCCGACGAATCAGGACTTCGTTCTCACCGAGACGCATCTGTTCTCGGCGGCCGTGGTGAACGAAGCGCGGCTGTCGTACATTCGCGAATCGGTGCCGACACAGACCGGGCGCGAGGGCACCAACATCGATCCTCTCCGCGATTTCGGCATCGGCGGCCTGAACTTCTCCGATCCTCTCATCGTCGGCATTCCTACGGCGGGAATCAGCGGTTATCTTGGCTCTGGTGAGAATTTCGCGAATCCGCGGCTGCTATTCTCGAGTCCCGCATTCCAGGACAGCCTGTTCATCCAGCGCAACAAGCACTCGATACGCGTGGGCGGAGATTTCAGCCGCTGGCGTCAGGACTCGTATGCGGTGAATGCATCGAATCAAGGGCAGTTCAACTTCACCGGCCAACTGAGCGGAAACTCGTTCGCGGACTTCATGCTGGGTCTGCCCTTCTCGACGACGAAAACGGATTACCTGGGCGAAGTATCTCTGCATCAGAAACACGCCTCCGCTTATATCCAGGACGACTGGAGGGTGCGGCCGAATCTGACGTTCAATCTCGGCCTCCGGTACGAGTACGCCGGATCGTACACCGACCTGCTGGGCAATGCGCGAAGCTTCAACTGGAAGACTCTATCGCTGTTTCCCGATCCGGGAGCGACGGCTCCGCTGAACGATCCGAGCCATGGCGTCGCGCCTCGCATCGGCTTTGCGTACAACATCGGCAAGACGGGAACGATTATACGCGGAGGCTATGGGATCTTCTTCACGCAGCCGACGATGGCCAACATCACGCTGCTGTACCGGAATCCGCCGCGCAATCTCTCGAACACCTACACTACCAATCTGGCATCGCCCAATCTGACGCTAGGCTCAGGCTTCCTTTCGACGCAGCTCGGGGGCACGGCCGCGCCGGCAAGCCTGGTCAGCATCCCACGCGATTACGGGCCAGGGTACGCGCAATCGTGGACCTTCAACATTCAGCAGAAGCTGCCCGGCAATTGGGTTGGCGAGGTTGGCTACGTGGGGTCGCACACGCTGCATCTGGATAGCGCCCATACGGCAAACACTCCGCCGCCGGGGCCGGGGGCGGTTCAGCCGCGGCGGCCGTTGCAGCAGTGGGGCGACATCCGGATTTTCGGAACGGACGGCGTCGCATATTATGAAGCGCTACAGACGCGGCTGCAGAGCGCCGCATGGCATGGCGCGAACGTTCTGGCGAGCTACACCTACTCGAAATGCCTCGATAACAAGAGTTCGTCGGCGACGAGCCAGGTGGGGAGCGACGATGCAGAGCCGCAAAATCAAGCCAACTATATCAAGGCCGAGAAGGGTCGCTGCGCCATCGACTTCCGGCAGCAGTTCCATTTTCATGCGTTGTATGAACTGCCGTTTGGCAAACACCTGCACGGGGCCGCCGCCGCACTGTTTGGCAATTGGCAGGTGAGCGCGGGTGTAGCGCTGCATTCCGGGCCGCCGTTCACAATTATTCAGGCGGGCAACACGGCAAACACTAGCCGCGGTACTATTCGCCCGAATCGGATCGCCGATGGGAACCTGCCGTCGGATCAGCGGACGCCGCAGCGGTGGTTCGACACCGGCGCGTTCGCCGCCGCGCCCGCATTCACGTACGGAAACAGTGGACGTGGAATCATCGAAGGTCCGGGGACCAAACTGGTGGACTTCAGCCTGTTGAAGCGCTTCGTCATTCGCGAACGGCACATCTTCGATATCCGCGCGGATGCTTTCAACGCGCTCAACACGCCGCAGTTCGGAATCGCTGGGCGCACGCTGGGCAATCCGGACTTCGGGCAGATCTCGACGACTGCTGCGGCGCGGAATATCCAGCTCGCGCTGCATTACGCGTTCTGAGTGTGGGAGCGAGATTCACGAATGAACAGGCGAACGTTTTTTGGACTGGCGGCGACTCCGCTGCTCGCGCAGACAGTGGAACAGAAGCGGCGCGGTGTGAGCGCGCTCAAGATCACGAAGGTGCAGGCGCTCGTGATCCGGACTCCGGGCGATGCAGTCGCGCCCGAGAGCCTCGTGCGCATGACTCCGCTCGGTAGCACTACTGGCGGAGCCGGACTTTGGAATCGGCTCGACCACGCGAGCCCTTCGCGCACCAAGGGGCACACGCAAGCTGTGCTGGTCCGCATCGAAACGGATCAGGGCTTGACCGGTTGGGGCGAGTGTCATGCGCCTGAAGCGCCGCGCGTACACCAGGCGATCGTGACCGATCTGCTCGCGCCCGTGCTGCTTGGTCAGAATGCCCTCGAGGTAGAACCGTTGTGGGAGAAGTTGTACTCGACCGAGCGGCTCCGCGGCTACTCGACGGGCTTCTATACGGAAGCGATCGCGGGCGTCGATCTCGCATTGTGGGACTTGTTGGGCCAGTTCACCGGATTGCCCGTGTACCGTCTGCTGGGCGGGAAGTTTCGCGATCGCATACCCGCCTATACCGGCATCGATGGCGCATCGGTGAACGATTTGAAGAATGCTGCACTGAAGGCGCTCGAAGACGGGTTCACGGTGGTGAAGATCGGCTTAAGCAAAGGCGCGGGGACGAACGACATTGCGCGCGTCGCGGCGATTGCGGATGCGATGAAGGGGAAGGGGCAGGTGCTGGTGGATTCCCTCGGCGCGTTCAAGCTGTACGAAGCGGTGAAACTCGGGCGTGAATTGGATCGGCTCGGCAACGTGGGCTGGTGGGAAGATCCGCTGATGCCGGACGACCTGACTTCGTATCCCAAGTTGGCCGAGGCGCTGGACACGGCCATCTGCGCGGGCGAAGAATTGTGCAACCGGTTTCAGTTCGCCGATTTTCTTGCGGCGAAATCCGCGGACATCATCAATCCCGACGTGTGCCGTGCCGGCGGGATCACGGAGGTGAAGAGGATCGCGACGCTCGCCGACGCTCACGGTGTGATGTGGGCGCCCCACATCAGTACAGGAACGGCGCTTTATGTTGCGGCGTCGATGCACGTCGCCGCTTCCACGCCCAACCTGGTGATCGCCGAAGGAGGCCGGGCGTTGCAAGGCGCGCTTGGAAATCGCCTGCTCGAGGAACCCGTGGAGTGGAAGCCGGGATGGATCGGCGTGCCGGAGAAGCCGGGCTTGGGCGTGCGCTTCAATGCGAAAGCACTCGCTGAGGTGACGGCCGCCGAGCATGGATAAGGCAGCGGATACGAAAACAGTTGTCGTGATCGGCATGACCGCGGAACAGATCTGCGCGCTTCAAGAGTCCGCGCCGCCGAACCTCCAGATCGTGTCCGGGTTGGTGAGCGATGGGGAACTGCCGCGGCTGATCGGGGAGGCCGACGCGCTGATCGGCGGCCCGAGCCGGGAGATGATTCAGGCGGGCTCGAGATTGGAGTGGGTCCAGGTACTGAGCGCGGCTGTGCGGCCCTATCTCTACCCCGAGCTCGTCAATAGCGGCATCGTGTTGACGAACGCCAAGGGCGTAGCGAGTCCCGCAGTGGCCGATCACGGTATCGCGATGCTGCTGGCGCTCACCCGGAGGCTGCCGCACTTCATCCAGGCGCGACACCGGGAGAGGTTTGAACGCGAGCGTTTCGGCGTTCTCGAATTGAAGGGACTGACCGCGGTCATCATCGGCGCGGGAAATATCGGATTGAACGTCGCGCAACGGCTGCATGGCTTCGAGATGAACACGATCGGAGTCGACGTACAGGACGTCTGCCCCACCCAATGGATGCCGCGTGTGATCCGCCCTGACAATTTGGATGGCGTTTTGCCGTCGGCCGATGTCGTGTTCATGTGTGCGCCTTCAACGCCGGAGAGCGACCGGATGATGGGCGCGAATCAATTCCACAGAATGAAGCGCGGCAGTTACTTCATCGCGCTCTCGCGTGGATCGACGTACGGTATGGAAGCCCTGGTGAATGCGTTGAACAACGGCACGTTGGCCGGGGCGGGCGTCGATGTGACCACCCCGGAGCCGCTGCCCGAAGGTCATCCTCTATGGAAAGCCGATAATGCGATCATCACGTATCACTGGGCCACCGAGTCGCAGATGGAGGTGACGCGCCGGCTCAGTTTGGTGAAGGAGAACCTCGCGCGATTCGCCGCCGGACGCGAATTGCGCAACGCCGTCGACAAGCAGAAGGGCTACTAGCGGCCCGTTCAGGGAGTCTTGCCCCTCGGCGCTTTCTGCATCTTGAGCGGCAAGCTGCCGCCACCCTGCGTCCAAGTGCCGTTCAACTCCGAACCATCCTTATTGATCTCTGCCTCGTACTTGCCACCGATCGACTTCGCGGAAACACTCAGCCTGGACTCTTTCTGTTCAATCGCGCTAATCGGGATCTCCGCATTGCCCTGGTCTGGAGATATCAAGACGGCTTTGGAGTTGCCCGCTTCGTTGGAGATCTTCAGGATCAGGCGCAACCCTGGCCCTTCGAGCTTGCCTTCCCAGGTTCCGGCGAAGTTCTTCGACACCTCGGGACTCGGCTTCACTTCTTCAATCTTCGGATCGCCGGTGCGGCTGAATTCAAATGGGACGTCGGCGGGTCCTTGCGTGAAGTCGCCGGTCATGGTCTTGCCATCGGAGGAGAGAGTACCTGAGAAAGTAGGATCGCCGGGCACGCCTTTCAACCGGAATGTGCATTTTCCGTTGGTGAACGCGATCGCCTCCAGTGGGATTCCCGTCACGTTTTGCGCTGGAATGGAAACCGAACCGACCCAGCCATTTGGCCCCTTATCCAAATCCACTTCCATGGCGAGAGGCGTGCCGGGAACCTCGACTGCGCCGCTCCAGTGGCCCCGCGGCCCGTCTTGTGCCCACAAAGAAAGCATTCCGGCAATCGCCAATACTCCGGCCGTCACGCACTTCACTGCGGTCTGCATTTCAAACCCCCGATCGCTTTCCGGTGCTTCCACATTATCCCAGTTCCGCTGCGAAACCCGCTCCCTCCGCGGAACAAATCGTGAACTGGCGCGTATGATTCACCATGGGATCTATCGCGGTACAACTGCGGCATGTCACGCGGCGTCTCTTGCGCGCCCCTCTGTTCTCAGCGATGACGCTGCTTACGCTGGCAATCGGTATCGGCGCCAATACCGCGATTTTCAGCGTCGTCAACGGAGTGTTATTAAAGCCGCTACCCTTCGGCGATCCGGAGCGCCTGGTGGGCGTATGGCACACGGCTCCCGGGCTGGGCATGAAGATAATGAACGCCTCGCCCGCCACCTACTTCACCTACAAAGAAGAAGGCCGCGTCTTCGAGAACAGCGGAGTGTGGAACGGCGAATCCGTTTCCGTGACCGGACTCGCTGAACCGGAGCAGGTAGACGTTCTCAACGTGACCGAGGGCGTGCTGCCGACCCTGCGAGTGCAACCCGCGCTGGGCCGCGCCTTCAACGTCAAAGACGATAGTCCCGGCACCCCCGAAACAGTCATTCTGAGCTACGCGTACTGGCAGCGCAAATTCGGCGGTGATCAGTCCGCGGTCGGCAGGCGCATCCTGATTAACGGCCGCGCGCACGAAATCATCGGCGTGATGCCGCAGAGTTTTCGCTTCCTCGATCAACATCCTGCCTTGCTGCTTCCCTTGCGGTTCAATCGTGCCGAGGTGTTCGTCGGCAATTTCAGTTTCCAGGGAATCGCGCGCTTGAAACCGGGGGTTACGATCGCGCAGGCCAATGCCGACGTCGCGCGCATGCTCCCGATGCTGACTGACCGGTTCAAGCTGCCTCCCGGCTTCAACGCGAAAATGTTTCAGGACGCGAAATTCGGACCGAACGTGCGCCCTTTCAAGGAAGACGCTGTCGGCGATGTCGGGAAGGTGTTGTGGGTGCTGCTGGCCACCGTGGGAATCGTACTGTTCATTGCGTGCGCGAACGTAGCCAACCTGTTTCTGGTGCGTGCCGAAGGACGTGCGCAGGAGTTCGCGATTCGCGCGGCGCTTGGCGCAGGCCGCGGGCAGCTCTCCCAAGAACTGCTGGTGGAGAGCGTCGCGCTGGGTCTGGCTGGCGGCGCGCTTGGCCTCGCGCTGGCGTATGCCGGCCTCCATTTGCTGACGGCGCTCGCGCCCTCGAATTTACCGCGACTCGAAGAGATCTCGATCGACGGCCGGGTCTTCGTGTTCGCGCTGGCGGTCTCGCTCCTTGCCGGAATATTTTTCGGCCTCATTCCAGCGTTCCGCTTCGGCCGCGGACAACTCGGCGCGGCAATCCGTGAAGGCGGCCGCAACTCGAGCGACGGCCGGCAGCGGCATCGCGCGCGCGGCGTGCTAGCGGTGGTTCAGGTGGCGCTCGCGCTGGTGCTGCTGATCGGTTCGGGATTGATGATCCGGACGTTTCAAGCCATGCGCGAGGTGCGGCCCGGATTCGTTCATCCGGAACAGGTGCTGACGCTGAGTCTTTCTATTCCGCAGGCCGCAGTTCCCGATCCGGAGCGCGCGGTGCGCATGCATCAGGAAATTCTCGAGCGGATTCAGAACATGCCCGGCGTGTCCGCGGCCAGCGTATCGAACGGCGTCCCGATGGACGGAAACCACAGCAACGATCCGGTATTTTCGGAAGATTTCCCCACGCCGCAAGGGCAGATCCCGCAGATACGCCGTTTCAAATTCATATCGCCCGGATACTTTCACACGATGGGGAATGCGATTCTGGCAGGCCGCGATTTCACCTGGGCCGACTCCTATAACAAGACGCCCGTGTGCCTGGTTTCCGAAAACTTCGCGCGTCTGTTTTGGAAGGATCCCGCGCAAGCGATCGGGCGGCGCATCCGCGAGTCGCCAGGCAGCCCGTGGCGCGAGATTGCGGGCGTGGTTGGCGATGAACGCGATGACGGAGTGAATCAGAAAGCTCCGGAGACGGTGTATTGGCCGCTGCTGATCGCGAACTTTTGGGGCGACAAAGTTTCGGCGCGCCGGACGCTGGTGTACTCCATTCGCAGCCCGCGCACAGGCACGCCCGGCTTCCTCGACGCAGTGCGCAAAACCGTGTGGAGCGCCAACTCCAACCTCCCCATCGCCAACATCAAGACGCTGCAGCAGGTCTACGATCGCTCCATGGCGCGCACCTCGTTCACGCTGGTGATGCTCGCCATCGCCGCCGCCATGGCGCTGCTGCTGGGCGTCGTGGGAATCTATGGCGTGATCTCCTACTCGGTGGCGCAGCGCACGCGGGAGATTGGAATCCGCATGGCGTTGGGTGCGCCGCGTCAAACGGTTCAAGGAATGTTCGTGCGCGACGGGCTCTTGTTGACAGCCGCCGGTATTGCGGCGGGATTGGGTGCGGCCGTCGTCGTTACGCGCTGGATGGCCGCCTTGCTGTTCGACGTGCGCCCCATCGATCCGCTGACCTATGCCGCTGTATCGGCCGTCCTGATCGCAGCCGCGGTGCTGGCCAGTTACCTGCCCGCTCGCCGCGCCACGCTGATTGACCCGATTCAGGCGCTCAAAACGGAGTAGCCGTTACGGTTCGTCGTAGGGTCTGAGCCGCCGGATCCAGATGTTGCGGTAGCGGACCGTCTGCCCGTGGTCCTGCAAACTGAGCGGCTCCTCGGGCCCGTGCGGAGTGTACTTGGCGACACGCCGGTGGACAGCGGCCCCGATAATCTCCTGATGGTTGTGCACCAGCACGCCATTGTGAACGACGGTGACATAACCGGGTTTGGTCAGCTTATCGCCGTCGAAACGCGGCGCCTCAAAGAAAATGTCATAGACGTTCCACTCACCCTGCGGACGTGACGCGTTCACCAGCGGCGGCCACTGCCCGTAGATCGAGGCCGCCTGACCATCGGCATACGTCATGTTTTCGGACGACTCGAGAACCTGAATCTCGTAGCGTCCCATGATCTCGATTCCGCTGTTTCCACGCCCCTGTCCGGCGCCTTCGACACCGGTTGGAACCATCCACTCGACGTGCAACTGGCAATCGCCGAACTTCTCGCGCGTCGCGATTCCCCCGGCACGAGGCGTGATCTCCATATAGCCGTTCTCGATCTTCCATTTCGGCTCTTCGGCGCCGCCTGTCCTCGATCGCCTCACCCATTGCGAGAGATCTTTCCCGTTAAACAGAACGATGGCGTCCGACGGCGGAGCCTCATTCAGCAGCGGGAGCCCGGGGGTTACCTTGCGCGGGTGAGGGCGCGCGGCATCATGCACTTTCCATTTCTGGTTCGGTATTTGCGGCGTGTCCGTATACCCGCGCTTATCGTCACCCGCCTCTTTCTGTTGCGCGGTGACAGCGGCGGCGGCAGCGAGAACAAGGATCCATTTCACAAAGACATCATAAACCGAAACCTACCGGGCTGTGCTGAGTCTCATCCAGGAAGATATGTCACTTCCAGATCAACAACTCGACCAACTAAAGCAGAAGTATCAGTCCGTTCTCAGCTTCATCCAGCAGAACGGCGTTCACTTGACCCACGTTCACATTCAGGACAACAAGCTGTACATCGAGGGCGCTACGCCTTCGGAAGACCTGAAAAACAAAGTCTGGGACCAGATCAAGAAAGTCGATCCGTCCTACAGCGACTTGACTGTAAACCTGACGGTTGATTCTTCCCTGCCCCAGGCAGCGGCGGCATCGTCGCAGGCGGGCGGCGCGAGCGGCGGCGCTCAAACCTACACCGTGCAACCGGGCGACAGCCTATCGCTGATCGCCAAGCATTTTTATGGCGACGCCAACAAGTACAACAAGATTTTCGAAGCCAACCGCGATCAGCTCGATAACCCGGATCGCATCAAAGCTGGGCAGACTCTGAAAATCCCCGCATGACCCTCGACGAAGCTCGTAAAGTGATCGACGCCGCGGAAAAGAAGGCGCTCGATATCGGCCAGCCGATGAACATCGCCGTAGTTGACGCGGGCGGAAACTTGAAAGCTTTTCTGCGCATGGATGACGCGTGGCTGGGGAGCATCGATATCGCCATCAACAAGGCATTCACTTCCCGAGCCTTCGACATTTCAACCAAGGAGCTCGGGAAGCTGAGCCAGCCAGGGGACGACTTCTTCGGGATCCACGTGTCCAATCATGGACGCGTGATGATTTTCGCGGGCGGCGTCCCTCTGAAGCGCGGCGGTAAAGTGGTTGGCGCAATCGGCGTGAGTGGCGGCGCCGGTAAACAGGATCAGGCTGTCGCAGAAGCCGGAGCAGGCGCTTTCTCCTGATCCGCAGTGCCTACATCGTAGCGAACATCAGACCCGAAGCCACTGTCATTACCGCGGCGCAAGTCCATCCCAGGGCAGCCAGCCAGGGTGGATTGCGCCGCGTTCCCATGATCGAGGAGTTGCTCGTTAAGAGTACGACCAAGACAATCAACGGGGGCGCCAATACGCCGTTTAATACCGCTGACCAGAACAGCATCGACACGGCATTGAATCCCGCATAATCCAAAGCGCCTCCGATCAGCATACCTGTGGCAATGACTCCGTAGAATTCGCGAGCCATGCCGGGATGTTCGGAGAGCGAGCCGCGCCACGCAGCAGCCTCGGCGATGGCGTAAGCGCTCGATCCCGCAAGAACCGGAATCCCCAACATACCGGCCCCCACCAAACCGGTCGTGAACAGTAGATAGGCTCCATTGCCGGCCAGAGGGCGCAAAGCCTCAGCCGCTTGCCGTGCCGTTGTGATACTGGTTTGCCCGTGCGCGTGGAGCGTAGCGGCCGTGGTCAGGATGATGAAATACATCACCAGGTTTGAGAAGAACATCCCGGTTACCACGTCGTTCCGTGATTTCCGCAGCTCGCGATCCGACGCGCCTTGCCGCGATTCGAGCGATAACCTGCCTTTCTCACGCTCCTCTTCGACTTCTTGTGAAGCTTGCCAGAAGAAGAGATACGGCGAGATGGTTGTACCGAAAATCCCCACCAGCGTCGCCCAGAATAGCCCCGACCATTCCACGTGCGGCACCAGCGTGTGGTACAAAACAGCGCCCCAATCGGGCTTGGCCAGGAACGCCGCAATGACGTAGGCGAACAGCACCAGCGTGAGCCATTTGAAAATCCGGGCGATCGCGTTGTACGACGACCAAAATAGAAACGAGGTGATGGTGACCGCGAAAATCGGCAGCCAGAACAGGCTGGGAAGGCCCGTGATCATCGAGGTTGCTTCCGCCATACCGCCCAAGTCCGCGCCAATGTTGACGGTGTTCGCCACCACCAGGAGAATGCACGACCCCCACAAAATCCAGCGCGAATAGCGGTAGCGAATGACGCCCGCGAGTCCCTGCCCGGTGACCATGCCCAGACGGGCGCACATCATCTGTACGGCGGTCATCAACGGGAACGAGAACACCGCGGTCCACAGGGTGGTGTAACCGAACACCGCGCCGGTCACCGAATATGTCGATATACCCGAGGGGTCGTCGTCAGCCGCGCCGGTGATCAGACCGGGGCCTAACTGGCTAAAGAATTTGCGGAATCGTCGCGGCACCACTCGCCGGACGCCGGCTGGAACCTGGTGCTGCGGCATCGCAGCCGATTATATCTTCAAGCTACGGCTTCCGCTCGCGGCTTTCGCGCTTGGCGTCTTTCCAGCCTTCATGGGCCTGCTGGGCTTCCTTCTTGATCTCGCGTCCTGCTTCCGCCGCGATTTTGCCGGCCTCTTTGGAAGCGTTGTAAGCGGCTCGTCCGGCCTTGCGCGCAGCCGTGTCGGAGTCGTTCTCGGTGCGGCGGTTGCCGCCATCGTAGCGCAGGCCGGACGACCGGTCGCTGCAGGCCGACGTCATCGCAGCGAGCATGCAGAAACAAAGGGCGGAAGCAAGGCGCATAGTAAACCCTATTATGAGATGCCGCCAGTGCGGTGCAAGTTTCGGGCGCTATTTTTTCCAATCGGGCAATCGACCCGGCGTAGGCGGTGCGCCCGCCGCATCCAACTGTTTCTCCAGCGCGCGAATCTCGGTCTCGATCAGATGCCGAAGCTTGGGTATTTCGACCGCCAACTCATCCGATGCAGCCTGATAGGTCTCGATGGCCAACTGCGTCGGGCGCCCCGTGGTTTGCCGCAGCGAACTCACCGCGAACGCAACGCGCTCCGAGATCGATTCGGGCGTCGCTTCGTTCCGCTCGCGCAGCACCGTATCGCCTCGCAATGCACGCGTGATTGCGCGCAGCCGGCCCTCCGCGGCGCGTGCGTCTTCCCGCACCTTCATCGGAAGTGACGGCGTCACATCGATCGCTCGCACGATCGCGTTCAACCGCGAACGGGCGTCGGTTGCCGATTGCTCCGCGGCCGTCTCCGCCTTTTGCAGCCGCGTGAGTTTTTCTTGAAACTCGGCCATCGCGACACGATCCGCGCCCGACGACGATCCATCCGCGGTCACTTCGAAACTGTACGAGCCGGGTAACGCGCTCACGACTCCCTCCACGCGCTTGGCCCAAGTCACGGAATACTTGCCGGGCACAACAAGCGGTCCGCTGGGAGTCCGGAATCCGAATCCTCCTGCCGCCTCAACATCATCACTGCGATCGCCTCCGCCGCCACGTGTCACCGCGCCCACCGGAGGAGCGGCCGGGATCGTCGCCGCCGGGGCTCGCAAATCCCACGCCACTCGCTGAAATCCGCGGGTCACCGGACCTTCCATTCGACGAACCAATTTCCCACTCGCGTTGCTGATGCTGATCACGATCGCGGGCGCTTCTTCCTCGGCTTCGGCCCGCAACTGCTCGGCGGTCGGATACGGCGCATCTTCTTTCTTGCGGTCTGCCTCGCGCTCCCGTTCTGCGCGCGCCTGCCGGCGGGTCCGGATCGGATCCTTCAAGTAGTAAGTGATCACCGCTCCGAAAGGCGGATTGGGCGCGGCATAGAACGACTCGCCCTGAAATCCCTTGCCCGTCGATCCAAGCGGCGCCGCGGGGATGTAGCTGAGCGCATTCTTAACCGGAAACAGACTGCCCTCGGCGTTCAACATCTCACCCGTCACGCCGCGCAATGGCGAATAGTCGTCGAGTACATAAATACCGCGGCCAAACGTGCCCACCACCAAGTCGTTAGCGCGCTTCTGGATCGCCGGGTCGCGCACCTGTATCGTGGGCATTCCGCCGCCGAGCTTGATCCACTTCTCGCCGCCGGTGACGGTGAAAAACAGACCGTACTCGGTTCCTGCGAACAGCAGTTTCGGATTCACATAATCTTCGGCCAGAGCGTATACGGCCCCATTCTCAGGCAGGTTCCCCGAAACGGAAATCCAGGTGCGGCCGCGATCGGCGCTCTTCATCAAATATGGTTTAAAATCGCCGTTCTGATGATTTTCGTAAACGATGTACACCACCGCGGCGTCGTGCTGCGATGCCACAATGCGCTGCACGTAGCAGTCCTCGGGAACGCCCATGGTCTTATCGATTTTGAGCCAGCTTTTGCCTCCGTCGTCGGTCACCTGAACCAGGCCGTCGTCGGTTCCCGTGTAGATCAGCCCCTCCTGTTTAGGCGATTCAGCGAGCGCTGAGATATTGCCATACAACGCCGTCGACACATGCTTCTGTAGGGCATCGGCGCCCCACACACGGCCCATCACGGGCAACTTGTTGCGATCGAGTTGACGCGTCAGGTCGGGGCTTACCGCCCTCCAACTGTCGCCGCGATCGTCGCTCCGGTATAGGCGCTGCGCTCCGAAATACAGGCGCGTGCTGGAATGCGGACTGATCGCCAGAGGTGCATCCCAATTCCAACGCATCGGCGGATCGCCCTTGCCAGGCTGAGGCTGAATGCCGACGCGCTCTCCGGTGCGGCGGTCGAAGCGGACCAGGCCACCGTTCTGCATCGTGGCATAGATCGTGTTCGGGTCCTTCGGATCCGCGCGCGTGTAGAAGCCGTCGCCGCCGTGCGTGACGAAGCAGTCCGCGTTGGTGATTCCCGTAGCGTTCCTGGTCCGCGAAGGACAGCCAAAACTGAAATTATCCTGCGTGCCCCCGTAGACGTTATAAAGTGGCGCGGCCTCGTCCACGGCTACGTCGTAAAACTGCGGGATGGGCAGGTTCGCTTTGAAAGTCCAATTCTCGGCCTTGTCGAAGGTCTCGTAAACTCCGCCGTCGCAGCCTACCAGGTAATGACTGTTGTTTTTGGGATCGATCCAGATCTCGTGATTATCGACGTGCTTGTTTCGGGTAGGAAGCGGCGTCATGGTGCGCCCGCCGTCGCTTGAAACCATGATGTTCACGTTCATCACGTACACGCGATCGGCATCGGCGGGATCCACGACGACGTGCGAGTAATACTGTCCCTGCGTGTCGAACGAATTGCGCTTCTCCCACGTGCCGCCGCTGTCGGCCGAGCGGTACAGACCGCCCCGCCCTTCTCCGGCTTCGACCTGCGCATAAAGGATACTCGGGTTGGTGGGCGCGTAGGCCAGGCCGATGCGCCCCAGGTCGCCGGTGGGTAGCCCGCCCGCGACGCGCGACCACGTCTTGCCCGCATCCGTCGTCCGCCACACGGCGCTTTCGGGCCCGCCGTGAATCAAGGTGAAGTAGCGGCGCTCGCGCTGATGGGTCGAGGCCACCAGAATATCCGGATTGCGCGGATCCATGATCACGTCCGCCACGCCCGTGTGTTCGCCAACCTTGATCAGGCTGGTCCAGGTTTTGCCGCCGTCGGTGGTTTTATATAACCCGCGCTCGCCTCCGCCTTTCCACAGCGGGCCTGGAGCGGCGACGTAGACGACGTTCGAATCGCGCGGGTCGAACAGCATCCGGGCGATGTGCTCGGTCTGCTTGAGCCCCATGTTCTTCCACGTGTGTCCGCCGTCCTCGCTCTTATAAACTCCGTCGCCATAGGAAACGCTGCGCTGGCTGTTGTTCTCACCCGTGCCCACCCAAACGACGGACGGATTCTTCGGGTCGAGCGCCACCGCGCCGATCGAATAGGAACCCTGCGAATCGAACACAGGCGTCCAGGTCGCTCCGTTGTTCAGGGTCTTCCAAACTCCGCCCGAAGCGACAGCTACGAAATAGCGATTTGAGTCGTTCGGATCGAATGCGAATCCCGACACCCGGCCTGAGGTGAATGCCGGTCCGATGCTTCGCAGACGCAGTCCAGTGAAAGACGGAGCCGACATCGGATCCTGCGGGCGCTGCGGCTCTTCCTGAGCAAGGGCCAGCGCTCCGAAGCTGCCCACGATGAGACAAGAAACCAGTGCGCCGCCGGCCGCGATCGATTGAGACATGATTCAATATAGGCCGCAGGACGGGCAGCTTGCCACCAGGCGGCGAGCGTGGAAGGGCGCACGTCGCGGCACCCTTCCGGGTGGATCCTGAAGTGGGGAGTTACTTAGCGTCCCGATAGATACATTCTTTGGCGGTCAATTTAGCGGCGTTGAAGTCGCCAATGCACGAGATATAGTTACCGTTCTTGACTTCATCCACCGAGCCCGGCTTACTGCTTTTGCTGTGGCCCGCCAGGAACTTCGTGGCAGCACTATAAATCACTGCGCGCTGCACATTCCCCTTTTGGACGGTAATGGTCGAGGTGTCCTTGTTCATCATCTGTACCCGGCCTTGAACGTTTGACATCTTCGGCGCTTTGTCCTTCGCGGCCAAGTTGAAGGCCAGAACAAAAACGAATAGGACCGCAAACCACAGTCCTGGACCTGCGGAAAGTCTGATTCTCATGCATATCTCCTTGAGGCGCAGTCGCACGTCAGCGCGATTGGCGTAATAACTATAGTCCGAAATACCGGTGAAGTAAACGATGATCTGCACATAGGTCAAGATGGACGGTGGCGACTGGATTGCTTCCTACCGGGGGTACTTGCGTGCAATCTTTGGATCGATCTACTCCAACCGCAAGAGCATTGAAGACATGGGCGACGGTTCCGCCGAGCTGCACGCGCAGCACATAGACCCCCGGTTCGTTTCCATCTGAACCAGGGACTGCCTGCTCTCGTATTCACATTCAGGTAGCCGCCAAGCCCGCCACTCCACGCAAAAAAAGCAGCGTCCGTATTTTGGCTCGCTTGAATAACACCCTTTACCTGGTGTACAGTGTTAAGTAACGTTACGGCGTACCATAGCCGTTGAGGGACACCAACTATGACCAAGAAACTCGTTCTCGTGTTTGCAATGTTCGCCGTGGCGCTTGCCTGGGCAGCGTCGGGCTACACCGTCAATCTCCAAAAGCCCGCGATCGTAGCTGGGGCTGAATTGAAACCGGGCGATTATAAGTTGGAACTGAATGGCGACAAGGCCACATTGAAACACGGCAAGACCTCCGTCGAAGCCGAGGTAACTGTCGAGAATGGCGCGACCAAGTTCAGCCAGACCAGCACCTGCTGCTTGGGCGAGGACGGCAAGTACCGTCTGGAAGAAATCCGCGTGGGCGGCACCAACACCAAGGTCACTTTCAAGCAAAACTCGGGGATGGCCGTCGGCAAGTAATCTTCTCGGGGGATCGCGCCAAAAGCGCGGTCCTCTTCCATTGACACAAGTCGCGAACGGTGTATTCTGTGCGAGGTCGGAACTGCGGCCATGGCATGCGTGTGGCGCGTCAAGCAGCCGGCTACTTGACTTGACGGGAACAGAGCGCAGCCTCGAAATCGGTGCTTACTCGTAGCGTAGAGCTTCGGCCGGAGCGATACGCGTCGCACTCATCGCCGGATACAATGTCGCCACCCAACTCACGAAAACTGCCGCTGCGGCGATCCACACTCCGTCCCACCACTGCGGTTCAAACGGGACAAAACTCAGCGAGTACACTTCCTCATCCAGCCGCAGCCAGCGGTAGTGTCCTGCCAGAAAGCTGAGCCCATAACCCAGAATCAAGCCGATCGCAGTCCCCACACACCCGATCATCAAGCCCTGAATCATGAAAATCCGGCGTATCTGCTCGCGCCGCGCGCCCATGGACATCAGCACTGCGACATCGCGATACTTCTCCATCACCATCATGATCAGCGCGATCAGAATATTGAGCGCGGCCACGAGTTCAATAAGCCCGATGGTAACTACCGTGACCACACGCTCCATGCGTAGCGCGTTGCGGAGCTGCCGGTTCTGCTCCATCCACGTGGTCGCTGTTAAACGGGGATCGAGTTTCTTGATCGCGGCAGCGGCTACCGTCATCGCGCGATCCGGATCGTCCAACTTGAGTTCGACCGAATTCACAACATCGCCTAAAGACAGCGCACGTTGCGCGGATCGCAGATCAGTGAAAGCCCACGCGTTGTCTAGGTCGAAGAAGCCGGATTCAAAAATCCCGACAACTCTGAACTTGAAGTAAGCCGGGCGCGGACCCATGGGAGTGATCTCGCCCTGAGTACTCATCACCGTGACGATGCTGTCCATCAACATCCCCGTATGCTCGGCTAGCTTCGATCCGAGAATGATACCCGGGAACCGTCCAGGTGTCGATAAATTGGCGAGCGAGCCTTGTTTCAAGTGCGCCAACACATCGGCCGCGGCTTGCTCCGGCCCAGGTGGAATACCTTTCAGAATCCCGCCCGCACTCTGAATCGGACCGGCGAAGAACACGGGCCCATACAATCCCGGACTCGCGCGAGTCACATGCGGGATCGCACGCAGCTTCGGAATCAACGACTGCCAGTCTTCGATGCCATTGCCTGGTTCTTTTTCAAGAATCGTGACGTGCGCTGTCGCTCCCAGCAGATTGCGTTGAAGCGTGTTGCGAAACCCGGTGTTGATGGCCAGCGCGATGATCAGCGCCATCACTCCCGCCGCAACTCCTACGATGGAGATCACGGTGATGATCGAAATGACGGTCTGTTTCCGCTTGGCCCGGAGATACCTGCGCGCGACGAAGAGCTCGAATTGACTGGCCACTTAGCGCCGGACGATCACTTCACGAAGATGGTCGCGAGTCAGGAAGAATTTGACTGAGTTGAAGCGTTGAAAAACCTTCTCGAGCGCGCGGTTGTTGAAATACTGCGCCTGGCGCCGGATCCCGGTGGACGTTAGCTGCACCGTCCGCTGATCGGCGATGCGATAGGAGTGCAGCGGAACTGTCGTGGCACGCTCGTCCGTGTGGAAGTACGCCAACATCGATGAGCCGGGCTCGAGAATATGGAACAGTTGATCGAGGGTCAATTGCAACAGACCCGGCGAGAGAAATTGCAGGGTGTCCCACAACAGCGCCCCGCCCAACGAGCTGACAGGAAAGTCGAGCGTGTTAGCCATGAACTGCTCAACCCGCGACGGGTCCGCTTGATTGGCCAGGAAATCCGGACCATCGCCGAACGCCGTATCGAGGGCGCGCAGGATGTGGTCGGAATAGATGCGATGTCCGAGTCCGGTGATGAACGACACGTTTGCCTGACTCGCTCCCGCCAGGTCGAGAATCGAGGTCGGGCCCTGACCGGCCAGCGATGCGAAGAACTGCTCGAGGCCAGGGCTGTGCCGCTTCTGCGTGGAATCCGCGGGATCCGATTGGCTGCGCACGTTGCCGGGGTTGACCGGCGCGAGCCGGCCCGAAGTCATTACCGCTTAGTGTCTCCGCCGGCGGCTGCCTGCGAAGGGGCTGGCGTTGCGGGAGGAGGCGGGGTCTGAACAACCGGGGCTGGTTGCGGTTTGGGCGCGGGCTGCTTGGGCGGATCCACCTTCACGATGTCGATGCTGCCCTTGAAGAACGCTCCGTCTTCAATCACCACGCGGGCGCTCTTGATGTCGCCCACCAGCCGCGCTTCCTTGCGGATGTCGATCTTGTCGGTAACCTCCATGTTCCCATTCACGGCGCCCAGCACGATAATCTCGCGCGCCTTGATGTTGGCCGTCACCTTGCCATTGGGCCCCACCGTCAAGCGGTTCTCCTGCAGCTCGATCGTGCCTTCCACTTCCCCGTCGATGGTGAGATCTTCGCGGCTGAAAATCTGGCCTTTCACAAGCACGGACTTGCCAAGCGAAGCCGCCCCGCGGGTCAGGTCCATCAATGGTTCAGGCATGCGTCCGGGTGTGGTGGACATAGGATTGTTCTCTCTCTTCGGGATGCTCTCCCTCTTGCTCTCGGTGGGAGCAGGCGTTGGCGCAACCGTTTTCGGGGCTATAAACTCGTCGTCTTTCCTGCGATTCCACATTGCGGGACAGAATGCTCCTTCTTGCGTTAGCGGCCGCGAAACCTATCGTACTACTTCCGGATGCGAGGCAACTGAACTCGAAGTATACCGCGCGCCACGAGCTTGCGCTAATCCAACACGTGAAGTTGCGCCGCGCCTTCTTTGGCAAAGTGCTCCTTCAACTTGCGCGTCACGGCGCGCCCGGCCACTTCAATCAACTCGGCTTCGGTTGCGTTCATCACCCGCTCCAGGCTGCCGAAATGGCGCAGCAGCTTCTCCACGGTCTTCGCCCCCACTCCCGGCGCCTGATGAAGTTCCGATGTCAGCCGCGAAGCGTTGCGGCGCGTGCGGTGGAACGTCACCGCGAACCGGTGCGCTTCGTCGCGAACCTGCTGTACCAGGTGCAGAACAGGCGAGAACCGATCGAGCACCACCGGCTCATCCTCCTGGCCGTACACGTAGATGATCTCCTCGCGCTTGGCAATCGAGGCGAGCGGCTGCGTGGTGATTCCGAGCGCTTCGAGAGCATCGGCCGCTGCGTGCAACTGGCCCAGCCCTCCGTCGATCAGCACGAGCCCGGGCATCGGCGCGTTCTCCGCCTGCAGCCGCGCGTATCGCCTGCCGACCACCTCGCGCATCGACGCGAAATCATCGTTGCCTTCCACCGTTCGGATGATGAACTTGCGGTAGTCCGCCTTCTTCATCCGCCCGTCTTCCCACACCACCATGCTCGCGACTTTATCGGTGCCCTGAATATGCGAGATGTCGAAACACTCGATTCGCTCCGGCGCATCGGGCAGATTCAGCGCGTCCTGGAGCGCCCCTTTAATCGCCTTCGAACTCGGCTTCAGCACGCGGAAACGCTGGTCGAAACTGTTCTTCGCATTCGCTTCGACCAGCTTCATCATGGCCCGTTTCTCGCCGCGCTGCGGAGTGTGTATCTCCACTTTGGCGCCGCGCCGTTCCGTTAGAAACTCCTCCAGCAGATCGCGATCCTCAAACTCCACAGGCACTTCAATCGTTCGCGGAACATACTGCTGCTCGAGGTACAACTGTTTCAACAGCGACGAGAACATCTCCGCCGGTTCGAACTCGGTCTGGTCCTCCCAGAAGAACTCGCGGCGGTCCACAATGTGCCCGTTGCGCATGTGAAACAGATTCACTGCGACCAGCGGCGCTTCGGCATAAAAAGCGAGGATGTCGGCGTCATTGCCCTCGGCTGCCGCCATCTTCTGCTTCTGCTCGAGTTCCTCGACGGTCACCAGCAAATCGCGCAATCCGGCGGCTTCTTCGAACCGCATCTCCTCGGACGCCGTGTCCATGCGGCCCTTCAACTCTCGCGCGAGTTCGCGATGGCGCCCTTCCAGAAAGAAGCGGACATTGCGAACCGCCGTCGCGTAATCCTCGTCGCTCACCAGATTGTTCACACAAGGCCCATGACAGCGATGAATGTGGAACTGCAAACACGGATGCGTATGATTCCGGCTGAAATCGATTTTGCACGACGGAACCTTGAAATAGCGATGAATGAAGTGCACGAGCCGGTGGGCGAGATTGCCAGGAAAATACGGGCCATAATACGTCGACCCGTCCTTGCGCAAACGGCGCGTCACATAGACTCTCGGAAACTTCTCTCCCGTCAGCTTCACATACGGGTACGTCTTGTCGTCGCGCAGCAGAATGTTGAAGCGCGGCTTGTACGCCTTGATCAGGTTGTTTTCAAGAGCCAGCGCCTCTTTTTCGTTATCAACCTGGATGTAATCGACGTCGCGAGCTTCGGAAATCAGCGTCCCGGTTTTGATATCGGCGAGACGATCGTCGAGGAAGTAACTGCGGACGCGGCTGCGCAGGTTCTTGGCTTTACCGACGTAGATGACGGTGCCATGCGCATCTTTGTACAGGTAAACGCCGGGAAGGGTGGGCAACTGCGCCGCTTTTTCGCGGAGTTCCATGCGTGGCGGCTATACTTTTATTGTGGCACGGCTTTCCTTGCTCATCGCCTCCCTTCTAACCTCCGCCGCGGCAATTGGCTTCGTTTCGGCGCAGGAACCCGCCGCGCCCGGACAGCTTAAGAACCGCAAACAGGAAGAGCTGCGCAAGGCTCAGCAACAGGAGCAGGAGCCGCCGGAAGAAGATCCCGGCTTGAAGGAGAAGGTCTACTCGTTCAACCCTCTCCAGGCAGCGAAGGAATTGAAGGCGGGCGAGTTCTACTTCAAGAAAGGCAATTACAAAGCCGCCGCGCGCCGGTTCCGGGAAGCCACACGTTGGGATCCAACCTCGGCCGAGGCAGTGCACCGGCTCGCCCAGGCCGAAGAGAAGATGAAGGACGCCAAGGCAGCGCGCGAGGCATATGCCAAATACCTCGAGCTTGCGCCGGATGCCAAGGACGCCGAATCGATTCGTAAGAAAATCGCAGCCCATCCCTGAACCTCAACTCGCCAGGGGCAGTTGCCATTTGCGTTTGCGAGCCAGCTCCTGCTCGATGGTCGCCTGCACCTGGGCCATGCCGCTCTTCCAGCAAGGGAACATGTCCACGTGCTGCAATTGCTTGTGTATGCGCTCCGGCATCGCGCAGTTGTCCAGACGCACGGGGATCAGGAACACGTCGTCCAACGGCAGCTTCGACGCACAATCCAGCGCAAACCTCAGCTCACTCTGAAATTCGCCGCGCTTTAACACGGACTTCGTCGAGAAGCACGGGATGAAAAAATCCGACACTTCGATTGCGCGCTGAATCGAGCGCGGCCAATTCTGACCCGGCATCAGGTTCTCTTTATCGAGCCACGGCCGGTAGCCCGCACGCTCGAGCCCGCGATACAGACGCCGCGCAGCCCGTAGATCCTCGCTCACATACGCGATGAAAATGCGCGGCCGGACTTCGCGTTCAAATTCGAATCCGCCAGGAGCGGGACGGAACGTGCCGAGCCCCTGAATCTCGACCAACTGTCCATCGTGCAGCGCGCGGCGGATGATGCCGGCGATTCGGGTTGTTGCACAACGGCTCATCTGCGGCCTCGTTCGGGCGCACACCGTGCCTCGTCGATCAATCGTTGAAGCGCCGTTGCACGCGGGCGCTCGTGCCGCTTCAGACTGCGTAGCACGTCGTGGACGGCATTATCCAATTCATCCGCGGCAGACGCCGGCGGCAATTTTGTTTCGCGCGCAAGGCGCTCGGTAAGCTCTTTCTTTTCCATCGCACCTTAATACTATGGCCGGCATGGCGCAAGACCGGCCGGCGCGAACGGGTGAAACCGAGCGAGAAATGAATGATTCTAAAACGCTTATCAGAATTGTAGTCCGTCGCCGCGAGGGTGGGAACAGCGCTTTTCTATGAACCGATTTTAATCGCGTTTTAAGGCGAGGTTCATCTCTGACTGGGATTATAGGTTCGTAGACGAAACAAACTCGTCAACAACTCACAAGGAGAATCCCTAACAATGAAAAAGTTCATGACCATGATGCTCGGCCTCAGCCTCGTCCTCGGCGCGACCGCTGCTTTCGCCCAGACCACTGACACCACCACCAAGACCAAGAAGATGAAGACCATGAAGACCAAGAAGTCGAAGTCCAAGAAGGGCACCGACACCACGATGACCACGAAGTAACTGGTCTTCACCTGAAGATCGGAAGCCGCGCGCCGCTGCCACCACGCAGTTGCGCGCGGTTTTCATTTGGATGAACCGCTAAGCCGCCCCGCTATCGCACGGTCCGCCGAAATCGCCCCCGAGCCGCGAATCATGATCGCAAGCGCCATCGCGATCGCCAGCAGGTGATACTCGAAGCCCTCCCCTTTTTGCTGGCCTGTCCAATTCATGAAAAAGCCGTTTGCGGCGTGGACCTTGAACACAGCCACGAGCATGTTGCAGAGAATCCCGAACGCTGCGATGCGGCCCAGCAGCCCTAACAGAAGTCCCAGGCCGCCCAGGAATTCAGCCGCGATTGCAAGGAAGGCAAGGATCGGCGGGATACCCATGTGCTCAAAACCCGCCATCGTCGCGCTGAACCCGTGTCCCCCGAACCAGCCGAACACTTTCTGAGCGCCATGGGCCAGAAAGACCAGGCCGAGAGTTACGCGTACGATCGCCAGTGCCGGATCGTCAGACGTCTCGAGCAGCCGCAATCGCACGACTCAGCCCATCCACTTCGGATTGCGGGCCGTCCCGTCAAACTGCGCCGATGTCTTGAACGGCTCAAACGTGCCCGTCATCGCGGCCTGTTTGGTCTTGGCCAGCAGCGCCGACATTTGCGCCGCCTTGAGCGGTTGGAACGTGCGAACCGCTTCGAAGGCCTGGTCGAGTCGCTCGATGCTCTCACAGCCGTTGATCACCACCGACGTCGGCAGGCTCAGCGCATAATGCAGGCACTCGATCGGCGATACGACCCCCGCCTTGAGTACGTGACCATCGCCCATCGGCTTCATCCCCAACACGGCAATGCCTTGCTCCACCAGCTTCGGCACCACCTCGTCGGCGAAGCTGCGAAAATGGGCGTCCATCACGTTGAGCGGCATCTGGCACGAGTCGAAGTGGAAGTTGTGCCGCGCGGCGACCTCCAACATCCGCAGATGAACCGCGGGATCCTTGTGGCCCGTAAAGCCGATGTACCGGATCTTGCCGGCTTTTTTGGCGTCCATCAGCGCTTCAAGCGGCCCCTTCGGAGCGAAGAAGCGGTCGGGATCCTCCATCCGAATGTTCTCGTGGTACTGGATCAGGTCGATGTGATCGGTCTGTAACCGCTGCAGCGACTCGTCAATCTGCTTCGCCGCCGAGTCCTTGGTCCGGCCGTCGAACTTGGTCATCAGGAACGCCTTCTGACGATAGCCATCGCGGAGCGCCTGGCCCATGCGCTTCTCGCTTTCGCCATCGTGGTAGTCCCAGCAGTTGTCAAGAAACGTGATGCCGCGATCGAGTGCCGTGCGGATAATCTTGATTCCTTCCGCGGGATCCTTCGGCCGCCCGATGTGATGACCGCCGAGTCCGATTGCCGATACTTTTTCTCCCGTCTTGCCCAATGTGCGATAAATCATTGCGTTGTTCTGTGCCGCGTTCTGTGCGCCCGCCGCGCCCGCGCCGATCGTCGCCAGCACGCCCAGCGCTTCCCTACGATTCATGGAGAAACTCCTCTTTTTGATAGACTGCGGACCCGCAACAAAGTGTCCAGTAAGTCGCATCAGCTCAGTCGCGACCCATGCGGCGGAAAATCATCGGTAGAATAAGAGGGCGCAGCATGGACGTGACCATTCAAGTTCCGGACGAACTCGCTCGCGACCTCGGTGCGACCGGTGCTGATCTGGCGCGCCGGGCCTTGGAAGGATTCGCGCTGGAGGAATATAAGAGCGGAAGAATCAGCAAGCCCGCGATGCGCCAGTTGCTCGGTTTTGCAACCCGCGATCAACTCGATGGCTTTCTCAAGGCTCATGATGTGGTCGAGGACTTGCCAACGCTCGAGGATTTCGAGCGAGAGCGCGACGACGCTCATAGCCTCGGATTTTGACCCCGGCACCTATCGTTGTCGCAGATACTGGGCCCATCCACTACTTAGTGCTCATACAGCAGCCTGAGATAATCCCAGCGCTGTTCAACAAGATATTCATCCCAGCGGAGGTGCGCGATGAGTTGGCCCGGCCACAAGCGCCAGAAGTTGTGCGCAACTGGATCAAGGCGCCACCGGAGTGGCTAGAAATCGCCACAAATCGCATTGGATCTTTCGATTTTGCTCTGGAACAGCTCGATGCCGGGGAGAGAGCGGCCTTGGCGTTGGCTGCCTCGCTCAGCGCCGGTCTCCTGCTTATGGACGATCGCGCAGGCGTGAGGGCGGCTCGCAATCAGGGCTTTCGGATTAATGGGTACGCTTCGAATACTACAATCGGCCGCGACACGAGGCCTGCTTGATCTTGCCGATTCCTTTCACCGCCTCAAGCGCACAAATTTCCGGTATCGGCAACCGATTATGGATGCGCTGCTAGAAGAGCAAACTGGCGAGTGAACCTGTAACAATTGCCCACTCCACAAACGCGGCGCTCTCGCCCCGAATTCCCAGTTTCAGAAGCACCCAGAATCCTGGCCGACAATGTATCTCAGAGGCAAAATCCTGTCGACCACGACGATTCACGTGCGAGTGGATGAAAGAACCAAACAGCAGGCCGCCAAGGCGCTCGCCGGCATGGGATTGTCTGTGTCCGCCGCAGTCCGCATGCTTCTGGCCCGCGTCGCCCCTGGCAAGGCGCTGCCATTGGGCTTGAAGGTCCCCAACGCGACCACCGCGAAGGCGATGCGCGCCGCCCGCAAAGGAAAAGGCCAGCGCCTGAATTCCGCGGGCGCCCTCGTGACGGACCTGGGAATCTGAAATTCACCGCCCCTACATCCATTACAATGCGGGAGGATCATGAACAGACGACACTTCCTGATGGGCTCCGCACTAACCGCGATGGCGAGCCCCAATGACACAGTCCGCGTAGCCTGCGTCGGCGTGCGCAGCCAGGGACGCACTCATATCGCCCGCTATGCCGCGATGCCCAACGTCGAAATCGCCGCGCTCTGCGATGTCGACGCCTCCGTTCTCCAGGCGCGCGCGGCGGAGCTCGACAAGCTGGGCAAGAAGCGTCCGGCGCTGTTCAGCGACGTGCGCAAACTGCTCGAGGACAAGACCATCGACGCCATCTCCATCGCCACGCCCAATCATCACCACACCCTTCAGACCATCTGGGCCTGCCAGGCGGGCAAGCATGTGTACGTCGAAAAGCCGTGTGCCCACGACATGTTCGAAGCGCGGCAGATCGTCGCCGCGGCGCGGAAGTACAACCGGCTCGTGCAGCATGGCACCAATTGCCGTTCGGGTATCGGCCGCGAGGCGGTGCAGAAACTCCGCGATGGCCTCATCGGCGATATCTACATGGCGCGCGGATTATGTTTTAAGTGGCGCGACACCATCGGACGCGCGCCCGTCGAACCCGTTCCCGCCGGCGTCGATTACAACCTCTGGCTCGGCCCCGCGCCAAAACACGAGTTCACAAAAAACCGCTTTCATTACAACTGGCACTGGTTTTGGGATTACGGCAACGGCGACTTGGGCAATCAAGGCATTCATCAACTGGACGCGGCGCGCTGGGGCTTGGGCGTCACCTACCCCACCCGGATCACGGCGACGGGCGGCCACTTCATGTTCGACGACGACCAGCAAACGCCCAACACGCTGAACGCAAGCTTCGAGTTCGAAGATGGCGGCAAAAAGAAGATGCTCGTCTTCGAAGTTCGCCATTGGATCTCCAATCACGAGTCGGGAATCGGCGAAGGCGGGCGCGCGCCGAACACGGTGGGCGCAGTGTTCTACGGCTCCAAGGGATATCTGGCGATCTCGGACGAGGACCACGGCACCTATCACAGCTTCCTCGGCAAAGAACAGACGCCGGGACCCGCGGGCGAGAACATCGGGAACAACTGGGCGAACTTCATCGCCGCAGTCCGCTCGGGCAAGCACGAAGACCTGAACGCGCCCATTGAAGAAGGCGCGATCTCGACTACGCTGGTTCACCTTGCCAACATCTCTTACCGGCTGGGCCGCTCCCTCCGCTTCGATGCGGCGTCCTACTCCTGCATCGGCGACACTGAGGCAAACGCTCAATTCCGCCGCCAATATCGCGCTCCGTTCGTCGTTCCCGACCACGTCTGAACGGCTGAGCCATCGCGTCACGTTAGAATGGGCTTTCGTGCCTATGAAGAAGACCTTCGTCGAATCCACTCGCGATTTCATCTCCGAGTGGACCGTCACCATACTGATCCTGCTATTCGGCACAACCACGTTGATGCAGGCCTTCGTGGTGCCCACCTCGTCCATGGAATCGACGGTACTGGTGGGCGATCACATGATCGTCGACAAGCTGGCCTACGCCCCGGCGGGCGCGATTTCGAAGTACCTGCTGCCTTACCGCGAAGTGCACCGGGGCGACATCATCGTGTTCCGCTGGCCGCCCGATCCGAAGATAAATTACGTGAAGCGCGTGATGGGCGTTCCCGGCGATCATCTCCGCGTACAGAACAAAGAAGTATATCTGAACGGCAAGAAGCTCACCGAGCCTTACACGCAGCACATCTCGCCGTCCATGGAACCGTACCGCGACACGTTCCCGGCTGAACCGTTCGGCCCCGTCGATCCGCGCGGCATGACCATGCTGGCCAACAATGTCACTAACGGTGAAATCATCGTTCCACCGAAACACTATTTCGCGATGGGCGACAATCGGGACAACTCGCTCGACAGCCGCTACTGGGGCTTCGTACCGCGCGAAAACATCATCGGCAAACCCTTCGTCATCTTCTGGTCCTACGATGCGCCCACCGAGGATCTCGTCGATTTCACGACCAAGCACTTCATCGATCTGGCGCAGAACTTCTTTACCAAAACCCGGTGGAACCGCACATTGAAACTGGTGCGCGGCGAAACGGTGGAGTAATCGAACATGGCAGCTTCGAACCGCTACGGCCTCATCCTGGCCGGGGGCCGTGGGACTCGTTTCTGGCCGCGCAGCCGCCGCGCGCGCGCCAAACAGGTGCTGAATTTCTTCGGCGACCGATCGCTGATTCAGGAAACCGTCGACCGTCTCGCCCCCATCCTGCCGCCAGAAAATATCTGGATTCTCACCAACGACCATCTTCGCGCCGAGATCGTCAAGCAGTTGCCCGAAGTTCCCAAGCGCCAGATCATCGCTGAACCCGCGCAGCGCAACACGGCCCCGGCCATCGGTCTGGCGGCGCATATCCTGCACGAGATCGATCCGGAATCGGTGATGGGCGTCTTCCCCGCCGATCACATCATCACCAAACCCGCGCGTTATTTGCGCTTGCTGCGACCCGCCTTCAAAGCAGCCGAGCAAGGCAGAATCGTCATCTTGGGAATTCAGCCGCGCTGGGCCGAAACCGGCTACGGCTACATCGAGTTCCCCAAAAGCGCGCAGGGCGGGCTCACGATTCCAGTCGAGGTGCTCGGGTTCCGCGAGAAGCCGGAATTAGCCGTGGCCCGCAAATATGTCGAGGCTGGACGGTTCTATTGGAACGCCGGAATGTTTTTCTGGAAATCCGCGGTTCTGCTGGACGCGCTCCGCCTTTACCTGCCCAAAACGGCGACTCTGCTGGCTTCCATCCCGCCCCTCAACAACCGCGGTTTCGCGACGGCGCTCGCGAAAACGTACCCGCTGTGCGAGGACATTTCCATCGACTACGCCGTGCTCGAAAAGGCGGGGGGCGTGATGGGGCTCGCCGCCGGCGATATCGGCTGGAACGATGTGGGAAGTTGGAACGCTGTTTATGAATTGCACGGGCAGGCGCCGGGATCGAACATCGGGCGGCGCGAAATCGTCGCCATCGATTCCACGGGCAATTACGTGGACGCCGAGGAAAAA
Organism: Bryobacterales bacterium; assembly: GCA_038322705.1. GTDB lineage: Bacteria > Acidobacteriota > Terriglobia > Bryobacterales > Bryobacteraceae > TMP-7. The sequence goes on along the minus strand of JBBQGC010000014.1, from coordinate 58,808 downwards.
ATTGTCGCTCTGCTCGGCGTGAAAGATCTGGTAATCGTCGACACGCCCGACGCCTTGCTGGTCGCGGACCGGCGCCGGGCTCAGAATGTCGGCGAGCTCGTGAAGCTACTCGAAAAACAGAAGCGCGACCATCTGTTGTAAGCGGCCGCCCTCAGCAGTCCACGTGATTGTGGAACCACGCATCCAGACGAGCCTTGTGCTCTTCCGATAGCTCGCCCGACAGACTCTTCATTTCGGCGGGCGGCATCGGCTTGAAACGTTTTGCGATCGCAATGTTCTGGTCCACGAAGTCCAGCTTGGGCATGCCCACCACGACCGCCGATACGGGCAGCGACATCGAGTAGCGGATCAGCTTCTCCGCGGGAGCCTTGCCCGCCAGCCCCTCCTGCGCAAACACCTTCATCGCGATCACGCCCATGTTTTTGCGGTTGGCCACCGGCAGCGCGAGCGCTTCGAAGCTGTCGTGCATGAAGTTCGGCGCCATGCCGCCCGGCGCATTGCGCATGCCCGCCCGTGCCGCGTTCAACGCCATCTGCGTGCAATCGAAATCGTTCCGCTCGAGTGCCTTGCGCAACACCACGGGATCCGTATGGCTGGTAATGCCCACCGCGCGCGTCACCTTCTGATCGCGCAGTTTGTACAGCACGTTGATGATGCCGTCCTTTGCTTCGGCCGCGGCCAGATCGGCATCGTCCGTCATGCTGTGCACGTGGATCAGGTCCAGGTGATCGGTCTGCAAACGCTTCAGGCTTCCTTCGATGATGCGCATCGCTTCATCGCCGCCCCGCTTTTGAATTTTCGTGGTCAGCCAGATGCCGTTGCGGCGGGTCTTCATCACCTGCCCAACCCACTCCTCGCTCTTCCCGTTGCCGTAGCCGTATGCAGTGTCGACGTAGGTGATGCCTTGGTCGAGCGCACGGTTCAGCGCCTCGACCGCCTTATCCGGATCCTTATAGGCCAGAAAACGGCTCCCACAACCAAACGCCAGTATCGATACGCGCGCGCCGGTCCGCCCTAGTATGCGAGTGGGCATGCCCGTCTTGCTGTCGGCTTCAGCGCCGCTCAGAACTGGGGCCGCCATACCGGCCAGCGCGGTTGAACCCAGGAAGTTCCGTCTCGAAATGCTCATGAAGCCCTCCTTCGTCGACTTGCAACTAAATCATACACCGTACATCTTGAACACATGCGCTTTTTCGCTGCAGCTATCCTGCTCGCCGCCATCGCCCTACCGTCGCCCGGCCAAAAACCCTCCGAGGTTCTCGTGAATTTCTCGGGAGCCTTGAAACGCGTCACCAAGCGGATTGTGGTCATCGAGCCCGATCCCGATAATCAGATGACCTTCATTCGCACGAAGCGCACGCGTTTCATCTCCGGCGGCAAACCCGTGGACGGCGCATCCCTGCCCGCCGGAATCGTGGTGAATGTGCAGGCGTTCGAGAAGCTGAATCGCGAACTGGAGGCGGTCACGGTAACGGCGGCCACAACGGATCAGTCGCCGAACAAGTGAGCCGCGACGTTTCGGCGGTGGGCGATGGATCGATGCTCGAACAGATAAATCCCCTGCCACGTGCCGAGCGCCATCCGTCCGTCGATGACCGGCACTGCCAGGCTTGTCAGCGTGAGTGCGGCGCGGATGTGCGCAGGCATGTCGTCCGGGCCTTCACACGTGTGCCGGTAGAGACGGTTGTCCTCCGGCGCGATCCTGTTGAAGAAATCGTTCAGATCCTTGACCACGTCCGGATCGGCATTTTCCTGAACAGTCAACGATGCGGAAGTATGCTGCACCAGCAACGTCAGCAGCCCTGTGTGCACGTCGGATTCCCGGACCCACTCGGAAACCCGCCGCGTGAAATCATAAAGACCCTTCCCAAGGGTCCGCACTTCGAAGTGGGTGGTGAACTGTTGCACTCTCAGCCACCGTAGCAGAACAGCGGCTCCGCATTCACGCGTCAACCCCGCGCCTTGCCGCGCCCTGGCTAATTCATTACCGCTGTTCTCGTCTCACCAGTTCTTCATGCAGCACGGACTTGATGTACGTCTGGTAGGGCAGTCCCTTCTTATCCGCCTGTTTGCGAGCCAGATCCAGATCCGCTTCCGCCATGCGAATAGTAACGTTCCTCGATGCGCGCGCCTCTCGCGCTAAACGGCGCGCCGTGCCCCGGACAGCGGTCCCATTCCTGAGCGCTTCGAGCAGATTCTCCTCGATCATCTCCTTATGGTTGTCCCACCACCGTGCCTCCTCAGCTTCAGTTTTAAATCTTGGCACCTTCGGTCGATCCGCCTTGGTCTGCGTCATTATTGTCCTTTCGCTTTGAAGTACTCTTTGCGCAGTCGCACACCAGCTTCAAAAGCCGTCACCGTCCGCAGCAGCGTGCCGCGCATTGTGAAGACCACTATGAGTATCCGGAGTTGGTCCGTCTCGCCAATAACCGTCCACCGATCCTCTCCTGCTATGACATCGTAATCAATGGTCATGTCATCATTGCCGAACACCTATTCGACCTCCGCGCGGGTCACATCATGGCTCGCAATGTGACGAATGTTTGCTCGATCCCACGAGAATCTGAGTATTTCCTCCATCGACTCTAGCATACATACATCGTGTGTATATGTTCGCGCGCGATCGAGAGCATTTTGCAGGGTGCTACTTTGGAACGAGGTGCTCCGATGTTCGATAACACCAAGGACATTCAGTCACTCACTACTTTCCGGCGACGTTCGGGTAACTTCATGAAGCAGCTCAAGAAAACCAAGCGGCCGGTGGTACTCACGGTGAAAGGAAAAGCGGCAGCTATCGTTCAGGACGCTGCGGCATATAGCGGCTGCTTGATATCGCTGCAGCCGTTGATTCCCGCGAAGGCATCCGTCAAGGATTAGAACAGGCAAACCGAGGCGAGGGGCGCGATGCAGAGGAATTCTTCAATGAATTCGACGCCGCCCATGGCATACCGCGTTAAAATCATGCCCCGCGCGGAGCGGGATTTGGCGGGCATCTTCATGAAATCCCGCTGGCTCGTCCGTCGCCGTATTCACGTGGTATTGAGGTCTGAAAGAAGCCATTCGCACTGTGGGGACTCACCCGAACCGATGTCCGGCAACTCCGGAGGACAGGAATCTCCGGCACCTCCTCTACGGCAACAAGCCCCATGTGTACCGCGTCATTTACCGGGCCGGTCCCCGCCAGAAACAAGTCGAGGTCCTTCACCTCCGGCACGGCGGCCGCCACGAATTCAAAGCTGCCGGCGTCAACTGACACGTCTTCGCAACCTATGATGGTCTGGAATCGTTTGTGCCAGGCCGACGTGCCCGCCATCGCTGAACAATCCTCGCCGGCATAGATCGCCCTGACCGCGGAACATCCCAGCCTCTCGCCGCACCAGCACCGAAACCGATCATCTCTGAGTGCCTCTTGGCTGCCATGGCATCAGAGCTTGACCGAGCCGAAGGTGCCGGAAGGCGATTAGAATAGGGACTTCTGTCGTACCATATTGCGCTTGAATGGACGACGACGCCCCGCACTCACTTGTATGACGCTATGGCTTAGGGCTTGAGTTGGACAGGCGAAAGACCTCGGCCACGCGCAAGCGTTGCTGCTTGAGCCAGTCGAGTTTTGACGGCGGCAACGGATTCAACACGCGATAAGTATCCGGCCTCAATATCGGTGAGGCAGGCGGTTGAATATCCGAAGACTCCGTTCCAGAATTGGTTAAGCTTTTGTCCATGTCTCCTTCCTAGCACAGAAAGCGTTTGCGGGCGAGGCGCAATTGTGCGACCCCTGACCTTTCCGTAACCGTCGTCATCCCTATGACCCGCCCCCCTTGCGTTTCGATGTAACCGCGCAGATTGGCAAGGTGCCGCCAAAGCCGACATGATCGTCAATCAGCAGATAGTCCTTTCCTTTTTCCACGCTTCCCGTGAAAGTCGCCGGAGTCGCCAAACGACGCCAGCCATTGGCCCCCGTATGCCCGACATAGTTCGATTGGCGAAGATCGTAATCCGCCATGGGCAGACCCAAATTTCGCGCCACCCGTTGCGCCATGCCGTCGGGGATGGCGTTAGAACCCTCCGGTCTGTTGAATTGCTGTAGTCATCCGTCCTGTATGCACCACATTGCGCTGTGGCTCAACTATTTGGCAAACGTTTCACAGAGGGTCGTTTGCGGTGTACCGTGGAAAAGATGGAAGGCCCACACCAACGCTGGATCAAACGGCTACGGCAGACGTGGCCCGAAGGAGTACCAGCACGGCAACCAGAGCAGGGAGAAAAACGCGCGCCCGGCGACGTTGAGCCGTGGCCGGAAACTTGGCGCGATCCCGACGCCGGGGCAATGCAATGCCTGCATTGCCGCTATTACGTTGAGCTTTCCGGCGGACTGGGCGCAGACTGGGGAGCTTGTACGAGTGAGGCTTCGCAGTATGACGGCCTGCTTGTTTTCGAGCATTGGACTTGCCACCATTGGGCCGAGGAACAGCCGGAAGGTTAGTGTTGCACAAATGGTCCTTTGTGCAACGACCCTCGAAACTTCCCAGAACCCCGTTTCACCGGCAAATCTGGCGTCGACCATCAGGCCATGCCTTGTTGGTAAACGCTGGGTGACTACGCAGGACCTCTATACCCGAACTCGTCGGGACGTAATTGGTATCTGTCAACGTGATCTGCTCCCGAGCTGACGCGATCAGGGGACGAGACTTCCGCTGGCGAGGCACATTGACACCCAGTCATCCACTGCTCTCCCGAAGTATGATGAATTGGATCCGCGTTCTCTCCAGAGCTCCAGAGGTTTTGCGTGAAAACACTCGGCTTGCTTTTCTTGGCGGCAGTAACTGTACAGACTGCTACACCAGCCAACTTGGCCATCTCCACGTATTTGAGAGATGGATACAATCCGACGGCTATTGCATCCGATGCGGCGGGCAACGTATATTTGGCCGGCAGCGCCGTCGTCGACCCGGCATCGCAGATCACCAGCGCCTTCGTGGCAAAGCTCGATGCGAAGGCCAGTCAGTACCTGTACCTCACCTATTTCGATGCCGCCTCTGACGATCGCGTATCGTCGCTCACGGTCGACAGTAGTGGAAATGCCTACATCGCCGGATGGACTGCCAATCCCAACTTCCGAAACACGGGCAGCCTCGGAACTGCTCCGACAAGCAGCACAGACACGCGGGCATTCGTCGCTAAGTTGAGTCCCGACGGTGGGGTGGTGTTTTCAGTTCTGATCGGCGGTGCAAGCACGGCCCGAGCGAGGGGGATCGCGGTGACGCCGCAAGGTCAAATCCTGGTCAGCGGCATCGCGGGTTCGAAGGATTTTCCGCAGACGTCCGGAGCCTACCGCGTCGGCGACTCGGCGAACCACTGGTTCCTCATGGAACTTGATGCCGGCGCCGCCCAGACGATTTTTTCGGCGACCGGCATCGGTGGCAGCTCGATCGCGCTAGACGCCTCAGGCAATATTTATCTCGCGGGCAGCAGCCCGGGAACGGATTACCCTACAACGCCGGGCGCGTACCAGACCGCATTTGTGCAAAGTTACTTCTTTGATTGCATATTGTGCCTTCTAGGCGTGCCTGTCGGCCCGCCTGGTGATTTGCAACACGTCACCAAGGTCGATCCCGGGGCCTCAAAGCTGATTTATTCAACGGGCCTCAATGATCCGATGGGTGTGACCGCATCCGTTACGAACACAGGTTTGGCGATCGACGCCGCGGGGAATGCGTACCTAAGCGGCACGTTGTCCGGAGGCAGCGGCCATTACCCGTTCACGGTCATCCCGCAGAACGCATACTACTTAGGCTATCTCACCAAGCTCGATCCGAACGGGGCGAATGTGCTGTTTTCGATTCCGGGCGGCGGAGCCGGCGTCCAAGTGGACTCTTCCGGTGCGGTATATGTGGGCGGAATCGTGTCGACTTCCGCACCGATTAGGCACCTTTCCAGAGTCTCGACGACGCCGCTAGCGCCGCCTCCGATATTCTCCTGGATACCTCGGCAGTGCTGGCCCGACAATATAACGGCCAGCAGCGAGGCTTATGTGATGAAAGTTGATCCCATTAGCGGGGAAGTGCTGGATGGTCAGTGGATCGACGGCTCGGCGCCTGGCGCCACCGGAATCACACTGGCTGCGGGCAGGGTTTGGATCACTGGCCAAACGCCGACGCCGGACGTGCCATTTTCTCCCGGTGTGCTTGCGCCGCCGAATCTCGGGCCTGGACTCCTCTTCGGCGCTTATTTGTCAGCAGCCGATTTTTCTGGCGGCCTCAATAGCGGACCGGCGATTGCCTGTGTGTTGGATGGCGGCAACATGGCACACGCCGGCCCGATCGCAGGCTACCAATTGCTGTCGATCTTCGGCGCAAATCTGGGACCCGCTACAGGAGTTGCGGCGTCAGATGGACCCGATACATCCATCGCAGGCGTATCCGTAATGTTCAATGGCGCTCCCGCCCAGTTGCTTTACGTTTCCGCATCGCAGATCAACCTCGTGGTTCCGGCGCCGCCTCCGCCTTCCACACAAGCGGGGGCCAAGCTGCCTCCTGCAATGGTCATGCAGGTGAGGGTGAACGGCGTTACGTTGCAGCGGCAATTTCCGTACACGGTATCCAACCTGAATTTATTCGCCGATCTATCCTCCGCGGGCTGCCAGGTCGACGGCGGATGCCAGCCGGTTGCGACGAACGCGGACGGTTCGACGAATTCGTTGGCGCATCCGGCCAGCTACGGCTCTACGGTTTCCTTCTTTATGCACGGCGCTGGGGTCCCTACGCTCGGATCTCAGCCGGCTCCCCAGTTGGGGAACGTGCAAGCCTTTTTCGGCAGTTGCCCGGCAACCGTGACGAACGCCTCTTTGATTGGTAGCTTCGTTTATAAAGTGAACGTGACTTTGCCGGCGTCACTGTGGTGGCCATGCTCGATTTACCCTGAGCAACAACTTACCGGTGAACGCGTTTTTCCTGTCATTCAGCTACAACGGCAATGCGGTGGGACCGCTTATCGTACCTTCTCAAAACGGTGACACGATCGTAAACGCACTGCCTAACAATTCCATGCCTATGGTCGTGTGGGTGACACAGTAAGTCTTGTCGCGTTATAGAGCGAGTCCGTTTCATTTCAACCTACGTCATCAGGTTCCGGTGCATCGGGAATTGATTCGCGAATGCGGCGGCCACGTTTCGCCTCTATATGTCCCGTTGGGGCAAGTTACCCCCGCCGTGTTTCAAAACTGGTAAGTTGTGCAACGCCCCAGCGGAGTGGGTCACGAAAATCTACGAGAAAATCTCCCTTATGTTCCTGAGGTTTTGTTCGTTCGTCCAAGGTCTGACAATATTCGATGGCTTCATGTCGATGTAGTAGAGCCTTTTGGACTGTGAGTTAAAGATGAAGTTCGGAATGTCCGGCGCGTTGAGATTCTCAATGCTGATCGAGCGGTCGCGCATTCGCTCGATGAGATGTCGACGAACTGCTGTAGGAAGCTTGTCCCACTTCTGAATTTTCTGCATCAGCCGCCGAAAACCATCCGGCCCAACCGATCCTCGAGCCGCTTCGCTTCCTGGTCGTCGGTCGTGCTCCGGAATTGCTCGGCGAGGTCGAAGAACTCCTGCTGCTTCTTGTTCTCTGCCCGGATTCCGTTCTCGATCAATTCAACGAGAATTCGATTAGCGCTGAGTTTTCGGCGCTTCGCACTTGTTCGAACCTGCGCCGCCACGTTCGCAGGCAGACCAACGCTCTGGCGCACTGGCGTCTGCTGGGTCATTCCCATTGCACCATCATGCACCCATGGGGTGGGAGGCATCTCCCTGCCCGGTACGACAAGCCACGGCGCTCGCCACCGGCCGCACCACCTACAATGGTCTGGTGCCGTTTGCGCCCGTCGAAGAACAACTGGCTTACATCAAGAAGGGTCTCGCCGAGCTGATTCCCGAACAGGAACTGCGCGCCCGCCTGTCGCAATCGCGTGACACCGGACAGCCGTTGCGAGTGAAGGCCGGTTTCGATCCTACGGCTCCGGATTTGCATCTTGGCCACACCGTGCTCATCCGCAAGATGAAACATTTCCAGGACCTCGGCCACACCGTCATTTTTCTCATCGGCGACATGACCGGGCTCATCGGCGATCCCACCGGCCGCAACATCACGCGCCCCCCCATGACCCGCGAGGAACTCGCCGCCAACGCCGAAACCTACAAGGCCCAGGTCTTCAAACTGCTCGACCCGGCCAAAACCGAAGTACGCTTCAACAGCGAATGGCTGGGCCCGCTCGACTACGTCAACATCGTGCGCCTCTGTTCCAAATACACCGTCGCGCGCATTCTCGAGCGTGACGATTTCTCGAAGCGCTACCGCGATGGCACGCCGATTTCCGTTCACGAACTGCTGTATCCGCTGGCCCAGGCCTACGACTCGGTCGCCCTGAAATGCGACGTCGAAATGGGCGGCACCGATCAGAAATTCAACCTCCTGGTCGGTCGTGAAATTCAGCGCGACTATGGTCTGCCCCCGCAAATCGTCGCCACCACGCCCATCCTCGAAGGCACCGATGGCGTGGAGAAAATGTCCAAGTCCAAGGGCAACTACATCGGCATCACGGAACCCGCCGAACAGATGTTCCGCAAGGTAATGTTGATCGGCGACGAGCTGATGTATCGCTATTACGAACTGCTCACCGATATGCCCGTCGATGAGATTGGGCGCTTGCGCGGCGCAGTCGCAAGCGGCGCCGTTCATCCCAAGCAAGCCAAAATGGATCTCGCGCTCAGGATCGTCACGGATTTTCATGGCGCGGCCGAAGCGAAAGCAGCCGAAGCGCAGTTCGCGCTGGTGCTCAGCGAAAACAAAGGCGCGGAGACGGGTGATCGCGTCGCCATCACGAACTGGCGAGCTACGCGCATGCTCGTCGACGCCGGACTCGCCACCTCGGTGCGCGACGCCGAGCGCTTAATCAAACAGGGCGCGATCTCGCTCGCAACGGCCGGCGGCGATTTCCGCGCCATCTCGAACCCGGTCGAAAACATTCCACCCGGCGAATATACTTTGCGCGCCGGCAAGCATTACAAGAATATCCGCCCCTGATATGGTAGGCCTTAACGACAACCTGGCTCAGAGCTTCAGTGCGTTGCGCGCGCACAAACTGCGGGCTGCCCTCACCGTGCTGGGGCTCACCATGGGGGTCGCCACGCTCATCACCGTGATGACCATCGTGCAAGGCGCGAACCTATACGTTGAACAAAAGATCGCCAACCTCGGTACCGACGTCTTCCAGGTCGCTCGCACACCCTTCGCCGCCACCGATTTCAACGAAGTGATCAAGGCGCTAAAGTACAAACACGTCGAAGACGAGGACTTTCGCGCTGTCGCCGAAACGTGCCGCGAGTGCGACGCCGTGGGCGCGTCGGCTACATTCACCGCGCGCGTCCGTTACGGCAACAACGAACTGCAGGACGTGAACATCATTGGCCATTCGGCGAACATGGCCGAAATCGATACGCGCACGGTCGCCCGCGGCCGCTACTTCACGCCTACCGAAGACGAGCGCGGGGCAACGGTATGCCTGATCGGCGCGGCGATCGCGGATCAATTCTTCCCCTCCACCGACCCCACCGGTAAACTGATTCGCATCGCAAACATGGAACACACAGTAATCGGCGTGTTCGAACGGATCGGCAGCGTGCTCGGACAGGATCAGGACAGCTTCGCCATAATTCCCTTGCACGATTTCCTCAAACTGCGCGGCAACCGGTCGAGCCTGACGCTCAACATCCGGGCCGCGGGTGGCGAGGCACGCATGCAACGCGCACAGGACTCGGTTCGCATGCTGCTACGGGCCCGGCGCCACCTCACCGGCAAGATGCCCGACGATTTCTTCATGGCCACGAAGGACAGCTACATCTCCTTGTGGAAGAGCATCAGCGGCGCGTTCTTCGGCGTGTTCATTATGGTCAGCTCGATTTCGGCCGTGGTGGGAGGCATCGTCATCATGAATGTAATGCTGGTGAGCGTAACTGAGCGGACCAAGGAGATCGGCATCCGCCGCGCCATGGGGGCCACGCGCCGCGATATCCTTCGCCAGTTCATGACCGAGAGCGTGATTCAATGCGTGATCGGCGGAATCGTGGGCGTGTTCGCCGGTTTCCTGTTCGCCCTCGCCTTACGAACGTTCACGGCGTTTCCCGCCGCTGTGCAAACCTGGGTTGCGGTTTTAGGCGTCGTCGTCAGCTCCGTCATCGGGCTCTTCTTCGGCATCTATCCCGCAACGCGCGCCGCGAAGCTCGACCCCGTGGTCGCTTTGCGGTCGGAGTGATCCAGCCATGATCGACCTGCGCGAAAATCTGGGAGTCGCCATCGATACCCTGCGTTCGCACAAAGTGCGCAGCGCGCTTACCGTGCTCGGCGTCGTCATTGGCGTCACCTCAGTCATCTCGGTGGCAGCCATCATCACCGGATTGAATGGATACATTCAGGACAAGGTAAATCAATTCGGCCCCAATACGTTTTTTATCGCGCGCATCCCGATGGGCCCTCAGAACATGGGCCGGCAATCGGAAAAGATCCGCATGCGCAAGTATCTGGACCCCGATACCGCCGGCAAGTTGCGCGAACTCTGCGGCGCCATCGACAGCGTATCTCTGTTCGGTACGCGCGCAGCCTTCATCGGCGACACCAATCAGTTGCGTTACGAAGGGCGCCTGGTGGACAAGGCCATCCTGCGCGGTGCGGGACCGGACTATGCCAACGCGGTCCCCATGTTCGCTGTCGAGTTCGGCCGGTTCATCTCCCGTTACGACGAGGAGCATGCCCGCCACGTGGTGGTGCTCGGCGCCGATATCGCCGATTCGCTATTTCTCACGGCCGATCCGCTGGGCAAAACGGTACGTCTGAACGGGCAGGATTTTGACGTGATCGGAATCTTCGGACGCGAACCCGGACTCTTCGGCGGCCCTGGAGTCGACCAGTTCGCCATCATCCCGTTCTCGACGTTTCACAAGTACTATCCGGAGAACAAGGAGTACGCGATCGCGGTCACGCTCCGCCGCGATTTGCCCAAGGATTTAGCGCTAGAGGAGCTGACCGGAGCAATGCGGCGCATCCGGCGTGTTCCGCCCAAGGGTGAAAACGATTTCAACATTCTGGCGTCCGACTTTCTGAGCACGCTGTGGGATCAGTTGACCGGGGCGCTCGTGATTCTCACCGGCGTCATCAGTTCCGTCGGACTGCTCGTAGGCGGAATCGGCGTGATGAACATCATGCTGATCTCGGTTACGGAGCGGACCAGCGAGATCGGCGTACGCAAGGCAGTGGGCGCGCGCAAACGCGACATTCGCATTCAATTCCTGATGGAGGCGATCATGCTGACGCTCACCGGCGGCGCCATCGGCATTGTGATCGGCGGTCTCATCGCGTTCCTTGTGCGCACGTTCGTCCCCTCCATTCCCGCCTCGCTCTCGCTGTTGTGGATCACGCTCGGCGTAACGATGTCGGTAGCCGTGGGCCTGTTCTTCGGATACTATCCAGCGAATCGAGCGGCCAACCTCGATCCCATCGTCTGCCTGCGCTACGAGTAGACGCGCGCCGATGCGTTACCCTGGATCTGCCAGATGCCCCGTAAACGCTTTGAGTGGAAGCTTCGCGCGCGCTCGTTGATTCTGGGCGAACGCACGCTGTTGATGGGCGTGCTCAACATCACACCGGACTCATTCTCCGACGGCGGCAAGTTCGCCGACCCGGATCGAGCCTACGCCCGCGCCCTCGAGCTCGAGGACGAAGGCGCAGATATCATCGACGTCGGCGCCGAATCGACGCGGCCCGGCTCCCAGCGTATCTCCGAAGCCGAAGAGTTGCGCCGCCTCATTCCCGTGCTGAAGCGGCTGCGTGGCAAGCTGCGCGCGCCCGTATCCGTCGATACCTACAAAGCTGCCGTCGCCGAAAAGGCGCTCGAGTACGAGGCCGAGATCATCAACGATCCGAGCGGCCTCACCTTCGACGTGCAGCTTGCGCGCCTGGTAGCCAATGCCGATGCGGGCCTGGTGATCAATCACATGCGCGGCTCACCCGAGACGTGGGCCAAGCTGCCCAGCATGAAGAACGTGATTGCGACCATCTCCCAGGATCTCGATGCCGCGGTCCATCGCGCGCGCCGTTCGGGCATGGCCCAGGATCGTATCGTTATCGATCCGGGAATCGGCTTCGGCAAACGCCGCGAGCAGAATTCGGAGATTCTCTCCCAATTACGTGCGCTCGAAAAACTCGGCCTGCCGGTTCTGGTCGGGCCGTCGCGTAAACAGTTTTTGGCGCAGGCAACCGAACGCGAGACTGAGTTCGCTACCGCCGCCGCAGTCACCGCAGCGATCCTGGCCGGCGCGCACATCGTCCGCGTTCACGATGTGAAAGCGATGTCCGTCGTCGCGCAAGTAACCGACGCGATCGTCGCGGCTGAACCCGAGCCTCAGGTCGTCGAACGCGAACCGCAACGCCGCCGCCCCTCGCCTCAGACCCGCTGACAACGCGGACAGTAGTGCGTGCCGCGCTGCGCCATCAGAATTTTTCGAATGGGCGTCGAGCACACTACGCAGGGCTGCCCCTCGCGACCGTACACGCGATGCATCAGTTGAAAGCTTCCCTTCTCTCCATCCGCGTCCACGTAGTCGGAGATCGACGATCCGCGATGTGCGATGGCCAGTTGCAACGTCTCGACGATTGCCGAGTGCAGTTCCGTTGCGCGGCGCGGGCTCAGGCGCGAACCGATCGCGCGCGGATGCAGGCGCGCCTTGAACAGCGCTTCGTCAGCATAGATGTTCCCCAACCCGCGCAGGAAACGCTGGTTCAATAGCAGAGGTTTTAAGTACGCCTTACGCCGCCGCAACAACGTCAGGAACTCATCAAGCGCGATCGCCAGCGCATCCGGCCCAAGCTCAGCCGCACGCTCAGGCAGCGCGGCACTCACCTCGATGCGGCCGAATTGGCGCGGGTCGTCGTAGATCAACGTCCCACGGTCCAGGTGAAACACGCCGTGGCTATGCGGCGTTACCGGCGCGTCCAGCAACAGCTTACCCGTCATGCCGAGATGCACCACCAGCACTCCCCGGTCGAGTTCCATCACGATGAATTTTCCGTGCCGCCGCACCGCCAGTATCGACCGGCCTTTGAGCCTGCGTGCTGTCGCTTTGCGATCGCCCGGCGTGACGAATTTTGAGCTGAATTCCGCCGACAGAATCTTGCGGCCAGGCAGGTGCGGCGCAAGGGATCGGACAACGGTCTCGACTTCAGGCAGTTCGGGCATCAGGGTACATCAATCAGGATGTCGTCACCCTCGACGCGGACGGCAAATGTTCGAACTTTGATCTCAGGATCGAAGTCGTTCTCGCCGGTGCGGCAATCGTACTCCCAGGCGTGCCACGGACAAACCAACATGTGCCCGCGCAGCGCGCCGTGTCCGAGCGGCCCGCCTGCATGCGGACAAATTCCGTCCACTGCATGGATCGATCCGCCCGAGTTGCATATGGCGTAAGTCCGGCCCGCGATCGACGCTTCCATCACTGCGCCGGCCGGCAACTTCGACACGCTCCCGGCTTTGACAAAGGGCACATCTAACATGCTACGACGCTCTGAAACTCGAGGGCCACGGTTGCGGTCTAAAGCGAGCGCGGTCAGAAAATCGAGCAATCGGCCAACCGAAAAATGCCCGGCGCGGTTCCGCATCAGCAAGGATACTTGCGGCTGCCAGACACCGAAAACCTGCGCAGCCACCGGCCCACTAACGAAACGCCCGTCTCATCCGCAACCGCAATTTAACGGCTAGAGATTGCGTATCGGCAGCCCACGCGTTCCGTTCGTGCCCGCCCGCATTCCCTTCGCCCATTTTCCATCCGTCCGCACCCAGATAGTTGAGTCCTGAGCTCAATTACGTTAATCTCAATAGGGAATGGTGCCAAAGCCGACCGACCAGGAGCTCGCCTACGACCAGACCGTCCGCGAAGACATCGAAGCCTTCCGCGAACAGGCTACGGCGTTCCTAGCCGGGCAGCTCACCGACGACCAGTTCCGCGCCGTCCGCCTGCGCCGCGGCATTTACGGCCAGCGCCAACCCGGCGTGCACATGGTCCGCACCAAAGTGCCCAGCGGCATGGTGACCGCCGCGCAGATGCACCGCTTGGCCGGCATCGCTCAGGACTTCGGCGGCGGCCGCGCACATCTCACCACGCGCCAAAACGTCCAATACCATTTTATTCCGCTGCCCCAAGTTCCCGAGGTGCTGCACAAGCTGGCGGATGTGCGGCTGACGACCCGCGAGGCGTGCTACAACACGGTCCGGAATGTCACCGCTTGCCCGGTAGCGGGCCTGGCCGCGCATGAGGTGTTCGATGTACGGCCGTACGCGAGGCGTGTCGCGTTTGCGTTCCTGCATAAGGATCTGACCGACAGCATGCCGCGCAAGTTCAAAATTGCGTTCTCCGGTTGCCAGGACGATTGCATCGCGACGAGCATTAACGATCTCGGCTTTCGCGCCGTCATCCGTTATGAAGACGGAATAGAACAGCTCGGTTTCCGCGTGACGGTGGGAGGCGGGTTGGGCCCTCTGCCGACCGAGTCCAAGCTGCTGCTCGAGTTCCTCCCTGTAGACCGCGTCGTGAATCTCTGTGAAGCCGTTCTGCGCGTGTTCAACAAGCACGGCAACCGTCAGAACAAGAATAAAGCGCGCTTGAAATTCGTCATGCGCGAGCGCGGTTTCGAATGGCTGAAAGACGCCATCGAACGCGAGTATGCCGACATTCTGGCCAATGGCGGAATTCCGATGCCCGCGGAGGTGCCCGAGGGGTTCGGCGGTTTCCAAGCGCAACCTCCGGCTTTGGGAACCGGCGCCCTTCTGCCCATTATCGACCCGCACAGCTCCGATCCCGGCTTCGACGAATGGCTCGAAACCAACGTCGATGAACAGAAGCAATCCGGTTACTCGATCGCGACCGTCCGGGTGCCCGAGGGCAATCTCACCGCTGTCCAGATGCACGCTTTGGCCGATCTGGCTTCTGAAACCGGCGATGGCGTTCTGCGCCTCACAATGACCCAGAACCTGATGCTCGGCTATATCCCGATCGCGCATCTAAAACGCGTTTATGCCGTTCTTCGCAACCTCGGCTTGGAGTTTAGCGGCGCGCGCGAGATTCAGGACATCACCAACTGCCCCGGCGCATACAGTTGCAACCTGGCTTTGACAAAATCCATGAATCTGGGCGAAGTGTTGGGCGAGATGGTGAAGGCCGAACGCGATCCTGTCGTTCGCAAACTCGCCATCCACATCAGCGGTTGCCCAAATTCCTGCGGCCAGCATTGGACCGGAGACATCGGCTTCTACGGCAACGCCCGCAAGATCGAAGGCAAAGAAGTTCCGTATTATCAAATGCTGCTGGGCGGCATGAAAGACACCGACGGCATCTTCCGGTTCGGCTTTGCGATACAAAGTCTACCCGCCAAACTCGTGCCCACCGCCTTGGAGCGCGTGGTGGACCACTTCAAAGCGAATCGCACAGAAGGCGAAGGCTTCCGGGATTACGTCACGCGCCACAAGGTGGAGTTCTTCCGCTCGATGCTCTCCAACCTGGCGAAGCCCTCGATGCTCGATCCTGAGATGGCGAAGGATTGGGGCGACGAAACCAGCTTCTCGCTGCAGCTCGGCCGCGGCGAGTGCGCCAGCTAATCCGCGGTCTTACAGCCCGAACACGATCAGCGCCTGCCCCGCAGCGATCGCGACGTGTTCCTTTCCGCCGATCGCGAACCCGACGGGATTCGCGATGATCTCGCCGCCGGTCTGAACGTCCCACAACAGCTTGCCCGTTCGCGCGTCGAGTGCATAGAAGTTGCCCTCGTTCGAACCGCCAAACACGAGCCCGCCCGCGGTGGCCATCACGCCGGCCCACGGCGGCGAGTGCAAACGGAATTCCCACTTCCGCTCGCCAGTGCTGGCATCCAGCGCTCGGATCGCGCCGTAGTTGCGGTCCGGAGGAAGCGTCCGCTCGCCTCCGCCCATGAACATGGTTCCCGCCTTGTACTCCACATCGGTCTTGTAATAATAGGCGCCCATCTCGCGCACCGAAACATAAAACATTTTCAGATCCGGATGATATGAAGGGCTGAACCAGTTCGTCGCGCCCTGCAAACTGGGCCACACCAGCGTCCCTTGCTCGGCGGGCTCGCTGCCGGCGATCGTCACGGGGCGGCCGCTATCGTCCAGGCCCTTGGCCCACGTCTGCTTGGCGTATTCGGTCCCTTTCAGGAACTCGCCCGTCGCGCGGTCCAGAACGTAATAGAACGCATTCCGATTGGCCATGGCCACCACTTTGCGCGGACGGCCGCGTACCGTAGCCTCGAACAGCACCGGAATCTCGGTTGCATCCCAATCGTGCGTGTCGTGCGGCGTGTATTGAAAGTGCCAGCGCAGCTTGCCTGTCGATCCATCGAGCGCAACCAGCGAACAAGTGAACAGATTGTCGCCGGAGCGGCTGTCCCCATTCCAATCCGGCCCCGGATTGCCCACGCCCCAATACACCAGATCGAGCTCCGGATCATACGACCCGGTCACCCACGTTGACCCGCCGCCCGTCCTCCACGAATCACCGGTCCAACTCTCGTGACCCTTTTCCCCTGGACCGGGTATAGTCCAAAACCGCCACAAACGTTTTCCTGTTTTCGTGTCGTATGCATCGACGAAGCCGCGAATTCCAGCCTCGCCCCCGCTAATGCCGGTGATCACGCGGTCCTTCAGCACCAGCGGCGCGGCTGTGATGCAGTAGCCGAGTTTGTAATCCGCCACCACCGAATCCCATCGCACGGCGCCCGATTTCGCATCGAGAGCGACCATGTGCGCGTCGAGTGTTCCTACGAAAACCGTGTCGTCCAACACCGCTACTCCGCGATTAGTACGCCCAAAACCGATCGTCTGCAGATCCTTGGGCATCGCGCGTTCCCAGCGCCACAAGCGGCGTCCCGTGGCTAGATCCAGCGCCGTGACATTCGAGGGCGGCTCGGCGATATACATCACACCATCGGCGACAATCGGCGACGTTTCGAAGCGCGCCTCCGCCCCGAGTTGATAAATCCACTTCATCTTGAGCCCGCTGACGTTCGCCGGAGTGATCTGCGACATCGGCGAAAAACGATGTGCGGCGTAGTTGCCCGAATAGGTCAACCACGAGCCACTGTCGGGGTTCACGAGCCGCGAGTAAGGCGCTTGAGCCCCGGCGCTCAGAGCAACGAGCAACGCTATCCCGAATCGCGTCATTGTCCGCCTCGCAGAGTCGCGAGATACGCTACGATGTCCTGCAATTGTTCCGGCGGGAGCTTGTCGTAAGCAGGCATCCAACTGCCGCCCTTATCCAGTGACTCAAGACGGTCCTTTCGGAATGAGTGGAAGCGGTTGCGAGCGTCCTTGATTTGAATGGTGAAACTGTCTTCATTCACCCGGATGCCGCGCAATTGCTCGCCTTCGCGCGTCGTCACTTTGACCGGCATAAACGCGGGCGACGGCGGATCACCGGGATGAGTCAGGGATCGTAGGAGAGATGCCGGCGTACGCATCGCGCCAATGCCTGTCAGCTCCGGACCGATGCCTATACCCTCGCCATTAACGATGTGGCAGCCTGAGCAGGCGGAACTTCGGTAGGCCTGTTTTCCGCGATCCACGTCACCCGGAAGCGGAACCGATTTCACCTCGCCCAAGCTGCGCACATACGCGGCGATCTGGCGCGGACCGTCGGGCAACAGGTGCCACGAAGGAGGCATGCCGGCCGTAGCGATGCCACTCGTGATCAGCTCGATCAGCGCGGCGTTGTCCGCTGCACGCTTGAACTTGGCCCGGGTAAGGGGCGGACCGCTTCCGCCATTACCGTCCATCCCGTGGCAACCTCCGCAATTCATGCCGTACAGCCGCTTGCCCCGTTCGATATCGGCGGCCGGCACGTGCGCCAGCGGATCCTGAGCCTGAGCGGCGAGCAGCAGCACAAACTGAAGCATTGGGCCTTTGTACCACAATCGAAGGATGCCCTTGCTGTTCTCTTACGGAACGCTTCAGAACAAGCGGGTGCAAATCGCCAACTTCGGCCGCGAACTGACCGGCCGCGAAGATGCCCTACCCGGCTACACGCGGCCGATTCTGGTTACCCTCAGCTCAGGCGAACAAGTGTGGGTGTACGTTAATTCGGAGGCCGAGCGTCCGACCACTTAGCGGGCTTGCCATCCACGGTAACGGGCTCCATCAGCTCCGTGACACGAGGACCTCGGGATTGTACCCCGAGCAGCGCCCGCGCCAGGTCGGTGAACATGACAACGGAAATCACACTCTTTTTGGATGGAGTAAACAGGACCGTTCTGGTCCTACCGCCGGTGGTGATTGGGCGTAGCCGTATCTCAGGTGCGCTTTTTTCACCGCGACGGATCGCGGCTGCAGTGGAAAACACGCAATGACAAACAGGGTTTCGATTTCAACGACAAAAAACAGCGGGTACGGAAACCGGCGCACGAGAGCGCGGCGCACGTTCTTGAATACGACTGGAAACTGCCGGGGGATTGGCGCTCATGCGCTCGGTCAAAGCGTCAAGCGCTTCGCGGAAGCGCCGGCCTAATCCCCCACTCGATCAAGACCGCCCTGACGGCGGAACCTGGGCCGCATTGAAGGCCGACAGGCGGCGTTCAAGTTCCGCCTTCTGCGCACTGGTCATGGGAAGTTGTTCATGTTCGAGACTGTCCCAAAGCTGCGCAATGAGCGCACGGCGCTCGGGCGGCGACAGACGGACAATCTCGTCGGGCGTGAGCAGTTCCATAGCATTGAGAATACGCAACGACCTACCGGAAGACAACCATGCACCTGCTCCTTTTACGAGACGATACAGCAGGTTGCCGTCTATGAAATCTGGAGGAACGTGCTCACGTGTCGGGGCGTGGCGATTTCTAACCCACCTGCGGACGAAAGACGATTAGTGAACGGCTCTTTTGAGAAGGACCTTTTGAGCGGTCGCCAGTGGCAGGAACAGCGTCTGAGGCTGGCTGGCGATCGCGCGGAACTCGTAGCGGCGATAGAAAGCGACGGCTTGATCGTTCTTGGCATCGACCACGAGCATGGAAGCCGCAATATCAGCCTTCACGGCTCGTGCGGTGGCGTCGGCCAGCATCGCCTCGCCGAGGCCCCGCCGCTGAAACCGCTGGTCTACAGCCAGGCGACCGATGCGGACGGCGGGCACGGTTGGATAGCGCGGCAGGCGTTTGGCGTCCTCCGGCGGAAGGTCGATAATAGGGATGCTTGACACCGATAGGGTGTAATAGGCGGCTACTTGGCCTCTGACAGCTTCGACCGCCACGAAGCAATTGGCGACGTGGCGGCGGATGTCCTGGGTCACCTGGGTCTGAAAATACCGGTCCAGCGCTTCTTCTCCGCAACGGAATAAGGAACGCTCATGATTATCGCCGAGCGGTTCGAGACGAAACGGAGCAGGGATCATCCCACGCCGAACAACTCGCGGCGCCGCTCGAAGGCTCGTATCAGGGCCGGGCTGGGCTCGGGCGGATTGAGGATCGCCTCGGCGATCAGGCGCTGATCCTCGACCGAAAGACGGATGATCTCGGTTTCCTCGATGGTCCGGCTGGCGGCTTGCTGCGCCGCGGCAACTACAAAATCGCTGAGGGAACGGCCCTGGATTTCGGCGGCGCGGCGTACGACGGCCAGGGCTGCGGGCGTGATGCGCGCCTCGATCCGGGCGGTTCGGTTGCCTTCAGGTTCCTGCTTCATGGTTCCGGCTCCCGGCTAATACTGTACGTCCCTTTACCGTACATGTCAAACTTCACGACCTAACCGTCACCGGAACCGGAACCGGCTTCACCTCGCCCAAGCTTCGCACATACGCGGCGATCTGACGCGGACCGTCGGGCAATAGGTGCCACGAAGGAGGCATGCCGGCTGTAGCGATGCCGCTCGTGATCAGCTCGATCAGCGCGGCGTTGTCCGCCGCGCGCTTGAATTTGGCGCGCGTGAGAGGCGGACCGCTGCCGCCATTCCCGTCCATCCCGTGGCAACCTCCGCAATTCATGCCGTACAGCCGCTTGCCCCGTTCAATATCGGCGGCCGGCACGTGCGCCAGCGGATCCTGCGCCTGAGCGACGAGCAGCAGCACAAACTGAAGCATTGGGCCTTTGTACCACAATCGAAGGATGCCATTGCTGTTCTCTTACGGAACGCTTCAGAACAAGAGCGTGCAAATCGCCAACTTCGGCCGCGAACTGACGGGCCGCGAGGATGCGCTGCCGGGCTACACGCGGAGTTTGGTGCCCATAACTGACCCGGAGCTCATCGGCTCCGACGGTGAATCGCACTATGCCAGCGCCGAACCGGCCTCGAATCCCGAAGACTCGGTTAGCGGCACGGTCTACGAAGTATCGGAGCACGAACTGGCTGTTGCTGACGAATACGAAGCTCCCGCTGACTACCGCCGGATTCTGGTTACCCTCAAGTCAGGCAATCGGGCTTGGGTGTACCTTACTTCGGCGGCGGCGCATCCGACCACGCCGCCGGCTTCCCGTTCACAGTAACCGGTTCCATCAACTCCGTGCGCGTGCCATCCGGATCGAAGAGATTGCAAGATGTGCGCGCTACCGCGCCGTGTCGGATCGGGCGGCTCCTTGTACAGCATGAACTCGACATCGTCCTCACCGTCGGGAACTTTCATGTTCGTCCACGAAAGCACATCGCCCTTGCTGCTGCCGCGCCAGATCTCGCGGAAGCCGAGGATGTCGGTGTAGAACTTCCGCTGCGGCTCGACTTCGGTAACGATGATCCCGACATGCCTCATGTGCTGCGAGACCGCCGGGTCCTTGATGTTGAAGTTGCTATTCGCTGCCGTTCATTGATCTTGAAGAAAGTCATCGACGGCTTGCCCTCGGGTGTCAGCAGCGAATGCGGCTCCTCATAGCCCAGGAAATCGCGATAGAACGCGCGCGATTGCCACGCCAGTGATCTTGGGGCGCGCAGCATTATCCGCGGGAAGCAACTCATAGCTCACGAAGGCAAAGCGCTTCGAATCCGGCGACCACGAGTTCACGTTGATGGTGCCCTGCCCGCCGAACAACTTGAGTATCGTCTTCGGCTGTTCCGCCTTGATCTTGGCTCCGGGCAGCCGCATCATCTGCAGCTCGACATCTTGATTCGCGGGATGGCCTTTGGTTCCTTTGGAGAACGAGATCAGGACCATCCACTTGCCATCGGGCGAGGGATGCGCAAACCAGTCCTCGCGATCGCTTTTGATCACTTGCTGGGCGCGGCTGTCATTCGGGCCGGCACCATCGGCCGGGAATCGCCAGATCTGGAATTGACCCGTACGGTCGGAATTGATGTAGATCCACTTGCCGTCGGGCGAGTAATCCGGACCGTCATCGTAGCCCGCGTGAGACGTCAAGCGCTGCTCTTCACCACCGGTCACTGCGACGCGGTAGATGTCGAAGTTGTTGTCGCGCTGGGCGGTGAAGGCCAGCCACTTTCCATCGGGCGACCAGCCGTGATAATAGCTCGGCGTCCGGCTCGTCATCAGGCGCCCGTTCGATCCATCCGCCGAAGCGAGGTACACCGCGGATCCGGAACCTGACGGCGGCCGCGCCGAAATAGCGAGCGATGCTCCATCGGGCGAGATGCCGTGATCGTTGTTGCATCCGGTAATCGAGCCCAGTTCCAACTTCTGCGGTTCGGCGTTCTTGACTCCCACCGGCAGCCGGTATAGGGCGCCGCCCGAGTTCACCAGCAGATACTTGCCATCGCGCGACCAGTTCGGCGCCTCGAAGATCTTGTCAGCGGTGTAGACGACCTCGACCGATTTCGATTTCAGGTCGTAGATGGAGATCTTGCTGCGCGTCGGCCGGCGTGTCTGTGCGGGAGGTAGCTGCTCGATCCTGACGTTCGAGAAGATCGCAGTTTCGAGCACCGCGGCGTCGTGGGAAGACACGGCCAAGCCGGCGTACACCTCGCCGGGCATCGCCACGGTCACCGGACCGGTGGACTTCAACTGCTCGCCCTTGTCGCCGGCCAGCAGCGTGAACTGATTCCCGCGCCGCTCGATACGCAACCGCACCGGCCCTTTCACTTCGGCGCGCGTCTCCAGCGTGAGTTCGTCCGCAGCAGGCCGGTATTGCAGGGAAGTGAGCCCGTCGCCGTGCAACGCGGCATCGGCGTAGGCGGCGCCCGGAGTCAGATCCTTGCGGATCATCAACGCGGCCTTCCTGTGAGCGTTCACGCCTGCGCCGACGAACCGCACGTCCGCGGTAATGGCAACGTCTCCGGTGATGCGCTTCCAGACGAACTGGAAAGCATCTGTTTTGGCCCAGATGTTCGCGCCGCCGCCCGTCACGCGGTATTCGCCGGCGGCACTGTCGAACTCGACGCTGCCCTTCTGCGGCGTCTCTCCGACACCGGTGGCCGAATCGAACAGCCCGAGCCGCGCGTCGGCTCCAGCCAGCACGGCGGCACAACATACACTCGCGATCATTCGATGCGTCACAATAGAACTCATTATGTATTCCCGACGTGACTTAGGCAAAATGGCACTCGCCAGCCTCCCCGCTTCCATGCTGGCGGCCAAGATCGATTCTGAAGTAAAGGGCGTCCGGCTCGGCGTGCAGACGTACAGTTTCCGGCAGGTGACCGGTTCGGGCGAAGGCGATCCGATCGACCGCGTGATCCAGTTGATGAAGAGCATCGGGCTTGGCGAGTGTGAACTGTTCGGGCAGCAAGCCGAAAACTCGCTGGGCGTTCCGGTGCAGCGTAGGGGCGAAAACGTCGATCGCAAGAAGGCCCGCGAGGATCTGCGTCAGTGGCGTCTCACAACGCCGCTCGCTGGCTTCCGCGGTATCCGGAAGAAGTTCGACGATGCCGGCATTCTGCTCTACGCCTTCAACCTCAGCTTCCGCGACGACTTTACCGACGAGGAGATCGATCGCGGTTTCCAGATGGCGAAAGCGCTTGGCGTGAAGGTGATCACCGCTTCGTCGACCATCACCACGGCGCAGCGCGTCGCCCCGTTCGCCGATAGGCATGGAATCACCGTCGGAATGCACGGCCACTCGAATACCAAGGACACGAATGAATTCGCGACGCCGGAGAGCTTCGCCAAAGCGATAGCGATGTCCAAACATTTCGCGGTGAATTTGGATGTGGGCCACTTCTTTGCATCGGGCTACGATCCGGTCGAGTACATCCAGTCGCATCACGAGCACATCACCAACCTGCACCTGAAGGATCGGAAGAAAGACGACGGGCCGAACACGCCATGGGGCGAAGGCGACACGCCGATCAAGCAGGTGCTGCAACTGCTCAGGGACAAGAAGTACAACATCCCGGCCTATATCGAGTACGAGTATCGCGGCACCGGGACGCCCGAAGAAGAAGTGCGGAAGTGCTACGAGTACTGCAAGCAGGCGCTGGCCTAAACGTGCCTTACCGCGGCTGATGCGGCAAATACTGCGCGTCATCGAGCAGCCCAGACAGTGCTCGTATCTTCCGTACGAGACCGCGTCGCTCGAGTTGCGAGTGATCACGGCTTTGGGCGGCGGGGAGTACGCCGATCTGCTGGCTCGCGGCTACCGTCGTTTCGGATGGCAGGTGTTCCGTCCCGCCTGTCCCGCATGTTCGAAATGCCGGACCGTGCGGATCCGCGTGCAGCAGTTCGAGCCGGATGCGGGAGCGCGGCGCATTCTCAGGAAGAACGAGAATATACGAGCCGAGCTTCACCCGCTGTTCGTCACACCAGAGCATGTGGATCTGCTGAACCTGTACAACCGGTTCATGCATGGGCATCGCGGCTGGGCGCGGCGGGAATCCACGATCGACTCTTATCAGGATGAGTTCCTGTCCGGAGCGGCAACACTCGGACGGCAATGGTTGTACTTCGATCGAGACCGGTTAGTGGGCGTTGCTCTCATGGACGAGGCGCCCGGCGCGATCTCATTGGTGTATTGCTTCTACGATCCGGGCTGGCGTGCGACATCGCCGGGCACTTACTCAATTCTCATACAACTGCTGTACGCCAAGCAGTCGAACCTGGATTATGCGTATCCCGGTTACTGGATTGAGGAGTGCCCCTCGATGAGTTACAAGAATCGCTTTGGCCCATTCGAGGAGCTTCGTGAACACCCGGCGGACGGTCGCGATCCGGTTTGGGTTTTAAGCCTTGGCGGCTGAACGGGCGGCGTCCAGCGCTGCCTCATAGTTCGGGAAGTCGGCCACTTCCTTGACGTATTCGACATGCCGCAGCTTATCGTTCTGATCGACAACGAAGATGGCGCGGCTCTCGATGCGCATGTCCTTGATCAACGTTCCGTAGTGCTCGCCGAACGAGCCGCTCTTGTGATCGGACAGCATCTTGACGTTGTCCACGCCGAACGCCCCGCACCAGCGCGACTGCGCAAACGGAAGATCCATGCTCACCGTGTAGATCTTGATGCCGGGAAGCTTGGCCGCTTCTTCATTGAAGCGTTTGGTCTGGGCGTCGCACACCGGAGTATCGAGCGATGGAATCACACTGAAGATCCGCACGCCGCCCGCAGTGGACTTCAGGTTTACGGGCTGCAGGGTCCTATCTACTACGTCAAAGTCCGGTGCCGGATCGCCCGCTTTCAGTTCCGGTCCCACCAAGGTCAGGGGATTCCCCTTCATCGTTGTAGCGCCTAGTCTCTCCATATTCATGGCTCCTTTGTTATCGAAACTAGTGTAGCAAGCGCTCCAATTGCGCTACGGCAGTAACGGGCAACTGGCAGGCGAAGTTCTCGCAAACGTACGCCGTGACGCGGCCTTCGATCGGCCGCATCCCTTCGAACGCCGGCTCATGGCGGCTCAGGGTTGCGCGCGACTCGTCATCGAGGACGAACACGCTGGTGTCCGGAAGAAAGCGCGATCGAAGCGCGTCGAGCATCGGGCCCGCTTCGTCCTTCGCTCCAGCCAGCACAACCTGGCGTGGCGGCGACAGCGAGTACGCCAAGGCGCACAGCATTTGGGGAAGACCGGTTCCCGCCGATGCCATACGGCCCGCGTATGCAGCCAGCGTGCGCTCGGCCTGCGCACCGAATTGATCCTCGCCGGTCATGCGGGACAGACGAAGCAGCGCCAGCGCCGCCATCGAATTACCCGACGGCTCGGCTCCGTCGTAATCGTCCTTCATGCGCATGATCAGATTGGCATCGCCTTCGGTAGTGCTGAAGAACCCACCGGCGTCGCGATCCTCGAACAACTCGCACATCTTGCGAGCGAGTTGCGCGGCGAGCTCGAGATGGTAGGTATCGAAGTCCGTCTCGTATCGATCGAGCAGCGCTTCGATCAGGAACGCGTAGTCGTCGAGGAACGCGGGAATCGCGGCCTCGCCCTCGCGAAAGCGCCGGAGCAGTCCGACGCTCGCCGGGTCGTACATATGGCGCAGAACGAACTGCGTCGCGTTACGGGCGGCGGCGGCATAGATGGGATCACCCAATATCTGCGCGCCTTTGGCGAACGCCGAGATCATGAGCGCGTTCCAAGCGGTGAGGACTTTGTCGTCCAGATGCGGGCGCACGCGTTTGGATCGGGCCTGCATCAAGATGGCCTGCGCGGCTTTGAACTCGGGCGCGTTCCGATCGACAGGAAGCGCTTCATAGAGGATGTTGAGCCCCCGAAACTCGCCGTGTGGATCGTCGCGGACATTGCCTTCGCGCTCGACGCCGTAGTGGGTGCGCATCCATTCGAAGGTGCTGGCATCGAGCAGCCGCTCGAGCTCGTCGTAGCTCCAGACATAGAACGCGCCTTCGCCCTTCACGCCGGGCTGGCTCGCCGACAAAGCGCTATCGGCATCCTCGGCCGAGTAGAAGCCGCCCTCGGGATGAGTCAGGTCGCGCATGACGTATTCGAAGATGTCCCGCGCTACTTGTGCAAAGAAGCCATCGCGGGTGATCTGGAACGCCTCGAGATACGAGATGGCGAGCTGGGCCTGATCGTACAGCATCTTCTCGAAGTGCGGCACGAACCATCGCTGGTCGACGGAGTATCGGTGAAAGCCGCCGCCCATCTGATCGTGCATGCCGCCCTTGGCCATCTCACGAAGCGTGGTCAGCACCATCTGCAACGCTTCCTCGTTGTTCGTCCGGGCGTAGTAGCGAACGAGGAAGTTGTGAACCGAGGGACGCGGAAACTTTGGCGCGGATCCGAACCCGCCGAGGCGGCTGTCGAAGCTCCGGCGGAACGAATGGAAGGCGCTATCGAGAACGTGCGCGTCCGCGCGGGCGGCGGCTTGACCCGAGTCCGCATACTGCTCGAGCTGGCGAGTGACCTCGATACTCGAGTCGACGATTTTGGCTCGATCCTGCGCCCAGGTCCGCGCGAGGCTCTCGAGCACGGTGCGAAAGCCGGGACGTCCATAACGGTTATCGGGCGGGAAGTAGGTGCCGCCAAAGAACGGTTTCAGCTCCGGCGTCAGCCAGACGGACATCGGCCAGCCGCCTCCGCCGCTGGTGGCCTGAATGAAGAGCATGTAGATGCGATCCACATCCGGGCGCTCTTCGCGGTCCACTTTGACGGGGACGAAGTTCGCGTTCAGGACCGCCGCGATCTCCTCGCTTTCGAACGACTCGCGCTCCATCACGTGGCACCAGTGGCAGGTCGAGTAACCGACGGAGAGGAAGATCGGCTTGTCCTCGCTCTTGGCCTTTTCGAAAGCCTCCGGTCCCCATGGGTACCAGTCGACGGGATTGTGGGCGTGCTGCTGTAAGTACGGGCTCTTCTCGGAAGCAAGACGGTTGGTGTGCATGGGAGAACGGAGGCGGGCGTCACCTCCATTATGAGGCCGCGGGCAATTACAATCGACCATATGCGTTATACGTTCTCCTTTGCATGGGCGATCACTCCCATGCTGCTGGCCGCGGCCGATTCCAACCTCATACTGCATAACGGGAAGATTGTCACGCTTGACCGCGCCAACTCCATTCAATCTGCAATCGCGTTCAAGAACGGACGGATCAGTGCCGTTGGAGCAGACGCAGCGGTGTTGAAGAGCGAGCGCGGCGCACAGACTCGCGTGATCGACCTGCACGGCAAGACGGTGTTGCCGGGGTTGGCGGATGCGCACGTTCATGCACTGGGCGCGGGTTTGAGCGAGTTCCGGGCGAAGCTGCCGCCGCTCGATAGCATCACGGCGATTCAAGCGTACATCCGGGAGCGCGCAAAGGCGGTTCCCAAAGGCGAGTGGATCATCGTACCGCGGACGCTGCCGCCGCGCTTGAAGGAGATGCGCTTCCCGACGCGCCAGGATCTCGACGTCGTTACGGATCACCCGGTTGCCTTCGATGGGAGCTATGTGTGGTCGGCCAATTCGATGGCTCTGCGGATGAGCGGCATCACGCGCGATACGCCCAATCCGCCGGGTGGCGAAGTGGTGAAGGGCGATGACGGCGAGCCCAACGGCATTCTGCGCAATGCGGCGCAATTGTTGAAAGGGGCGCAGCGGGCCGAGAGCTTCACCGAAGACGAGAAGCTACGAGCGTTAGAGCAGATGCTACAGCTTTACGCCGCGGCGGGACTGACGGCGGTGGGAGATCGCGCGATCACCGCCGAAGACGCCGGGCTCTACGCAAAACTCAAACAGCAGGGCCGGTTGCCCGTGCGCGTGGTGATGACGTGGAGACCGGATGCACAGCGCCCGTTGGAGGATGTGCTGCGTGAAATCCGGGCATCGACGTGGACCACCAACCAGGGCGACGAGATGCTGAAGTTCGGGACATTCAAAGTGACCCTGGATGGAGGGCAGAGCGTCGGCACCGCGTATCAGCGGATGCCGTATGGTCCGTTCGGGCGGCAGCTTTACGGACAAACCGATCCGCAAGCGCGAGGCACTCTGTTCGTCGATCCCGAGAAGTTGTACCGCATCTACTCCGCGGCGCGGAAGGCAGGCTGGCAACTCACGGCGCACACGCAAGGCGGCGGGGCGATCGATACTTTGCTGGACGTTTTCGAACGGCTCGACCGCGAGAAGCCGATTCGGGAGATGCGCAATCACGTGATGCACGGAAGTTTCCTGAGCGAGCAGGCGATTGCGCGCATGAAGAAGATGGGCGTAGCGCTCGACGCCCAGCCGGGCTGGCTGTACTACGATGTGCCCGCGCTGTCGCGCGTATTCGGCCTCGATAAGATGCGCTGGTTCTTTCCGCTGCGGACCGTGATCGAGGCGGGCATCCCGGTGGCAGGCGGCAGCGATCACATGATCGGCCACGACAAGAACAATGCGGTCAATCCATTCAATCCGTTTCTGAACATGTGGATATCGATCACGCGGCGGACTCGCGACGGATCCGTATTCTATCCGGAGGAGAGGATCACGCGCGATCAGGCGTTGCGCATGTACTCGCAGGGAGTCGCGTGGATGCAGTTCGCCGAGAAGGAACGTGGATCGCTGGAGGTTGGGAAGCTAGCCGATGCCTTGGTGATCGACCGCGATTACTTGACGTGCCCAGAGGATGAGATACGGGCGATTGAGCCGGTGATGACGGTGGTTGGGGGGCGGGTGGTTTGGGGCAGTGGTTAGTGGTTAGTGGTCAGTGGTCAGTGGTCAGTGGTCAGTGGTCAGTGGTCAGTGGTCAGTGGTTAGTGGTCGGTGGTCAGTTGGTAGTTGACGGTTGCTCATTTGAGAATCTCGGTTAGGACGCGGCCATCTATGTTTTTCATTTCTAGGCCTAACAGGCGGGCGATGGTGGGGGCGACGTCGATGTTATGTATTTCGTTGAGGGTGCTGCCGGGGCGGATGCCGTTGCCCCATGCAATGAAGATGGCGCGCATGTCGGGCATGGAGCGAAGATAGCCGTGATTGCCGGAGTTGGCGCCCGGGGCGATTGGAATTACAACGGGGCCATCGATGGCGCCTGCGAACGCGTAACCTTCGGCGGCGGCAAGCACAAGGTCCGCCATTCGCGACTTGGGTCCGGGTGGCGGGAATCCATGCTGTTTGAACTCACCGGGACCGATGATGGTCTCGATGCCTTCGACGCCTTCGAATAGCCCACGCAGTTTCGGCGTTAACTCAGCCCGGCGCGCCTCGTTGGTAATGTAGACCATCGCGGTGCCGCCTTCCGGAATGGCCCACACGTCCCAACCGCTGGTTTGCGAGAGCCCTTTCTGACGCAGTAACGCATTCGGCTCAATCAGCTTTTTCGCATTGTGAAAGCCGTGATCGGAGACGACGAACACCGTCGTTCGCGCGAGAATTCCGGCGGTTTGCAAGGCATCCAGAAGCTGCTGAACATGCTTGTCGGCCAAGGCCAGCGCGGTTTGCGCAGCCAGGGCTCCGGTGCCGTAGCGGTGCTGGACACTGTCGGTAGTGAGCAGGTGATACAGCAACAGATTCGGACGGTGGGCGCGAAGAATGTACGCCGCTGCCTCCGTCCAAATCTCATCGCGCAAGGCGATGGGGAGCTTGGTGAACCGCTGAATTTGATCCGCCGTGACGAGGCCAGCGCCGATCATCTCGCGCACGACGGTGCTCTCGGGTTTGGGGATTTCGAAAAACGACCAGTCGATTTCCCGCGCGTTTTCGATCGCGACCCAATCCACTTCGGCGGTCTTCATGCCGGCGGAGTGGGCGAGATCGTACACGGTGGGCGCTTGCACGAGCTCGGTTTTGGCAACCGACGGCTCGACCCGCACGGGCTTCGAGGGAGTACGCACGGGCAGTCCGTTATACAGAACGCCGTGGCGGCTGGCATCGACACCGGTGACGATGGCCGTGTGGTTGGGCCAAGTGACGGTCGGATTGACAGGTATCATTCCGCCGGTAGCTGTTGCGCCTTCGCGGATCAAGCGCCGCAGCGTGGGCGCCGATGTGTCCGGATTTTGAAGAGCTGCATTTGCGAAACCGTCGATGCTGATGACCACGACATGACGGTCACTCTGCGCAAAGGCACATGTGACAAGCAAGCAAACGATCCACGCGGTTTTCATCTCTTGTTACTGTACTCTGCCTTGGGGGTGTGGGCAGCGGCGGCGGGATTGGGTTCGTTTTGAAAATTCGGTTTTTGAGGGCCGGGATTCGGTGAATTGAGATATTGATCGATGAACGCCTGGGCGGATTGCGCCTGGTTTTTGGCTGTCTCGGCTTGATATTTTTTCAATTCGCGGTGCGCGGCGTTGTAGGAACGATTGGCCGCGGCGGCGTAGCGTTGCAGCTTATCGAGGATGTTGCCGGAGCGGCCGAGGGCGGCGAGGATGCGCTCATCGGGGTCAGTAACGGCGCCGGGTTCGGTGAGCATTTGTTCGAAGGCGAGCGCTTCGAGGCGTTGGATGCGGTCGAGCTTCCAGCGGGCCTGGACCATTTGGCCGAGCATGAATTCCTGGTGGGGAGTTTGAGGGTTGAACTCGGAGCGGTAGGCGGCTTCGAGCTCATCGAAGTCCTCGCGGTTTTCGTGCGGCAGGACGTTGAAGGCGGCGGTAAGACCGTGGTGGGTGGCGTTCTTGCTGGATGCGGATTTTCCTTCCGGCGTGGTCGGGCCGGTGCTCGCCTGGGCATTCATGCGGTTGGCGAAGGTCTGTGCTGGTGTTGCCATCTCGACCAATAAGTAGCATGGAGGTGCGAAGGCGGCGGTTTTGCGGGATGCGGGATTTGGCTGGGATGTTGATGAGGGCGGGTGGGTTGCGGGTTGGAGGGGGCTGTGGAAAACTTGGTGGGAAGGTAATCCGGCCGGGACAGCCAATTTTGGCGATGATGGGTGCATACAGTGGACGTTGGTGAGCGAATGGCGGACTACTCAGCCCAGAATTAATCTACACCTACAATCTGGCCCTGACCAGAGCTGAGCGAAACGGAATCGTCTCGCTGCAAGGCGAATCCACGCACGGTCTGTGGCGGTTGTTCAGCCGAAGCCCCGAACCGGAGTGCATGAACCTCGGGCATATCGCGCTGCAGCTGAAGGAAAAGCTGGAGAGGGCGGATTACAGACCCATTTACCGCCGCTAGGACGCCTCTGGCGCGCCGGAGGTATCCATTGCGCCGGCATCCGAGATTCGGAGCCGACGGCAAAAGTGGGTCCATCTGTGGCATGATTGCTCATGGCCGAATCGACCAATAATTACCGCACGCTCACCCCATACCTCGTCGTGAACGACGCCGATGCCGAGGTCACGTTTCTGAAACGCGCTTTCGGCGCGACCGAATCGGTGTGTGAGAGGAAACCAGACAACACGATCATGCACGCCGAGATCAAAATCGGCGATTCGTTGCTGATGATCGGCCAAGCCAGTGAGCAGTGGAAACCTCTGCCCGCCGCGCTATATCTGTGGGTGCCGAGTGTTGATGAGACGTACTCGCAAGCGCTTGCCGCCGGGGCAAATTCTTTGAGGGAGCCGGAAGACATGCCGTACGGACATCGCAATGCGGGCGTTGTGGATGAGGGCGGAATTACATGGTGGATCGGAGCGCCGGTGAAGTAGCGGTTCCTGTGATTTCATAGCGGCCAGCGCCTGTTTTGCCGATGGCGACGAGCGTGATTAGCGGACCCACTTCAGCTTCGTCCCGACGCCGAACTGATTGCCGGCGCGAGTCACCTTGCCGTTCACGATTTCCAGATCGAGTAACTTCTCGCTCTGAACCTGATGGCCTTTCTCGTCCTTGAGTGTGGAGATGATCTGCTTTGTCGCCGCGTCGATAATGTCGCCGGTAGAGGAATAGGCTTGACGCCCGTCCATGCTGAAGCTGATCCAGCCCGGGAAATCACTTACCTTGATCGTGAGTCCCTGTTTTGGCGGCATCACTGTCGCATCGAAAATGTGGATGGCGTTATTAGCCCCGTCCACCACCCATAACTCTTTTTCATCGGGCGTGAGTGCGATACCGTGGCTCGGACAGGAGTGGCGCTTGACGGGACCCTGCTGGTAGCCTTCCACCTCTACACGGTGCAGCTTTTTGCCGGTTTGAATGTCTCCCACTTCAAAGCCCAGCAGCTCGTTCACATTGACAAATACGAGCGTGTTCGATCCGTTGACGGTGAATGGACGAATACCGGCAGCGAACGGCCCCACAGTCCCGACGATGGTGTTCGTCTTCGGATCCGCAACTCTCAGCAGCGGCGACTTCAAGCCGGCAAGATACACGCGCGAGCCATCCGGGGCCCAGATCGTATTATGAGATCCGGATTTCGGCTCGACTGTGGCGATAACGTCGCCTGTAGCGGCATCCACAACGTGCCACGCGGGACCCTCCAGTTGCGGGACATAGAGCGTTTTCCCATCAGGCGAGATTGCCATGCGGTCGCAGCCGCCTTCGTAGGTTTTGTCCCAGAGCTTTCGCCCAGTGACGATGTCGAGCGCCATCATGCGATTGATGTTCGACACGTACATGCGGCCCGTCTGCGCGCTCGCAACAAAGCCCTTGACGTTTTCAACCTTGTCGCCCGGTTTGTAATTCCAGGTGGGGAAGCGCTTCACCAGCTTGTATCCATCGTCGATGTCGAACACCAGAACACCGACCCCGCCCCACTCGGTGTAGTTGCGGATGCCTGGGCTGGCGACATAGAGAAAGTGCTTTGGTTTATCGGCGGCGGCGGCCAACGGCATCAGGAGAAGGCAGCCGATGACTATGGTCATGCGAAGGGCGTGCATCTTCCCGATTGTAGCCAGATCAGCGCGCGGCCCAATTGACCATGGCGGTGATAATCAGCGCGTTGGTAAAGTCGATCAGGAACGCGCCTACGATCGGCACGGCCAGGAATGCGCGCGGAGCGGATCCGAAACGGCGCGTCACTTCGCCCATCGTTGCCAGCGCGTTGGCCGTGATGCCGAGCATGAAGCCGCAGTAGCCGGTCGCGATGACGGCCGCATCGTAGTCGCGCCGCATGACCCAGAAGACGCCGGCAGAAAGGCTCCACGTCAACGCGACCTGGGCGATCAGAATGGCCACCATCGGACCTGCGAGCGTCGCGAGTTGCCCCAGCCGCAGGGTCAACATGGCTATGACGATGAACAGTGGAAGCGCAATCTCGAACAGTCCGGCGAGTCGCGCCTCCGATATCGCAAACCAGCGATACCGGTCGTCGACGTTGCGCAGGATCGCCGCCACAATCATTGCCCCGATGTAGCCGGGCAGGACGAAGCCGGCCCGCTCGATTCCGAGACTCAGGATGCTGCCCGCTCCCATCGCGATTGCGATCAGGAGGACATGAGTCATCAACTCAGCGCCGGCTGGTGTTTGCACTTCAGCCTTGCCGGCGGCGTGCGCGTCCAAGGGCGTGAGATGATAACGCCCGATCAGCCAGATGCCGAGCGACCCAGCGATCAGACCCGACACCATGATGCCGAAGGTGGCCGAGGCAAGTGCGATCGTGCCCGCGCCCGCAACTCCCGCGCGCTCGAACGTAGCGCCGAACGCCAGCGACGTCGCCGGACCGCCCGCAAGCGCAACCGCGCCCGTCAATATGCCGATCAGCGGATTGAGGCCCAAGGCGCGCGCCAATCCCATGCCCAGCAGATTCTGAAGGACCGCGCCTACACTCGCCAAGGCAAGAAGCACCACCAGTTCCATGCCGCCGCGCCGTAACACACGGAAGCTCGCGTTCAGCCCGATGATGGTGAAACACGCGAGCATGAGAACGTCGCGCAAGGTCAGATCCGGTTGGACGTCGCAGAAAATGCCCGCGACCGCGTACAACAGACCGCCCAGAATCGATGCCGGAATCCCGAACCGCTCCAGCACCGGCACGCGCCGCTTCATCCATTGGCCGGCGAGAAGACCGGCTGCGGCTAACGCGAGCACCTGTACTGCACTGAGCTTGATGGTCAACGGATTCTACTTTGACTGGGGTTCCTCGATCTGGAGAAAACGGTCGCATTGGACATCGCTCAGAGTCTGGCGAATGCCGCTTGGCCAGAGAATCTCGACCGAACCGATTTTCGATTCCTGCCCAAGCCCGAAGTGGACGCGCTTATCGCTGGAGGACATGAATCCGACACTGATGGCGACGTGATTGTACAGGGTGCGGCCGGATGCGGTGGTCAACTTGACCTTGGCTCCGATGGCGTCGCGCGCGCTTTTGTGTCCCACCAGCTTCAGGATCAGCCAATGATTCCCGCTATTCGCCGTGTTGATCAGGATCCGGGGCGAGTCATTCAAAGAGGTTACTACGATGTCGAGAGCGCCGTCGTTGTTGAGGTCGCCGAAAGCCGAGCCGCGCTGGTAACCGGCCTTCAAGAAGTCGCTACCCATCTGGTCCGACACATCCATGAACGTCTTGCCATCGATATTTTCAAACATGGTATCGTGTTGCGGGGACTTCTCACTCACAATATCCACATCGCCGTTCGCCGAGTAAATGTCCTTCCAACCATCGTTGTTGTAATCGATAAAACCAGCGCTCCACCCTGAGTAAGGGACACTCAGCTTTTGAATCTTCGACAGGTGGGATAACGACTGGAACAGATCGCCTGTATTTCGCAGCAAAGCCCAGATCTGGCCCATCAGATTGTTATAAAATATGTCGACCTTGCCGTCGTTGTCGAAGTCTTTAGCATCGGACCCCATCGACGATCCGGTGTGAGCATTGTCGTTATACGCAATTCCTAACTCGATGCCGCGCTCCTCAAACGTTCCGTTCCCCTGGTTGATGAACAGCGCATTCGGCTCCGTATCGTTGGCGATGAAGACATCGGGCCAGCCGTCACCATTGAAATCGGCGATGGATATACCCATTCCTTTTCCGGGCGCCGCCGCGAAGCCGGATTTCTCAGTGACATCGGCGAACTTGCCATGGCCGAGGTTGTGATAGAGCCGGTGAGGAACGCTGGGGTACCTGCGCGGATCGCAGTAATAATCGCGATCGCCCATCCTGCAGCGGAAATCGAGCTGCGGAGTCCATAGCGTGTAATTCGAGACGATCAGATCCAGCAGGCCGTCGTTGTCGTAGTCAAACCATGCCGCGGCCACGCTCAGAGTGTTCGTCGGTTTCGATCCCGCGCCCGACTCAGCCGTAACATCGGTGAACGTGCCATCTCCGTTGTTGTGATACAGCGCGTTCCGTCCTGCTCCTGCCAGAAACAGATCTTCGAAGCCGTCGTTATCGTAATCGCCGACAGCAACGCCGAAGTTGAAATCGAGATGTTCACCTTGGAGGCCGGCCTTGGCCGTCACGTCTTCGAAAGTCCCATCGTTCTTCTGGTGAAGAAGGCAATTGTAATAGGACGGGTCGGACTTCTTCAGTTCCGGCAGGCTGGCTCCATTGGTGAAGAATATGTCCATCTTGCCGTCGTTGTCGAAGTCGAAAATAGCGACTCCGCCGCACATGGGCTGTGGGAAGTATTTGCGGACCTTGAAGCTGTTGTTCGATTTATAGGAAAACCTGGAGCGCGAAGCGACATCGACGAAGCCGGGCCTGTTGGGGGCCGGCGCTGAGCGCGCAGGAGACAGACAGAACGTCAGGAGGACACAGAATGCGCCTGCGCAGAGCCGCACATAAGCGCTTGTTGTTAGACTAAGGTTTCGCGACGTGAAAATCCTGACCTTCATTGTAGCCGGAGTCTGCCTGCTTCTGGCGGGCGCGGCGGCGAGTACCATCGCGTTCGAGGAGATCGCCGGACGCGCTGGTCTGAAGTTTACGACGAATAGCTGTCCCACAGCGAATAAGAACCAACCGGAAACGATGGTGGCGGGCGTGGGTCTGCTCGACTACGACAACGACGGTTATCTTGATGTCTACTTCGTCAACGGCGCGTCGATTCCATCTCTCAAGAAAGATGGACCGAAGTATTGGAATCGTCTGTTTCACAATAACCGGGACGGCACGTTCACCGATGTCACAGAGAAAGCCGGCGTCGCGGGAGCGGGTTACGGCATGGGCGTTGCCATTGGAGATTACGATAACGACGGGTGGGCGGATATCTACGTTTTAAACGTTACCCGCAATCAGTTGTTCCGCAACAATCACGATGGCACATTTACTGACACGACCAGTAAAGCAGGCGTGGGCGGCGGCATGCTCGAGGGCAAGAAGATGTGGTCGGTATCCGCGGCGTGGGTGGATTACAATAACGATGGCCGGGCCGATCTGTTCGTCGCGAATTATTGCAAATGGGAAGTGAATAAGGACCCGTTCTGCGGTCCGAATCCTGAGTCGCGGACGTACTGTCATCCGAAGAATTACTCGCCGCTTCCAAATACGCTGTATCGCAACAACGGCGACGGCACGTTCACCGATGTGTCTGTCGAGACCGGTATCGCCAAACATTCCGGAAAAGGCATGGGGGCTGTCATCGCCGATTATGACGGCGACGGTTTCATGGACATTTTCGTGGCCAACGATAATCATCCTAACTTCCTGTTTCACAACATCGGCGGCAAGAGGTTCGAGGAGGTCGCATTCGAGACAGGGGTCGCGTATTCGCAAAGCGCGAATGCCATCTCAGGCATGGGCGTCGATTTTCGCGATGTTGACAATGACGGACGCCCGGATCTCTGGCACACGGCGATCGAAAACGAGTCGTTCCCGCTGTATCGCAATCGCGGCGACGGGCAGTTCTGGGAAGTTACCAGTCAAAGCCAGTTGATGACCACGCGCAACATGTCCGGTTGGTCGAATGGGATTTTCGACTTCGACAACGATGGCTGGAAGGACCTGTTCGTCGCTCGCGGTAACGTGCTGGACAACATCGCGCGATTCTCAAACCGGAAATACGAGGAGCCGAACGCTGTATTTCGAAATCTAGGTAATGGCAAGTTTGAGGATGTGAGCGCGCAGGCCGGTCCGGATTTTCAGAAGGCCGCGCCGCATCGCGGAGTTGCCTTTGGCGATCTGGACAATGATGGCCGCATTGACGCGGTAGTAACGGCTTTAAATGGCCCGGCGAAGTATTTTCACAATGTTTCCAGGAACGAGAATCACTGGATACTGCTGAAGTTGGTGGGCTCTCAAAGCAACCGCATGGGTTTGGGCGCGCAGATTCGAGTTACGGGCGAGGATGGGGCGAAGCAGTACAACGAAGCCACCACCGCAACGGGTTATGCCTGTTCAAGCGATTCGCGGGTCCACTTCGGGTTGGGAACATCGAAGACGATTCGCGAGATCGAAATCAAGTGGCCGAGCCGGGTTCAACAGATTTTGCGTGACGTAAAACCAGACCAGGTGTTGACCATCGCCGAGCCGAACGCCAAGCCATAGCTACGGCTTCGAAGCTGCTTCCTTCTCCTGCTTTTCGGCATTCAACTTCTGCACGATGGCGCGCTCCCGGTCGCCGTCGGCTTTCCGCTTCTGGCGATAGTAAATTGTCGCGAGTGATACGTGGGCCTCGACGAAGTCCGGCGCCTGCTTGACGATATTTTCCAGATTCGTGCGGGCGTCGTCAACTTTACCGGTAGCGACATCGATGGTCGCGATTTGATACAAGGCGGCTAAGTTGCCGGGCCGAACTCGCAAGGCACGGTCAAGCGATTTGCGGGCGTTATCGTAATCCTGATCCTGTTTCAGCAACACCGCCAGATTCAGGTTCGATTGAAAGTCATTCGGATTCTGAGCGAGTTCCTTCTCGAAATCGGATCGCGCCGCAGCCATGTTTCCGCTGTCCATGTGCGCGCGGCCAAGATAGGAGTATACGTCCGGCAGTTTCGGATTCAACTGCACGGCGATCTCAAACTCCTCGATGGCAGCGTTGTACTCGAGCGCATTCAGCTTCGCGGTGCCAAGCAGTAGCCGGGCTTCCGCCGAGTCGCCATGGCGGAGAATGCGGTCAATCATCTGCTGGCCGCGTTCGAGTTGCTTGTTGCGGAGCAGCGCGGTGCCCAGAAGGTACGCGATTGCCGGGTCGCCCTGATTTTCTTTCTCGAGCGGCGTCAAGAGCTCGATGACTTTAGGATCCTCACCTTGACGCAGCCAGCAATCGGCTAGTAATAACGTCACCTGCTGATTGGCTGGTTGCGCGGCGTGCAGGGCGGTCAGTTCTTCGGTCGCATTCGAGATTTGACCCGACTTGTAATACGCGAGCGCCAGGTTCAACCAGATGCGTGGATTGCGCGTGCCCTGCTTGAGAGCTTGCCGGTATTCCGCGATCGCATCGTCGTAGCGGCCAGTACTCGCCAAGGCTGCGCCGAGATTTGACCGTATGTCGGCGGAGTCAGGATGACTCGCAAGAAACTTCCGGTAACCCTGAATGGCGTGCTCGAAGTCGCCGGCTTGATGCGCCTGAATCGCCTGTTTGACGACGGCATCGGGTGACTCCTGAGCCGCGGCGGAAGCGGCAAGGAACAGTGCGATCAGGGTGACAGACGTTGTACGCATCTACTCGGGGTAAGCAGCTTTCGAGCGTACCACACGGATCCGATGGTCGGCGAAAGCGTGATGCGTCTGCGGCGGCTCCAGGCGCGGCATATGGCACGAAGTACACGCCTGTTTGGCGACCGGACACATCCGCTTCGTAGCCGCCGTAGTTCCCTTGTTGTGGCAAGCGGCGCATTTCGAATCGTAGAACTTGTCGTCGCTTACTAGTTTCTCGTGCGGATTGTGACACGCCGTGCAGGCGATCCGCGAATCCGATACTGAATAGCATTGGCTGTTAGTTAAGCGATACGCAGGAAACCGGACTGTGCTGACGCCAGTAATTCGCAGCATCATCACAGTCTCCCAAGTGCGATGGCAGACGCCGCACATTTCGCTGGTTTCCTCAGCATCCATGCCTTTCAAAGAACGGATGGACTTTGGAGCAAGCTTGCCCGTGCGAATGCCGTCGATGTGCGCGGCGCCCGGCCCGTGGCAGCTCTCGCACTGCACCCCGCTCTCGTAGTGATCCAACTGCAGTGCACCGCCCAGGCGAGCTCCGGTGGTGTGGCAGCCGAAGCAATCACGAGCGTCATTCGAAACCAGAGGCCTGCCCGCAGCGGCGCGCAAGTCTTCTGGCTGAGTGGCTGCGCCGACGGTAACATCGAGCGCATGAAGTTTGGCGTAGTAACTCACCCTTGTCTCGTAGAACTGGCCATCCAGCGCGTAGACATAGGTCTGACCGGCTTTCCCCTGGCCGAAAGCGTACAGTAACTGAGTCTCGAAGGACTGTTTGCCGTCAGTCACACGGTACAGCACTTTATCATTTGCGCGAACGATCGAGTAACTATAACCGCCGCCCGCCCACTGATAGCGGATATCTCCTTTCAGAAGAGCGCAGGCGTCGACGGGTTCGAGCGCCCTCGACATACTGTTCTGATGAAAATCCTTTGCTTGAGCGGGATGACAGGCCGCGCACTGCGAAGATCCGGCAAACCGGCCGGTGGACGACCAATAATTAGAACTGGAGGTAGCAGCAGACATTGGAGTGCCTTGGGCGAAGGCAATAGGAGAGGCGAGGCTGAGTAATGCGAGTCGTGCTGCGAGGGGCATTTCAAACGAGCAAAGAGGCCGCTCCTTTCGAGGCGACCTCCGCTACTGACGTTAACGATGTGAGAGACCGGTCAGAAGATGTACTTGACCGCGAGCTGAACTACTCGGCGGCCCTGCTTCTCCGTGACAGTCCCAAAGTTCGGAGTATTCACCTTCCCGGTAGTCCCATCGAAGCCGAGACCCAGATTATTCCCGTTGAACGACCACAGTGGGTGGTTCAGGAAGTTATACGCGTTGAATCGGAACTGCAGTTTCTGTGTCTCCTTGACCTGGAAGTTCTTGAAGAGTCCCAGATCGGAGTTGAAGAAAGCAGGACCGTAAAGGACCGGACCTACCGTGGGGCCATTCTGACCTATGCTGGTCGGAATGGAGTAGCAGCTCGCATTGATGTATTGATTCGGCCCGAGGTTGGATCGAGGATCGCAAGTCAGGATAGGATTGAGCTGAATGTTCGTCGTTCCCAAAATCGAAGCGTTGCTGACGTTATAATCCGTCCCGGGAATCTTGAAGCTGTTCAAGCTAAGTCCGAAATTCTGGCTCTGGAAGCCGGTCAGGTTGGGACCGCTCTCAAGCTGCGTGACGCCCGAGAACTGCCAACCGTTGACCAGATAACCCGCGGCCTTGCGCCTGGCCGGGTTGCCTAGCTCGATGGAGTAGGCGGCATTGAAGATGTGGGTACGGTTGGTGGGCTGGACGCCGTAATTATTCGCGAGATTGAACTGGTCCAAACTCGGATTGACGATGCCCATCGCTTTGGAGAACGTGTAGTTCAAGTTGATCACGTAGCGCCCCTTGGTACGGACCCAGGTTGCCTGGAGTGAGTTGTAGTTGGCGTACGCGTTGTTGGTGGCGAGGAAAAGGTCCGAGAAGCCCTTGAGCGGCCGGAAATCACTCGCCGTCAAACTACCAGGGTCAGTTCCGCCGTTTTTGCTGGCTAACAGCGCCCCGACCGGGACGAGGTTGATGTTACTGCCCGCTCCGCTACTATTCGACAGGTCCCTGCTGCGGTTACCCACGTAGGCGACCGAGAACAGACTCGACCACGGCAGGCGCTGGTCGATGGTGAAACTGTAACTGTCGGTGTAAGGCTGGCGGTCGTCCTTGCTGTCGACTGCGGCGGGCGACAACGCCTGGCTGCTGAAATTAAGCGTGCTGAGCTGATTCGCAAACAGCGGCTGGCCGTTTACGCTGCTGCCAAGGCCGATCGACTGTACTCCGGCGGCTACGTCGAGGCCGTTTGTGAACTGAGCGGAGTGGTAATAGAACCGTCCCCAGCCGCCGCGCAACACTGTCTTGCCCTTGCCTGTCAAGTCGTAGGCAGCTCCGAGGCGAGGTTGCCAGAAGAGTTTTCGGGTCGGGAATCCACCGATGGGAACGCTGGGATTGCGCTTATTCCATTCAAATCCACAATAATCGGTCGGTTGGCAAGTCGACTTGTACTGCGAGTAATCGAAAATCGAGTAGCCAAACCCGAGACGATCCTCCCACGGAGTGAAGTGAGTCATGCGCAACCCGAGCTCCAACGTCAACCGTTTGCTGAACTTCCACGAATCCTGAACGAACCCTTCGTAAGTGGTGTACGCAATGTCGTTCAAACGGTTGAACGACTGATCGGAGTACCCGCCGGATAGATTGCCTGTCACCATATCGGCGTAGCCGCTTCCGTACGAATTCGTGCCGCCCTTGTCGAACTTTAGATATCCGTTAGTGCTTCCGTTGCTCGGCTGCGCGTTCCGGATCCATTCCCAGAAGAAGCCGCCCTTGATCGTGTGTGTGCCCCAGATTTTCGTGATGCCGTCGCTGAAGCTAGGCATGTACTTGTTCGCATACAGGCCGGACGATGCGCCGCCCGCCTCAAATCCACCCGGATTGAAAACCAGCGCCACTTCCGACTGGTTCCATCCATAACCGCCGAAAGACGGGATCTGGGCGACGCCGTTCTTATAGAGGCCGGGATAGTTATAGCCAACGGTCTTACGATCGACCTTGGAAGGATCCGCGAACACGTTCGGGAATCCGATGAAAGTATAGCCAAAGACAAATTCATTGGTCAGCGACGGGCTGAATACATGAGTCAGCGAGGCGGTCACGGAATCCGATCGGTTCTTTCCCTGAACGGAACTCGGATAAGGAACCTGATCGGTTTGCCGCCACCACAGACCCACCGGGAATAACTGCGTCTCGCGCTGCATGTTATACCGCATGTACAGCTTCGTGTTATCGCTGATGTTGTAATCGACGCGAGTCATCCACTGCGTGTTGTTCTGGTTGAACGTTTCGGCCTGGACGTAGTTGAAGCCGCCGGTCTGGTCCGGGTTGGCGTTCGGCTTGGGGTACAGCTTCATCAGCGCGACCATGTTGGGGTCGATCTGAGATGCCGGAATGATGCCTCCTGGAAACTTCGCAAGGGCTGCATCGTTCAACTGTCCGGGAGGGCCGCCGGACGCGGTAATTGTTCCCAATTTGGCGATTTCGCTCGGAGAGAAGTTGCCCGTGAGCATTCCCGCAGTCGGAACTGTCGCCCGGAGCAAGCCCGTATCGAGCACCTGATAGAAGTATTCGAAGCCGGTGAAGAAGAACAATTTGTCCCGGTTCTTATTGAAGCCGGTCCCAGGAATCAAAACCGGTCCGCCCAATGTTACTCCGGGGAAGTAATACTTGTTTTCGGGTTGCGGCGTGCTGGTTTTATTGAACAGCCAGTCGTTGGCGTTCATCGCATAGTTGCGGGCCGAAAAGAATCCCGAACCGTGGAACTCGCGGCCGCCCGACTTGGCCACGCTCTCGATAACCGCCGGACCCTTCTGGTTCTCGGCGCTGAAATTCGATGTCAACACTTTGAACTCGGCGATCATTTCCGAGTTCGGATTGACCGGCGTGTCGCAGTTGCAACCGGGATCCGAGACATGCGCCCCGTCCGCCGTGATGTCCAGAGAGTTACTGGGCAGCCCGTTATAGGAATATGCGTTGTTCAACGGGCTCTGGCTGCCGCCGTCGCCGTTGCCGTTGATGCCGATGGTCTCGCCGGAATAATTAGCCTTGTTCGACGTGCCGTTCTGAATACCAAAGCCCGGCATGATCTTGATGAACTCGGCGGCGTTACTGCCGACTTGGACGAAGTTTGACAGTTCTTTGGTTGTGAGCGTGGATGACTTCTCGCCGGAATCGACGGGAGTGACGGCATCGGCGACGCCCGAGATTTCGACGGTTTCAGTCGTCGAGCCTACCGTCAGCGTGACATTGACATTCTTTTTGTCGCCGCCCGTGAAGGCAATGCCCGTCCCTTTATAGGTGACAAAGCCCTTGGCTTCTACTTCGAGAGCAAAGGTGTAATTCCCGACGGGGACCGAAGCGAAAGTGTAATACCCGTCCGAGTTAGTGACGGAATCGCGCAGGGAGCCGGACGCCTCGTTGCGGAGCCGGACGATCGCGTTTGGCACGACGGCCCCAGACGGATCGGAAACGACGCCGGTCAGCGTGGCGTAAATCGATTGCGCGGGCAAGTGCGCCGCCGGCAGCATGCACAGCGCTAATCCAGCGAGGATTCTGCCTCTAGGTTTTTGTCCCATATTCTCTGCCCTCTCCGTCCGAAAATGTGTGATCGCTCGGACACAGTCTCTTCCTGGTCTCGTCGTGGCGATGTTGGGTAGTATAGAGCTATTACGGTCGCACTACAAGGGTTATGTCGCGTTGTACAAGCAAAATTCTTCTGTCAGTAGCAGCAGCGTAGTTCGGCTCACGGTTTTAACGTTATGTTCAGGCTTTTTGTAGTTGTTTTCTGCACCGTCGTGACCCCCGACTCCGCAACCGGGCAACCGAAACCGGCCCCCGTCTTCGAGCGCCTGTCGCGTCAGGCGGCGGAAGCGCGGGACGGCAACCGGCTGGACGAAGCGGTCGCATCCTATAAGAAAGCCCTGCTGTTGAAGCCGGCCTGGGACGAGGGTTGGTGGAACCTGGGATTGATCGCCTACGACCGGGACGACTATCCGGAGTGCGCGCTGTCTTTCTCCCGGTTGGTAACTCTGAAGCCCGATCTGGTTCCGGCATGGACGATGTACGGGTTGTGCGAATACCGCCTGCGCAACTACGATGCTGCCTTCAAGAGCCTGTTGCGAACGGAGCAACTGGGGTTCAAAGAGGAGATGGCGCTGTCGCGTGCCGCGCGGCTGCATCTGGCTCTGCTTCTGAACCGTAGCGGTGCGTTCGAGCGCGCCTTACTCGTCTTGACGGATTTGGTGCGCATCGGCGGAAAAAGTCCCGAAGTAACGGCGGCCTCGGGCATCGCTGGGCTCAGAAGGCCGTGGCTGCCCCAGGATGTCCCCGAAGCGGACCGTCAAATGGTGCTGGAACTGGGCGACGCGATGGTGTCGGCGATGGAGCAGGACGCGGTGAAGGGGCTGGAAAAGTTCGAGACCGCCGTGCGCGATTTTCCGGAGGAGCCGAACATTCATTACCGGTTCGGAGCGTTTCTCATGCTCCAGAACGCCGCCCGCGGAATTGCGGAGATCAAACAGGCGCTGGTTCGGGATCCGAAACATGTGCCCGCGCTGATGGGGTTAACCATGATCTACCTCAAACGCGGCCAACTTGCGGCTGCGCGCGAATATGGCGAGCGTGCGGTGGCCACAAGCTCTGACGATTTCTCGACACACATCGCGCTCGGCCGGGTATTGCTGTTGTTGGAGGACGCTGCCGGCGCCGCGCGGGAACTGGAGTTGGCTGTCAAACTCGCTCCCGATAACCCGGAAGCGCGCTTCAGCCTGGCGTCGGCTTACTCGCGGCTGGGCCGGAAGGCGGATGCGTTGCGTGAGCAGAACGAGTTCAAACGGCTGCGGAAATTGATAGACTCATCTCAACCATGAAGTCTTGCCCGATTCCGATGATGGTTTTGACGGCCACGCTGGTAGCGGCAGTCATCTTGCCCGAGCCCGTAGTTGCCAGCGATCAAGTGTTGCTGGACGTCGTGGTCCGCGATAAGAAGGGGAAGCTTGTCACGGACCTGAAGCCGCAAGACTTGACGGTTCTTGATAACGGCACGAAACAGGAAATCACGAACTTCCGCCTGGTACAGGGCGCAGACGCGATCGGCGCCGCGGGTGGTAAGACGCCGCTCGACCGGCTTAGTCAAATCCGGTTGGTGACATTGGTGTTTGAAACGGCATCGAGTCTCAGCCGTGCGGATGCGGGTAACAATTTGCAAACC
This sequence comes from Bryobacterales bacterium, assembly GCA_038322705.1. GTDB lineage: Bacteria > Acidobacteriota > Terriglobia > Bryobacterales > Bryobacteraceae > TMP-7. The sequence continues at coordinate 14,248 of JBBQGC010000014.1, read as the reverse complement.
GACGTCTCGAGGTTGAGTTCGCGGCCGGGCGGCTCGGGCGACACTCGCGGCAGTGAGGCCGACCAGCGAAAGATCGCGAGAACCGCGGCTTTGGATTTCATCAAGGCCGGGCAGGGCGGCAACGTTTACTACTCGGTCGTGGCCATCAACACGCGACTGTTGGTGCTCCAGCCATTTACCACGGACAAGGCGGCGCTGGACAAAGCCATCGACCGTGCGACATCGGGAGTTGCTACCGCGGCTCTGGTGTCCGATTCGGACGCGATCAAGGCCACGTTGAAGAGTGCGGTCTCAGCGCCTGCTTCTCAATCGCTGGATGGGCTGCTCGCGAAAGTCATGCTCGAGATGCTTCGCATGGACGCGCCCGTCATTGGAATGGATGCCCGGTTGTCGATCGCCGCTTTCGGTTCGATGACACAGGGATTGGAACAGATTCCGGGCCGGAAATCGATTCTCTATTTCACAACGGGAATGACGGTAACTCCCGAGTTGGATATTCCGTTTCGCAATCTGATCGGGATGGCGAACCACGCCAATGTCGCAATTTATGCGCTGGATACTCGCGGGGTCAGCAGCGTTTCTCAGAATTCGGAAGCCGCGTCACAATTGACGAGCGCCGCCAATGCCAGCGCAGCCACTATGCGAAATACTTCGGGGCCGGTCAGCCGCGAGGAGATGATGGCCGGGGACAATGCGGAGAGCGCCGCCCGGGCGAATGTGCAAATTCCACTCCGGGAGCTCGCCGACTCTACGGGTGGATTTCTGATTGGCGACAGCAATGACCTGCGCGGTCCGCTGCGCCAGGTGAATGAGGAACTCGACAGTTATTACGAGCTTTTTTACAATCCGGGAATCAAGAATTATGACGGCAGCTTCCGGAAAATCAAGGTAGAGGTCAGCCGCAAAAATGTGATTGTCCACGCACGCAATGGTTACTTCGCACTTCCGGCGGAGTTGCGCGCATCGGGCATGCAGCCCTTTGAAGTACCGCTGCTGAAAGTGATCTCGGACGGCAATTTCACCGATGACTCCGAATTCCGTGCCGCCGTCGTTCTGCTGCGGCCCCGGACCGGCGCGACCGACATGGAAATCCTGGTCGAAGTTCCCCTGCATGTTCTGCAGTCGCGGACCGATCCGGTAAAGAAGACACTCAATGTTCACTTCTCGCTTGCCGCGTTGGTGAAAAACTCCGAAGGCGCCGAGGTTCAGCGAATGACCCGCGACCGGTCGCTGCAAGTGACTCCCGATCAGTTGAAGATGGGCAATTTTGTCGACAAGATGTCGCTGACGATTCCGCCCGGCAAGTACACCTTAGAGAGCGCTGTTATGGATCGCGAGAGCGGCAAGACGGGTGCCCGGCGGTCGGAATTTGTCATCGCCCCTCATGCAAACGGGGTCGGCATCTCGTCGCTGACTGCCGTTCGTTCCTACACGCCGAACGTGAAAGGACTCGATCCGAACGATCCGTTCCAATTTCAGGGCGGTAGCATCACGCCCACGTTGAACACGAGCGTTCCGAAAGCCGCGAACTCAGCGGTACGCCTGTTCTTCATCGTGTATCAGGATCCTTCGATCTCCGCGAAGCCGGGTGTCGACATCGAATTCCTGCAGAATGGAAAAAGCCTTACCAAAGTGCCGATGCCTCTGCCCGCAGCCGATGCCCTCGGCAGAATCCCGTACGTCATGACGATTCCCGCCGCATCGATTCCGCCCGGTAGTTATGAGGTAAAGGCGACAGTCAAGCAGGGCGCCACGATGTCGGAAGCCAGCACTACAGTAAAGATCGAACTCTGAGTCAACCAGTGAAACATACACGCCTTGTTCTCTGTCTCGCATTCCTGCTGGCGGCGGCCGCTGCTGCTCAAACCGCGGCGCTGCCGGATGGGGCAGCCTGGCTCAACCACCTGAATAACGATCTGCTGCCGTTCTGGACACTTCCCGATGCGCTCGGAAATCCGGTGGGCGCGTTTCCATCCACGCGATGCGACGATGGGTCGCTTCTTGATTTCAAACACCCGTGTCCGCCCATCGCCGGCAACGGCTATCTCAACGCGCCGGAGCGATATCTGGTGTCACTCTCGCGCCAGACTTTTGGGTACGGAGTAGCGTACCATCTCACCGGCGATGCGCGCTATCTCGCGTGGATGAAAGCCGGAATCGACTACATCCGCGCCAACGCAATCGACCCGCAAGGCGGCATGTACACTCAACTCGATCTGACGACCGGGATGTGGGGTGTCGACCGCAACCAGCGCGATCCGCAGCAGCTTGGCTACGGCTTACTCGGGCTTGCTTTCTACTACTACTTGACTCGCGATCCGGATGTCTTACCCTCAATCGTTGCGATCAAGGATTACATCCAGTACGTGTACTATAACGACTCCTTCGGAACCATGCAGTGGCTGCCTGGCGCGAACAATCACAAACAACTTGTCTCCGATCTGGATCAGATGAACACTTACCTGGTTCTGTTGACGCCGATTCTGCCGGAGCCTTACCAGACCCAATGGAAGCAGAGCCTCACCACTCTGTCGCGGTCGATTATGGGCACGTTCTATTCGCCCTCGGACAACCTCATGTTTCTTGCCGCAGACACACCGGCCGACAGGAATCTCGCGTCCACCGGGGTCGATTTCGGACACACCAGCAAGGCGTTGTGGATGTTACGTTGGACCGGCCAAATCACTGGCGATTACGGTCTGGTCAACTTCGGCACACAGAACGGCCGCAGGCATTTGCAACGGGCCTATCTCGCCGAGGACGGCTCCTGGGCGGGAGGTGTTCTCGCCGGGGGCGCGGTCGACAAGAACAAGAACTGGTGGGTATACTGCGAACTCGATCAATTGGCGGGAACGCTCGGATTAGATCATCCAGGCGCCGCCCAACCGCTGCCGCAAACCAACCAGTACTGGTTCCAATATTTCGTCGATCACCAGCACGGCGAAGTTTGGAACGGCGTGAACTACGGCTCCAACACGCCGCAGCTTGATTTTCCGAAGGTGTGGCAGTGGAAGAGCGCGTATCACGATTTCGAACACGCGCTGGTGGGCTACATCACTTCGCAGCAGTTGCTCAACCGGCCGTTCACGTTGCACTACGCCATGCCGGGCGGCTTGGACCGTGCAACGACGCATCCTTATTATTTCTCCGCCTCGATCGACTCGGTGACCGAGACACGCGACGCTTCGGGCGCACGCTATCAAGCGGTGACCTTTCACGAAACGCAGCCCGCGACGTTGGCGGCCGTTGCGACAGTTTCCGCGGCCAGCAGTTGGGAGGGCCCACTGGCGGCGGGGTCGATCGCCACGATCTTGGGGGCAGGACTCGCGAGCGCGACGGCGATCGCGCAACCCGGCGCTCTTCCGCTAACACTTGGCGGAACCACTGTCACTGTAAAGGACTCGGCGGGCGCCGTGCGAACCGCTCCTCTCTTCTTCGTCTCGCCGACGCAGGTGAATTTCGAGATTCCTCCGGGTACGCGCTCCGGCCCGGCCACGGTCATCGTCGCGCCTTCCTCCGTTACAACGACAATTCAGGTTGCCAGCGTAGCACCCGGTCTTTTTGAATTGAACCCCTCCGCGCTCGCGGCGGCGAACGTTGTGCGAGTAATGGCCGGCGTGGCGCAGCCGATCGAGCCCGTCTACGATGTGGATGCGTTGCACAATATCGTCGCCAGGCCAATCGATCTTGGGCCGGATACCGAACAGGTCTATCTCACGCTGTATGCCACGGGCATCCGCAATGCGCAAGACGTGACTGCTACGATCGCGGGGCGGAGCGTGCCCGTCATTTACGCGGGTCCGCAAGGAACCTACGACGGCTTGGATCAGATCAACGCCGGCCCAATCCCGCGCTCCTTGGCGGGCGCTGGCAAAGCGAACATCGTGGTGGCCGCCGATGGTCAGACCGCGAATCCAGTCGAAGTCGCAATCCGGTAGCGCTGCCAGGCTCACGCGCGTTACTCAAGGCGCAACGCGACAACGGGGTCTGTCCGGCCCGCGCGTAAAGCACCAGGCACGCGATCAGTCCCGCCGCCGCCAACACGACGGCCGCACCGGCGAGCGCCCCGGGTTCGAACGGGTCGGTGACGCCAAGCGAACCGAAGCGGCGCAGCAGAAGTAGGGCGGCAACGATGCCCACCGTCAACCCGGTGAAAATCAGGCGCGCACACTTTCACTTAGACGACCACACCGCGACGCGTTGGCAATCACTACTGGTGTAACCATTTGCTGCCAGCTCCGTAGGTGAATCATGGGCCGAATACTGTCCGGAGTGATACCGATGTTTCGCGCGCTCGCCAGGCAGTCGGGATTCACCGTGCTTGCCGCACTCACCCTGGCGCTTGGCATCGGAGCGAATGTCACCATTTTCAGCGCGCTCAAAGCGGTGGTGCTGAACCCTCTGCCCTTCCCTGACCCGGACCGGCTCGTCGCGGTCTATGATGTTGGGCGTCGCCGTCGCGCTGGGTGGAGCGCGTGTGCTTCGCGCATCATTATATGAAGTGCAGCCACCCGATCCACTCACTCCCGCCGGTGTATGCGCATTACGGGCTGCGGTCGCGTTGCTCGCCTGCTGGGTTCCAGCGCGGCGCGCGGCAGCGACTTCTCCCGCTTCGGCACTCCGCTCGCGCTAACCGCGTCCGTTAATACGTTCCGGAATGCACCGTCGCAGCCGCCTCAGCCGCCGGAGCACCGGTCGAGAGGCGTACGCGCAATTCCGTGTCGAACTGCACGATGGCAGGCTCACTATCTTGTTGGCGCAAACGGCGCAGCATGAGCTCAGCGCCGCGATATCCCAATTCGTAGGCCGGTTGCGCGACGCAGGTCAATTCCGGACGCAGCGATTGCGAGAACACGGGGTCGTCGAAAGCCGCGATACTGACATCCTCGGGACAGCGCAGATTCAGCTCGTTTAGGGCGCGCATCAGGCCCAGCGCCATCATTGCGTTGGACGCGAACACCGCCGTGGGCCCGGCGCGGCGCAACAGATCGAGACTCGCCGTGTATCCCGTTTCGGCGCGAAAGGCGGCGTCGCGCACCAGCGCATCGTTGGACGCAATGCCCGCCGCACCCAGCGCCTGACGATAGCCCTCCAGCCGGTCGCGCGCGACCTGCAAACTCAGCGGGCCCGTGAGAATTCCAATCCGGCGATGTCCGCACTCGATCAGATGTTCGACGCCCTTCCGCGCGCCTGCGATGTTGTCCACCGATACGCAATCCATCGGGATGGAGGTAATCGCGCGATCGATGCACACGATGGGAATGCCCGAATCGAGCGTGCCTTGTATGTGTGAGAGGTCCGAAGTCGAGGCGGCAACCAATAAAATTCCGTCCACCCGCCGCGCGCGCAAAGCGGAAAGCACCTGCCGTTCGCGCTCCGGCTTGTCGTCGGAGTTGAGCGTGATCAACATATAATCGTGCTGCCACAAGGCGTCCTCGGCCCCGCGCACGACAAGCGGGAAAAAAGAATTGGTAATGTCGGACACCACCATTCCGATCATTTTTGTCTGGCGAATCTTGAGACTGCGTGCAACGTGGTTGGGGTGATAATCCAACTTGCGGATTGCCGCCAGCACCCGCTCGCGCCGGGCCGGACCCACCGGAATGACGCCGCACAGAACGTTAGAAACAGTGCCTACGGAAACGCGAGCACGGCTGGCAACTTCCTTAATGGTGGCCATGCACTTAGAAACATATCATGCCGCCGTATCGATGACGCGCCTTGTAACCCGGCCACAATTGACGTACCATGCATTGAGATCTGGGAGGACTGTCGCATGGCCACAATGGCACAACCACTGGATGAAACCAAGCTGAACGCCTTCATGGAGAAAGCGGTTGGCGACATGGGCGCGGCGATGCACGCCACGCTCGTCTTGATCGGCGACAAACTGGGACTTTATCGCGCGATGGCCGGCGCCGGGCCACTGACGCCCGCCGAATTGGCCGCGCGCACCAAGACCGACGAACGCTATGTGCGCGAATGGCTGAATGCGAACGCAGCCAGCGGCTACGTCACCTACAACGCAGCGAGCCGGCGCTACACGCTGCCTCCGGAACAGGCGCTCGCACTCACCGTCGAAGACAGCCCCGCTTATCTGCCCGGCGCGTTTCAGGTTATCTCGGCCCTGTTCAAGGATGAGCCGAAGATCACTCAAGCGTTTCGCACCGGCGAAGGCGTTGGCTGGCACGAACACGATACAAATCTGTTTTTCGGAACGGAGCGTTTCTTCCGGCCCAATTACGCGGCGAACTTGATCGCATCGTGGATTCCGGCACTCGACGGCATGGAAGCGAAGTTGAAATCGGGCGCCGCGGTAGCCGATGTGGGATGCGGCCACGGCGCGTCGACGATTCTGATGGCCAAGGCGTATCCGAAGTCGCGCTTCTACGGCTTCGACTATCACAGCGGATCCATTGAATATGCGCGGCATATCGCCGGGAGGGACGGGCTACTCGATCAGATCACGTTCGAGGTCGCGAGCTCCAAGAGCTATCCGGACAACGGCGGATACGATCTGGTCGCATTCTTCGATTGCCTGCATGATATGGGCGATCCGGCCGGGGCGTCCAAGCACGTTCTGAGCACCTTGAAGCCGGACGGCGCGTGGATGATCGTTGAGCCGTTTGCAAACGATAACCCGGAGGACAATCATAACCCGATCGGGCGCATCTTCTATTCGGCTTCGACGATGGTGTGCACTCCGGCGTCGCGGGCGCAGGAAGTCGGGTTGGGATTGGGTGCGCAAGCAGGCGAGCCGCGCATTCGCGAGGTGGTGATGGCGGGGGGTTTTACACGCTTCCGGCGCGCCACTCAAACGCCTTTCAATCTCGTGTTCGAAGCGCGCCCGTAATTCGCGGCCCATGCCGGATTGCCTGTTGCTGACACATGGCGCTGGATCGCATCGCGACGCGCCACTGTTGAAAGCAGTCGACGAAGCGTTGCGGGATGACAGCCTTGAGGTGGTGCGTCTAAACCTGCCCTTTCGAGAGGCACGGCCCGGCGGACCTCCCCGGCCAGGCGATGCGGAAGGCGACCGGGCGGGGCTGCTGGACGCTGCGTTGCGCGCGAAAGCCGAGTCTGGCGGACGAGTGTTTCTCGGCGGGCATTCCTATGGCGGCCGCCAATCGTCGATGCTCGCGGCCGAAAATCCGGATGTGCTCAGCGGATTGCTGCTGCTGTCCTATCCGCTGCATCCTCCGCGCAAGCCGCAACAGTTGCGCACTGCGCACTTCCCTGCCCTGCGCACTCCGTGTCTGTTCGTGCACGGCAGCCGCGATCCGTTCGGCTCAGCGGATGAGTTGCAGACGGCGATCGCGGCGATTCCGTGCACGACGGAGTTGCTGATCATCGAAGGGGCCGGGCATGAATTGGCGCCGCGGCGCGTTGGCGCAATGGCCGAAACCGCGGCAATCATCGCCCGCGCATTTCGGACCTTTTTTGCATAGGTCGCGGCATCGCAGCCGCGTGATACATTGTGAGTTCCGAACTTTTCCAAGAAAGGACTCATCCGAATTCATGCGCAAGATTAAGACCGCTGTGCTCGGCGCCGGTTTCATGGGCAAAGTACACGTTGAGCAGATTCGCCGCCTGGGCAATGTGGAGATTGTTGCCGTCGCCGCAGTGAGCGAAGAGGAGGCCACTCAGTTCGGCGCGGCGTACGGAATCGAGCGGACCACTGCCGACTGGAAGTCGCTGCTGAAGGACCCCTCGATCGAAGCGGTCCACGTCTGCACACCAAACGCCCTTCACGCGCCGATGTCGAAAGCGGCTCTGGAGAGCGGCAAAGCGGTTCTATGCGAGAAACCGTTGACGCTCAATACCGCCGAAGCGCGAGAGCTGGTTGCACTCGCGGAGAAGACCGGGCTTCCGAATTGCGTAAATCACAATCTCCGTTATTACCCGGCTGTGCAGCAGATCCGGCAGATGGTGAAGCATGGCGATTTGGGCGACATCCTGGTGGTGAACGGCACCTATTTTCAGGACTGGCTGCTCTACGATACCGATTACAACTGGCGCGTCGAGCGTGAGTCCAACGGGGCGCTGCGCTGCATGGGCGACATCGGCTCACACTGGATGGACATGATCCAGTATTTGACTCACCTCAAGATCACTGAGTTATGCGCCGACTTGCAGATCTTCCATAAAACGCGCAAGAAACCGAAAGTCGCGGTGGAGACCTTCACCGGAAAGAAGCTAAATCCCGAAGATTATCAAGAGATCACGATCGACACCGACGATTTCGGGACTGTTCAGTTGCATCTGGGCGATCGCGCGCGTGGGTGCTTCGCAGTCAGCCAATTGTCGGCCGGGTGCAAGAACCGGTTGCAGTTCGAGATTTTCGGAACCAAGAAGGGTGTCGCGTGGAATCAGGAGCGTCCCGACGAGTTATGGATCGGTGAAAGGAATTCGCCGAATCAGATCATCATCAAAGATGGGTCGCTATTCTATCCGGAAGCGGCTGCGTTCGCCGATTTACCCGGCGGCCACAGCGAAGGCTACGACGACGCGCACAAGCAGCTTTACAAACGCTTCTATCGCCGTGTTGCCGACCGCAACGCGCCGATCGACTATCCCACGTTCGCCGACGGCCTATGGGGCATGCAACTTCTCGAGAAGGTTCTCGAGAGCAATAATTCGCGCGGCTGGGTAAAGGTATAGCAGGAGCAAGCGCATCAGAGCCGCGCGCGTCAGCAAGCGACCGTTGGGCATTCAGAGCCGCGCGCGTTAGCAAGCGACAGTTGGCCTTTTTCAGCTCACGGCGCGGCTCCAAGACCACCGCAGGTTGCACACCGCGCCCGCCGCGTGCTAGATTCAGCGCATCGCATCGGGAGTGCGACGAGGAACAATGAAACGCATATTACTGGGACTGGTCTGCGCCGGGCTGGCCGCAAGCGCGCAGCCGCAGCAGGCTCCGGCTCCGCCAAAAACTCAACTCAAGGTGGGCGACATGGCCCCCGATTTTTCCTTGCCCAACACGGCCCAGAAGGAGCCCATCAAACTCTCCGATTACCGGGGCAAGAAAACGGTGGTGCTCAACTTCTTCCCCGCCGCATTCACCGGTGGTTGAACGAAGGAACTTACAGCCTACCAGTCTGGTATTGGCAAATTCGAGACGGCCGATGCACAAGTGCTCGCAGTGAGCACGGATTTTATGCCCACGCTCGCGCACTGGGCCAAGGAACTCAACGCAACCTACCCGCTGCTCAGCGACCACGACGGCTCGGTGGGACAAAAATATGGCGTGTTTATCGCCCAAATGCGTTTGGATAATCGAGCAACCTTTGTTATCGACCCCCAAGGCAAAATCATAGAAATCGTGGAAGGCAACGCCGCGATCGACCCGGCGGGCGCGGAAACGGCCTGCACACGGATCAAAAAGCACTAACCTGCAACGCCGGGTGCGGGCTCATCCCGTATCCGGCATCCTACACTTCCCGGTAGTGGTATTCCGAAAAGCGGATCTGGCCCGGATCACAACCTGCGAACCCCTCCTAACCCGTAGTAAACTCGAATCACATTCAGCGCTGACGATTGGTTGAAAACGTGCTACACAGCTCGTGGAAACGTGTGTAGCCACCCGGCACGGAGTGGGGGAAACGGGTTTGAAGGAAATCAAGGATCAGCTCATCAGCGCGCTGCTCGTGATCGTCACGGTCGCGGCGGTGATCGCGGCTGGCATAAATTTCCAACAGCAGCGCCGCTTCCACCTGCCCGATGACGGCGTAACCTGGTCCGATCGCGATGGCGTAGTGAAGGCCGCCTACATTGCACCGGCCAGCGGCGGCGCCCAGGCGGGTTTGCGCACGGGCGACACTCTGGTTTCAATCGGCGGCGTGCCGATTCCTCACGCACTCGACGCGACGAAAATCCTGCTCAACGTGCGCGCCTGGAGCGAGGCCGCCTACGAGATCAAGCGCAACGGCGTGGTCTTCACCAGCAAAGTCATTGTCCGCGAGCCCAAGACGGATACCGCGGTTTACTATCAGTACGGCGCGGGTGCGGCCTACCTGCTGATCGGATTATTCGTCTATTTCCGCCGTGGGAATGCACCCAAGGCGCTGCATTTTTATGTGCTGTGCCTCGCCTCGTTCATGCTGTCCTGCTTCCATTACTCCGGAAAGCTGAACAACTTCGATGAGGCGATGTACTTCGGAAATGTCGCGGCTGGAATTTTCGCTCCGATCATATTTCTTCATTTCTGCCTGACGTTTCCTGAACGGCGGGGCTGGCTGGCCGGGCGCGGCCGTCTATTCTTGATCTATCTGCCAGGGCTCACCCTGATGGCGGTGTACCTCGGCGTGGCATGGGGCGCCATTCGCGCCGACGCTCCCGCAATCGAGATCCGCTGGGCGTTGGACCGGCTGTGGCTGGCGCATCTGAGCGTAATGTACCTGGCCGGCGCCTGCGCGCTGTGGATCCAGTACGCCAAATCCGAGGATCCGATCATCCGCCGGCAGTTGTTGTGGCTGAGGAACGGCGCCATCGTCGGCGTGCTGCCGTTCACCGCGATTTACATTCTGCCGTATCTGTTCGGAGTCGTACCGGGCCATCTGATGAAGATGGTGGTGATCACGCTTCCTTTGATGCCGCTAACCTGGGCCTACGCAATCCTGCGCTACCGGCTCATGGATGTGGACGTCATCTTCCAACAGGGTTATGCCTACACTCTGGCGACGCTCGCCGTATTGGGGATCCTGTACGGGGTGATCTTCTCCGTCACGACCCCCAGCGATCTGAGTGGCACGGCGATGGTGGCCCTCATATTGATTGCGACCGTCGTGTTCCAGCCCATTCGCGCCTGGATCCAGGAGTTGCTGGACCGCCACGTCTTCTATAAAGAACAGTACGATTACCGGCGCACTTTGATCGAATTCGCTCGCGAACTCGGTTCGCAAACCGACCTGGGCGAGATGCTGTCCTCGGTAGCCGACCGGCTGGTGCGCACGCTGTCGATGCGCCACGTCGCGTTCTTTTTAGCCGATGAACAGGAGAGCAGCTTCCATCTCGAGTTTGCGACGCGCAAGGTGAAGAGTGAGCCTCTCGATCTCAGCTTCCTGTCCTCGCGGCCGGACAAAGCATACCTTTTCTTCGAGCGCACGCGTCACGTCCTGGATGTCGTGTCGCACAACTGGCCCGCACCGGTACGCCGCGCCATAGCCGAGTTGGACCTGACCTATTACATCCCCTGTTCGGTGCGCGGGCGGACCATCGCGTACCTGGGCTTGAGCCGTACGGACAAGGACGACTTTCTCTCGAGCGATGACATCGAGCTTCTGATCACGCTGTCGGGTTATGTCGGCATCGCGGTCGAAAATGCCCGCCTGTACCGCTCGCTTCAGCGCAAGGTGGAAGAGTACGAGCGGCTGAAAGAGTTCAGCGAGAATATCGTCGAATCGATCAACGTCGGGATTCTCGCGGCCGATCTCGACGACCGCGTCGAAAGCTGGAACACGCAGATCGAGCGGCTGACCGGCATTGCGCGCGAACATGCCGTGGGCCGCACACTCTCCGAACTTTTCCCCGGCGATCTCTATCAGAAGTTCGAAGAGCTGCGCGGCGACACGGGCGTTCATAACATCTATAAATTTGTCCTGAAGCCAAGTCTGCACGGCGTCGAGAATGGACACGCCTCCAACCCGGTTCGCGAAACGATCCTCAACCTGGCCATCGCTCCACTGGTGTCCAAAGACTACCGCCAGATCGGCCGCCTGATCATCTTCGACGATATTACGGACCGCTCGGAGTTGGAGAGCCGGCTGATACAGGCCGACAAGCTGAGCTCGATCGGGTTGATGGCGGCAGGCGTTGCGCACGAAGTGAACACGCCTCTGGCGGTGATATCGACCTATGCGCAGATGCTCGCCAAGCAGGTAAGCGGCGACGAGCAGAAATCGAAGCTGCTCGAAAAGATCGCCAAGCAAACCTTCCGTGCAAGCGAGATCGTCAACTCGCTGCTCAATTTCTCCCGCACCTCCACCACGGACTTCGTGGACCTGGATGTGAACCGCACAATCCGGGAAACGATGGGCCTCATCGATCACCAATTGCAGAAAACTTCGGTCAGCTCCGAATTGCAGCTCGCCGAAACGCTTCCCAAGCTGAAAGGCAACGCCGGCAAGCTGCAGCAAGTATTTCTCAACCTGTTCCTGAACGCGCGCGATGCGATGCAGGACGGTGGGATCCTGGCGGTGCGCACCTGGACCACGGGTGAGGCGGTCTGCATCGAGGTGGCCGATACCGGTTCCGGAATCGCCCCGGCGCACCTGGCGCGCATCTGGGATCCGTTCTTCACCACGAAGGCTCCGAAAAAGGGTACGGGGTTGGGGCTATCCGTCACTTACGGGATCATCCGCGAACATGGCGGCACGATCGAAGTCGAAAGCCAGTTGGGCAAAGGCACAACGTTCCTGATCGAGCTTCCGCTGGTCCGTGCGGTGGAATCCTCGCCGCGCAAGGCTGCTGCGACGCCCGTCGCCCTGGCCACATCGAATTAAACACAGCACATGTCAGATCGATATCCGCCGGAAGAGCCGCTACCCGCTCCCGCCCAAGACCGTATCCTGGTCATCGACGACGAAGCCGACATCCGCGAGAGCCTGGAAGCGCTGCTCACGCTCGATGGCAACTACAACGTCGACATGGCGGTGAATGCCACCGAGGGGCTGAAGAAGTTGGAGACCAGCAGCTACGATCTGGTGCTGCTCGATCTCATGATGCCGGACCGTTCCGGCATGGAGGTTCTCGAAGAAGTCCGCCAGCGCGACCGCGAAACGCCGATCTTCATGATCACCGCTTACGGGTCGCTGGACGTGGCCGTGCAAGCGCTGAAACGCGGCGCCAACGACTACTTCTCGAAGCCCTGGGACAACGAGAAACTGCTGATCGAGATCGAGCGCATGATCGCCAAGCGCCGTCTCGAAACCGAGAACCAGCACCTGAAGCGTGCGCTCAAGCAGCGCTATGCGTTCCCGAACATTATCGGAAAGAGCGAGCGCATGCTGCGCGCTCTCGACCTTGTCGCGCAAGTCGCGCCCAGCCGTGCGACGATCCTGATCACCGGCGAGACCGGGACCGGGAAGGAGCTGATCGCCAAGGCCATACACGCCCATTCGACGCGCGCCGAGCAGCCTTTCATCGCCGTGAATAGCAGTTCGATTCCGGCGGAGCTGCTGGAGTCCACTCTGTTCGGCCACGTCCGCGGCGCCTTCACCGGAGCAATCGCCACGCGAAAAGGCGTTTTCGAACTGGCGCACCGGGGAACGATTTTCTTCGATGAGATCGGAACGATCAGCGCAGAGACCCAGGCCAAGTTGTTGCGGGTGATTCAGGACCGCGAGTTCATGCCCGTTGGATCGAGTGAGACGGTGAAGGTCGACGTGCGCATTCTCGCCGCGACGAACTCCGACCTGCGGCGCGCCGTCGAAGAGAGCCGGTTCCGCGAGGACCTGTACTACCGGCTCAACGTCATCAATCTGGTGCTGCCGCCCTTGCGCGACCGGCGCGAGGATATTCCGCCGCTGATCGAATACTTCTTCCAGAAATACTGCCGCGAAAACGACAAGTTCATCGATCTGCAAGGAGCTGTCACGCTGCGGTTCGAGCCCGAGGCGCTGCAGATCCTGATGGACCACAACTGGCCGGGCAACGTACGCGAGATCGAGAACGTCGTCGAGCGCGCGGTAGTGCTGGCGAGCACGCCCACTGTTGCAGCGGACGTTCTGCCGGATTATCTACTGACGGCTGGCGGCATCCGCATCCGCCGCGACGAGAGCGGACATCTTCCCGCCGACGCTTCGCTGTTCGAGATTGTGGCCGACTACGAACGCCGTAAAATCATCGAGGCGCTCGAGGCATCGAACTGGAGCCAGACGGACGCGGCGGAAGCCTTGCGCATCCCCCTTTCGACATTGAACCAGAAGATCAAGCGGTTGAATATCGACGTGCGGCGGCGCGGCGAAAAGTCCCGGGGGCACGAAGCTTCGTAAGCCCTCCCAAGATCGGCCACGCTGCTGCTTTGGATTCCGCAATACCATCTGCCAGTCCAGTTGTAACGAGACTCGTTGAGATGCTTTCGCGTAGGTTTCTTGTGGTGCTAACCGAGCCGGTAGAGTAGGAGAGAGGGCGACAGTCAGACCGCGACCCACTCTCCCCTCGTCGAACCGGAGGTGCAGATTTCCCGCGTCCGGCTCTCCTGAAAACGCTCGCCTCAGGCATGCACAAGTTCCGAGAGACGGACCAGTCCCAG